>NC_019729.1:5977597-6277881 GCF_000317475.1 Oscillatoria nigro-viridis PCC 7112
AAGAACTGGTACGAATTATTCCAGATTACGACGCTTTAATGATCCGTTCTGGCACCCAAGTTACCAAAGAAATCATTGAAGCCGGGAATTCACTCAAAATCATCGGCAGAGCCGGCGTCGGCGTAGATAATGTCGATGTACCCGCCGCTACCCGCAAAGGAATTGTAGTCGTCAATTCCCCCGAAGGCAACACGATCGCCGCCGCCGAACACGCGCTCGCCATGATGCTCTCGATGTCCCGCCACATCCCGGAAGCCAACGCATCCGTCAAAGGTGGTAAATGGGAACGCAACCGCTTTCTCGGCGTAGAAGTTTACAAAAAAACCCTCGGCATCGTCGGTTTGGGCAAAATCGGCTCCCACCTCGCCGCCGCAGCCAAAGCAATGGGCATGAAACTGCTGGCCTACGATCCCTTCATTTCGACCGAAAGAGCCGACCAGTTGGGCTGCCGCTTGGTAGAACTCAAACTGCTGATGCGCGAATCCGACTACATCACCCTGCACATCCCCAAAACGCCGGAAACCCTGCACTTAATTAACGCTGAAGTGCTCTCGAAAATGAAGCCGACTGCCCGCATCATAAACTGCGCCAGAGGCGGCATCATCGACGAAGCAGCCCTCGCAGAAGCCATCAAAGAAGGCCAGATCGCCGGCGCAGCTTTGGACGTTTACGAACACGAACCGCTGCAAGCTGATTCCCCGCTGCGGACTGTCGGCCAGAACATCGTGCTGACGCCCCACTTGGGAGCATCCACAGCGGAAGCTCAGGTGAATGTGGCGATCGATGTTGCCGAACAAATTCGCGACGTGCTGTTGGGGCTGCCCGCGCGATCGGCTGTCAACATACCCGGCATTTTCCCAGACTCGATCGAAAAACTCAAACCCTACCTGCAACTCGCCGAAACCCTCGGCAACCTCGTCAGCCAGCTAGCCGGAGGCCGAGTCGATTACCTCAACGTTCAACTGCAAGGCGAATTGGCCAGCAACCAAAGCCAGCCCGTAGTCGTTGCCGCCCTCAAAGGCCTGCTCTCCCAAGCCCTGCGAGAGCGCGTTAACTACGTCAACGCCAGCATTGAAGCCAAAGAACGCGGAATTCGCGTCGTCGAAACCAGAGACGCCTCGATTCGCGACTACACAGGCTCCCTGCACCTCTCGGCCAAGGGAACCCTCGGCGAACACACCGTGACAGGTGCAGTGCTCGGCGACAGCGAAATTCGGATTACCAGTGTTGACGATTTCCCGGTCAACGTTTCCCCGACTCACCACATGCTGTTTACCCTGCACCGCGATATGCCGGGGATTATTGGCAAAATTGGTTCCCAATTGGGCAGTTTTAATGTCAATATTGCCAGTATGCAGGTAGGCCGTAAAATCGTGCGAGGCGATGCGGTGATGGTTTTGAGCCTCGATGACCCTCTACCAGAAGGGATACTGGCGGAGATCCTAAAAGTTCCGGGAATTCGGGATGCTTACACAGTAAATCTTTGACGGATTTTGGAGTTTAGATTTTGGATGCCAGGGCTGATAATTGGTAATGGGTAATCGATCGTTGGTAATTGGCAAGAAAGCGGGAATTTTTCTATTAGCCAATCCTCATTCCTCACTCCCCAGTTCCCAGTCTCCAGTTCCCCTGGGCCAATCTAAAATCTAAAATCTAAAATCTAAAATCGTTATGGCACATAGCTGGTGGGAAATTAGAATTCTTTGCGATCCGGCGCTGGAAGATATCATCTTTTGGCGTCTGGAACGATTTAACTGTCGGGGAACTGCTACTGAGATCAAAAGCAATTCCTGCCTGATGTCGGCTTATTTGCCCGAAGAACAAGCCCGATTGCTGGATTTGGCCGCTCTGTCTCTGTGGCTGCGCCAAGATGCTCTGTGTGCAGGTTTGCCCCTACCTGCGATGCAGTGGGATTTGATTGAAGACGAAGACTGGGGCAGCACTTGGAAGGAGCACTGGCAGCCTCAAGAAGTGGGCGATCGCTTTTTAATTAACCCCGCCTGGTTGCCCCTACCGACTGATACAGATCGCATTATTTTGCGTTTAGATCCCGGTGTGGCCTTCGGTACTGGTGCTCACGCTACTACTCAACTTTGTCTGGAGTCGCTGGAAATGCGGCTCGGTTTTGATGACAGCAAGTGCGTAATTGCCGATATCGGGTGCGGATCGGGTATTTTGTCGATCGGCGCAGTGTTGTTGGGCGCTACAAAAGTTTATGCTTTGGATACCGATCCTTTGGCAGTGCGATCGACCATTAGCAACAGACTGCTCAACCGCGTTAATTCTCAGCAGTTGGTTGCAGAGCTCGGCAGTATCGACCGCTTGAAAGAAATGGTCGATGAGCCGATCGACGGTTTGATCTGCAACATTTTAGCAGAAGTAATCATTGATTTAATTCCGCAGTTCACTGCAATTAGCAAACCCACTACTTGGGGCGTGCTCAGCGGCATTTTGCTCGAACAAGCTAAGCCAATTGCCGACACTCTCGAACAGCACGGCTGGATTGTCGCTACTCTGTGGAAGCGCCAAGATTGGTGTTGTTTTAATATTCGGCGCAGTTAACGTTTTTAGATTTGAGAGTTGAGATTTTAGGACAGCATTACGTCTGTAGAAGCGCTGCTACTATGAAATTATAAACAGCTTGAATAAGAAAGCTATGGACGTTGAAGAACTATATAGGCGTTACGCTGCCGGAGAGAGATATTTCCCGGGAGTTGATTTAAGTCATGCTGATTTAAACGTTGCTGAGGTGGAAGACCTCGAAGAACTCGAACCAGGTCAGAATGACTTGAGCGGTATCAATCTCAGCAGTGCTAACTTGACTAGAGCCGATTTGAGTTTTGTTAATCTCAGCGGTGCTAACTTGAGCAGTGCGAACCTAGACTCTGCTACCCTATGGGGTACGATATTGACTGGTGCTAATTTAAGTGATGCTATTCTGGATTATGCTGAACTGGCAAGCGACTTAGTGGATGTTGACTTGAGAGAAGCTAGCCTGGAGTGTACACAGTTAATTGGCACTAATCTGACGAGAGCCAACTTGATGGGTTCATACTTTGCAGCCACCGGAGAAGGTCGTTTGACTTTCTGCAATACCATCATGCCGGATGGCACCATTAGAAATGACAATTCATCTTAAAGTGATTGATAGATCGAGTTTGACTTGAAAATGGTACTGGAGATGGTATAACGCTTCTTAGAAAAATGAGGTATGCGAGCGAGCGATTACCAATTACCGATTGCCGAGCATACCTCATTTTTTTGATAACCGCTATTATGATTTATTTTGATTATGTACTTAGCAAAGTCAAAAGTCTTATGATTCGATTATTTCCTCAATCTCCAGAGGGAATATTTGAGAAAAAGTCAAGCTCAGTCAACTCCTCGATTTGGTTAATCGTCAGATTCCATCTCAGCATATTTATCAGTCACAACTTGTCCATCTGGCATGATAGTATTTCGCATGTAGGCTTCGTTTAAATTGCAACCTTCAACGAGTGCTCCTCTCAAATTGGCCTCATACAGACAAGTTTCACCCATAATTGCATTTCTAAGGTCTGCTCCTTCCAGATTGGCTCGTTCCAAGCTAACTTCAACTAAAAGAGTATTTCTCAGGTTGGCATTCCGGAGATTAGTACATTCCAAATTACCACCCCTAAATTTGGCATTACTTAGATTAGCTCTCTCCAAGGAAGCATTTTCTAGGTTGGTTTCTAAATAAGTATTAGACAAGTCTGCTTCGTCCAGAATAGCATAGCTCAAGTCAGCGAATTGCAACTTAGCTGACTTAAAAATGCTAAGCCTGAGATTGGCTTCTTGCAGACGAGCGCTCATCAAGTTAGCTTCAGTGAAGTCAGCCTCACTCAAGTTTACGCCTCTTAGTTTGGCGCGTTGTAGGTTAACACGACGAAAATCTCTTTCACCCGCCGCGTACATTTTGATCGGTTGTTCTGCGTCCATAACTTACCTCTTTAATATATTTACACTCTAATATGATACTGAAGTTCTTTCCTCTGGAGTAAGTCCTGACTGATGAAGTGTAAGTACCTTATCAGCCAGGAGGAATCATTTATAAAAGAGGGCTAGAACTATCTGTTTCGATAATCTCTTGAATTTCTTCAGGCACATTTGACAAAAAGTCATATCCTGTAAGCTCTTCAAGATAATCAACATTAACTCGCCACTGTTGCCAGTCTTTCCAGTTAGTTACACCATTGGGAAGAAATCCGTTAGGATATGATGGACTATCTGGCAATCTGTAGTTGGGATCGGGAGTGCTTCGATTGCGTCTATTGGGTGTTATGACAGCAATGACCTGCGTATTGGCAGTGACATCAGCTATTCCTTGACCGGGTTCTAAGGGAAGGATAATTTTCCAAGTGTAGTTAGGTATCCCAATAGTTTTCGGATTGGGAGTCAAAATACCATCTGGATCGAGAACAACTCTGCCCCGAGTATTTGTTGAAATTGTGTTGTGGATCTCTCTGAGGTCAGAATGACCTCTAGGTACTGCGGGACTGTAATCAAAACCGCCAGCAATAATGTAGAGTTCGCTGTTATCTTCCTCAACAAGGTCTCGGCTGTAGTCTTCGAGAGCAAACCACGCACTCTCTCCGCGATTATTGCCTCGATGTTGTGGAAGTACGTTGGTTGTTAGGAATGTGGAATATATATCTTTGTAAGTCCTGCTTCGATCCGCAGCAGCAGTCATATGACCGCGATCAAAGTCTCTTTGATTGCGCCTATAATCGGGCCCTTGAGTTTTTATCCATGTCTCAGGGAGTGTGGGATCGGCTACCCAAGGATAATCCGCAAAATAGTTAGCACGGTAACTACTATCAGGAGAAGTAAGAGTAATTCCACTGCCAGTATCAAGAATAGGAGGGGGAAAACCAACAGGAGGATACTTACTAGGATCGTTGAGTTCAAGGTCTTCCTGTTGAATAGTTCCCAGCCATGACTTGTTTAACTGCCAACTCACCCAATTAGGCCCCTTGATAGCATCATTGTAAGATAATGAATACTGTGGCTTTTCAATCAAGTAATTTTCGCGGTGAGTATCTTCAGAAGGGCGAGCAAAAGTGGGATTTCCTAACTTGAGATGAATGCTATTAAAGAAAACATCATCCAGATAAACTTGACTGTCTCCTTCTACATTAAACTGCAACAAGACAGGTTTGCCGCGTAGATCGTCAGGAACATTCAGGTGAAATGTTTCAAATCCTTGTTCAGCGTAAGCTAGATTGTTGGTGTAGGGATCTCTGTAGCCGACAACATTATAATCGTAGTAACCAACCGCATTAGGACGGGCAAGAGAATTCGGATCTAACGGGTTAATTAATGTATCTGGATCGGCAGCCCTCGTCAGTTCGATCGGGGTTAAATCCTGCCACTCTTCAGTGGTTGATTCCGTTCCTTTGATAGAAACTTTGAGTTGACCGCCACTAGGGTTAGGTACGTGAAGATTGAAGCGCAAAGTTCCAGACTCAGGCACGACAAAACGGTTGTGGGTAATACTTTTTCCTGATTCTAGTTTCAGAGCATAATTTGGTTGAGTACGATCGACTCCTATCCTATCGAGTTCCGCATCCAAAGCCGGAGCATCCGTTGCAGATAGCTGATTCACATCAACGAGATTGTTTGTAGTTACACTCGCTGACGTTTCACCATTATGAAAAGACCAACCAGGAATCGCATCAGAAAAAATAGTCCGATTACCACCCTGCGGATTGAAAACAGCATCGAAATTGCCGTTAAACAGAGTGGGAACCGCAAAATCTCACCGCATTCTGGCATCATAAGTATTCTCAAAATCAACCGGGAAAGTGCTAATATGAAAGTATAAACAATTTGCATCAAAAAGCTATGGATGTTGAAGAATTATATAGACGTTACGCTGCCGGAGAGAGAGATTTCCCTGGAGTTGATTTAAGTGGAGCTAACTTCAACATTGCTAAAGTGACATTCCTCGAAGAACTCGAACCAGGTCAAAATGAGTTGAGCGGTATCAACCTCAGCGGTGCTAATTTGACCGGAGCTAAGATAAGTTTTGTTAATCTCAGCGGTGCTAACTTAAGCGGTACTCAACTATATGATGCCAGCGTGAAAAATGTTAACCTGAATGATGCCAACCTCAGTGGTTCCCATCTCTCTTTGATCAACACTTATGATTCTAGTTTCAAGCGAGCTAACCTTAAGGGGGCTATTCTGTCGGAAGCTGGTATGTACACCGTCGATCTTGAAGATGCCAACCTTAGTGAGGCCAATCTCCAATGCGCCACCATCAGAGATTCTAGTCTCAAGCGAGTTAATCTTGAGGGGGCTATTTTGTGGGAATCTGGTATGTCCAACTGCGATCTAGAGGGTGCTAACCTCAAAAAAGTTCTTTTAGATGAAGCAGGTTTTTCCGACTGCAACCTGAGAGATGCCATTTTTGACGAAGATAATTGGTGGGGTCGTTGTTATCTGAGAAACACTATCATGCCTGGAGGAACACCTCTCACAAACGAGAGAGATTGAGGAATGAAGCGGAGACAGGACGTACATCCGCTTCAGGAGAAATCAGTGTTGTGCTAACTAGGCAGTAATCCGTTATCTCTCTCTTCTATTTTCTCTTGAATAGTCTCAGGTAAGTTGGACAGGAAGTTATATCCTGTTAAGCTTTCTAAATAATCAATACTCACGCGCCAATCTTGCCAGTTATTCCAATTCGTGATTTGGCGGTTGGTTTCTCCTGGCAGGGGGAAGTCTCTCGGAGTAACCAGAGATGCTCGATTAGGCACCATGATAGCAACCACTTCCGTGTTAGCTGTAATGTCGTCAATACTCTGACCTGCAACCAGAGGTACTACAATTTTCCAAGTAAAATCAGGAATCAAAATTTCTTTGGGATTCACTGTCCAAGTTCCATTAGGATCGAGTACCGTGCGACCATCTGGGCCTACTGAAACTTTATTTCCAATCGCGTTATTTGGATCGTACCCATATCCGCCAGCAACAATGTAATAATCTCTCGCTACACTGGGATTTTCAAGGGAGGTACGAATATTGCGTTCAAATTTTTGCCATGCACCTTGATTATTATTACGATGCTGAGGCAGCATATTTGAGGTGAGGAATGTAGAGTAAATATCCTTAGTGGTGCGGTTTCGATCGGCAGAAGCAGTCATGTGTCCTTTTTGCATCCCACGCTGGTTCAACCGATAATCAGGCCCCTCTGTACGCACCCAGCTACTAGGCAGATCGTTATCTCCAAGCCAGGGATAGTCTACTGGGCTGGCCGGATAAGTTCCATCTGGAAAACCTGCGGGAGGATAGCCAGGTGGGACAGTCTCTGATGGTCTTGTTGTATTACCTAACCAACTTTTGTTAAGTTGCCAACTCACCCAATTGGGGCCTTTGGTAGCATCGTTGTATGAAAGCGTGTACTGTGGCTTCTCGATTAGGTAGTTTTCACGGTGAGTAGTTTCAGAAGGCCGGGCAAAGGTGGGATTCCCAAGTTTGGTAGAAATGCTTTGGAAGAAAACATCATCCAGATAAACAGTGCCGTCAGTTAATTCAAACTTGAGAGTCGCTACCTCGCCTCGCAATTCTTCTGGTATATCTACGTGGAATGTTTCAAATCCTCTGTCTCCATAACCAATCCTGTAAGTATCGGTGTCGGGATAGCCTACGGGGTAAGCTATTTCAGAAGAACCTGGATTGACGCGACCATCTGCTGCTCTGAGATCGATCGTACCACCATCAACAGTTTCTAACAGTTGGTATTCATCGCTAGGTGCATTGCCTTTGATAGAAACTTTGACTTTTCCATTGGTGGTAAGTTCAGGTACGTGAAGATTGAACCGCAAAGTTCCAGACTCAGGCACCACAAAACGGTTGTGAGTAATACTTTTACCTGATTGTAGCTTCAGAGCATAATTTGCTTGAGTCCGATCGACTCCTATCCTATCGAGTTCCGCATCCAAAGCCGGAGCATCCGTTGCAGATAGCTGATTCACATCAACGAGATTGTTTGTAGTTACACTCGCTGACGTTTCACCATTATGAAAAGACCAACCAGGAATCGCATCAGAAAAAATAGTCCGATTACCACCCTGCGGATTGAAAACAGCATCGAAATTGCCGTTAAACAAAGTAGGAACCGCAAAATCTCCCCGCATTCTGGCATCATAAGTATTGTCAAAATCAACCGGGATGCGCTCTACATTCGTTTGGGGACGAAACTCCTTCCCGCCGCCCAAAACCGAATAAAACCACCCCGTACCAATTCCCTCCCAAGGAGCACCATCAACACCATGTTCAAAACTGTGTTCCGGCGTATACCAAGGTGTAACCCGAGCAGAACTGTTCGCAATCTCGCTAAATGAAAAGTCCTTATCGAACAAAGGTTCGCGATACCCATCACCGCGCCGGCGGAAAATAGGATTAACATCTAAGTCTTCATCGAAGGGGAAGTTAGTTGGAAACAAGTCAGATGTTCCTCCATACCAACTCAAAACACGTCCGTGTACGGCTCCCCTGCCGGCAATACCAACAGTAGGATCTGTTTCCTTGGTAAACCCAGCACGGCTGTCATTATAATCTGGGTTATTGCTATTGGTTCCCAGGAAAACCGACAAATCCGGTTCTCCTAACAGCGGAGCATCTGGATCGGGATTTTCTGACCTCCAACCTTCTCGCGGAAACTGAAGTCCGGGAGCTGTTTTTCCATCTTCTGTAGATGGAAGATTGGGAATATCCCGGCCCGCAGGCGAAACCGTACCGCTTAATAAATTCGGTACTGTCTGATAGTAATTATCCGCAAAAGTGACATTCTCCCAAACCTGAACCTTCGGTTCGCGGAAATCGCCGAAATTATCTGTCACCACATTTAGCCCCGGTTGGTCGAAATCGTGGGGGTCTAAAGTTGTCATCTGAAGGTCGCGAATATCAGAGTTTTCTTTGCCACCCGCTTCAGGAAAATGAGTACCCAAACGCTGAATAATTTCGCTGTTAACAACTGTTCCCCGACTGAAACCAACAAAATGCAGCGGTGAGTTGAAAATTGCTCCTTGTTTTGCCGTGCTATTTTCATCAATGAACAGTTGGTCTAACTGCACGAGGGAAGCAAAGAAAGTATCTGCCACTGCTTCGCTAAAACCTGAATCAGGAGCTGCCGATTCATTATTATTCGACCAGTCATTGAGCAGCACTAACGGTTGATTGTTGTCAAGGTATGGAGCTATGTAACTCTCCAACTTGGTGAGATAGTCGACGTCGTCTTCTGGATTCTCACCTGCTGGGAAATCTGGCGCAACCGCTCCATATTTGGTAACAGGAACCCAATAACCAGTAGCGAGGTCGTACCTCATCATCAAACCGTTATCCTCAGCACCTGCATTGGCAATACTATTGCCGAGTTGGTAAAACTCTGAAGGAATTCCAGGGTTATCAAAAAAGGGAGCACTAAAGGGAGGCTTGAAGCCATGAGTCAGCACAGTTACGCTGGGGAAGACATCATTACCATCATCGGGCTCGGTCAATATTGGCGTCCAAAAATCGCCAAACTCTATGTTCCGGCTGCCATTTTTATTCCAAGCTTCAACGGCCCAGTTGTACTCCTGACCCGCTGTCAAAGTGAGGTTGTCAGGTAGCGTGAAGCTGGTATTTGTACCTTCAATAAATGTTTGACCGCCATCCAAAGTCCACTTGCCAATACCGTCATCATCTCTTTGCCAAGTTGCCGTCAGAATTCGGTTGGGGTTGAAGTCGTTCTCTTGGCTGTGGTAAAAAGAAGTATTCCAAGGTTTTGTCAGTAAATCCAACTGTTCTGGTTTGCTCAATCCTTGATTGAAAAGAAATTCGTTGCCATTCGGGTCTGGTAAATCGACAACTTCATCCCACGGCAGCAGTCCTTCACCTTCATCGAATACGCTGAGGAAGAGGTTAACTTCTTCTACATTTTGATTGGGCAATTCGTCAAATTCCCATTCAAAAGTAGGAGTCAAGTCTTCTGTATCCCCGCCCGGGCCAGTTAAATCCAACCAATCCAGCGGTGTCGCCGCCAAACCGCGAGAGTTAGTCGCAGCAACGGGAGCTCGCTTGCTACCAGGCGGCACGCCGTAAGTATACTGGTTGTTTGCATCAATCAGAATCTGGAAGTCAGCAGCAACACTAACCGCTGGGTTAATATTATCGATGGGTACTGTGGAAAGGTCAGCAACCGTAGCATTTCGTGCGGTAGTGCTGTCGAACAAAGGCAGCCCGACACCCCGACCTTTAGCATCAATTTGAAATTGACCGGGGTTTGTCACTGTTTTCACGAATTCTTCAGTGTCAAAAACATACACCTTGCCGTTCGCACCGCTCAAATTGGGATAGGAAGCATAGAGGTACTTGCTATCACCAGAAAGCACTAAATCAGTAGTCAATCCGTCGGGAATTGGTCGAGTTGCTGCTACTAATTGCGGATTTGTCAGCGGGTCTTTGATAATGCCGATATTGCTCCCGGCCCGCGGGTCTCCATCTACGCTGGGCAATTCCTGACCGAAAAATTTCGGATCGTTATTGCGACCCACAACAAACGCATAGCTAGCATCCGGTAAAACTGTTACCGAAACTCCCTCATTCACATCGAAGTAATCAAAGTCGGAACCCAACCCTAAACTTGCATAGCGAGTCGTAGCAGCAAAACTTACAGGGTCGCTATTGCTAATATCCAGTACCCCAAATCCTTTGCTATCTTTCCCGCTGTTTGTAAAGGTCATTTTCAGCGGATCGACCGTAGAAGCTAATCCTTCTACGCCTTCATCGGCTGTTACAGTTCCGATTAATTGATTCCACTTTTGAGGGTTCTGACTTGGGTCGCTGGGTCGGTCTTTGGGGTCAATATTTACAACGTAAATCTGGCTGTTCAAACCGTTCGGTGCGGTAACAAATAGCTTCTTTCCGTCGCTGCTAATTGCCATCTGCCGCAAACCGCTAGGTGCTGTACCAACTGTGATAGTTTGGGTAACTTGGTGATACTTGGATGAGAACGGGTTGATATCGAGAACGTAGATGGAATTGCCGCCAGCTTTGCCGTCAGCAATGTAAGCGTATTGGTCGCGGGAATCAAGTACAATAGAACGAGGCGATGCACCGCTAGGCAAATCGATCGGGTTTAAGCCAGCTACATCCGCTTTAGTATCTACCTGCTGTCGGGTTATCGGATCGACCAAAGCGACTCTACCGGAAGCTTCTAGAGGTACGTACACGCGAGAACCGTCGCTGGTTACAGTCAAATCTCTGGCTCTATCTAGTCGATCGTCCGTACCTACAGCAATGTTACCAATTTGCAAGTCGCTGCTGTTAGTTGTGGCTACGACAGATTCGGCGTCGGAACCGTTGAGTACGGCGATTCTATCCGCTGTCCACTGGGCCCCAAAAACATATTCTGTATCGTTTTCAATCCGGTAGGAATTGCTGTTGTAGAGAATTTCTGTTGCTGGTTCTGCCGGATTTTGACTGACTTTTTCGTTCTGTTTCCGGCCCAGGACGATCCGGGAATCGCCCAAGGGTACGGTGTCGGGAACTCTGACGGCTACTTCAAATTGATTGTCTGCTAATTCGCGACTGAGGTTGGTTAATATTGTGCCTTCGTAAGTTTTGCCGCCCACATAAAATTTTACCACTAAATCGCTGAATTGGCTACCTTTGGGGTCGCCAAAGTTGTCTGCTAAAACGTTGCTTCCGGTCAGAAACAAAACTGGTAGATTGTTCTCAAAAGGTTGATTGTTTGCGTCTTTAAATTTGAGTTCGGCACTTTCAATGAGTGGAGGATTTTTGGGATTTGCCGCAGTTGGAGCGAGTTGAGATGCGCCTCTTTCCGCAAAAATACCCTCTTTCCCGAAGTAGTCGATTTGTATTTCGTTTACAGGTTCGCCAGTGAGAGTATCGAGTTCAGGCGATTTTTTTACGGGGGGGGGTAAAACTGAAATCCTTTAATGTGGGGCTAAAATTGATGGATTTGGAGGATATTGCGGTGTCTTCGGAGTCATTGTTAGAAATGTCTGGAAGTCCGGGGAGTGCTGGTTCTGGGGTAGGGCTGCTAACGGCTTGAGGATTGAGTGAGTTTGCGCTATTTAGGTCGAATTCAGGTATTAAGGTCGTTTCACCAATAGGGAACGGCTCTTGACTGTTGAAGGGCGATTTATTTAAAAATTTCATATTTGGTTTTGTAGATGCGAACAAGCGATACATATACTTGTCTGGCTTGTTAGTATCTCACCATAGTAAAATAGTTTTTGTCAAGGTGTTGATGCAGAAATGTCGAATCTTGTTACAATAATTTACATTACCTTCTAGATTCCCGGTACGATCGCACAATTCCGCCAAAACAATCTCGACAATCAGGTGAGAGAGCAATGGCAGCAGCATAATTAAGAACGAGAAACTAAAGAACGGACGTACAAAGACACAGATCCAACCAAGTAAAAAGCATTCACCAAAACCAACAATCCTTTACCAGCATAAGAATTAACAAAACCAAAAACGCGGTAAGTTGACAGCAGCACTAACAACATTTCCACCACAGAAACAATTGACCCGTAGTGCTTCCTATCCCAATAAGAAATCGGACTGATAAAACGGTAATTGCTGAACGGAAAAAAGTGCCTGTGAGCGTCATCATTATGCACCGGCAAATCTCCCAGAGAGTGCAGAATCATGCTGATCGACAGAATTTGCACGCTTTGCCAGCCAAAATAATAAGCAATTAGCAAACCAATAACCGCAAGGGGAATTGAATGAAACAGAGCCACAATATTTTGCACAAAAGGCTCATAATATGCTTTTGACCAAATTGTAGCTGCGGGCAAGCGAGCAATGTATTTCGCCCACAAGTAAAATAAAAATATCGGAATATCCGGCAAAATTCCGCCGATCGCAATAATTAGATTAGCTTGCGGCAGTTGCGGTTTGCCGAGAATTGCCAGATTGATAATAGCGTGGCTGGGAGTCTTCATCAGTAGGGTGCGTCAACTAGGATTATCTTATTCATAATCGATCGGATGTGGGCTGACGCACCCTACGTGTGAGATAATTGGCTCCGGCTACAAGTAAGGTTGCACTCGATCGATCAACTGCGCCGCTTGCATCACTCCCTCAATTCGATCGACCTCAGCGCCATTTTTGAACAGCACCAAAGTCGGCAAAGCATAAATGTGATGCTGCGACGCCAACTGTTCGTACTTATCGGTGTCAATTTTGACAACCATCAGCTTGTCTTTCATCTGACCGCTAACTTGTTCCAAAATCGGTGCCATCATCTGACAAGGCCCGCACCAAGTAGCGTAAAAATCTACCAACACCGGCAAGTCAGAGCCCGATAGTAACTCCTCAAAACTGCTGAACTGTTTTTGAACTGCCATAAGACCAAATAATTTTTGTGGTTCTGGCTCGATTTTAGTGCAAAATTCTCTGGTAGATTGCGAGGATACAATTATGGAATTATTACCAGAGACTTTTCAGAGATTGCGGGGTCAAGTTGCTGTCGTGACCGGTGCGTCGCGGGGAATCGGCCGCGCCGTTGCTTTAGCCCTAGCAGCAGAAGGCGCTAAAGTCGCCGTCAACTATGCGAGTTCGAGTGCTGCTGCTGATGAGGTGGTAGCAGAAATAGTCGCTGCTGGAGGAGAAGCTGTCGCACTTGCAGCAGATGTCTCGAAAACTGAGCAAGTAGATTTACTCACCAGTAATGTCATGGAAAAATGGGGACGAATTGACATTTTGGTGAACAATGCCGGCATTACTCGCGATACTTTGCTGCTGCGGATGAAGTTGGAAGATTGGCAAGCGGTAATTGATTTGAATTTAACTGGCGTGTTTTTGTGTGCGAAAGCTGCCAGTAAAATCATGCTGAAACAGCGAAGCGGCCGAATTATTAATATTGCTTCGGTTGCTGGGCAAATGGGCAATCCCGGACAAGCTAATTACAGTGCGGCAAAAGCTGGGGTAATTGGATTTACTAAAACTGTGGCGAAGGAGTTGGCGAGTCGCGGGATTACTGTGAATGCAGTTGCACCGGGTTTTATTACTACAGATATGACTAAGGATGTCAAGTCTGATGAGATTTTGAAGTATATTCCGCTGGGGAGATACGGAGAAGTTGAGGAAGTTGCGGGGATGGTGAAGTTTTTGGCGGCAGATGCGGCCGCCGCTTATATAACGGGGCAGGTTTTTAATGTGGATGGGGGGATGGTGATGGCTTAGGATTTCGGGATTTTTTTAACCGCAGATATCGCACAGCCAAGATGCCTAGATATCGCACGGGCAAGATGTCTAGATATCGCACGGGCAAGATGCCTAGATATCGCACAGGCAAGATGCCTAGATATCGCACAGGCAAGATGCCTAGATATCGCACAGGCAAGATGCCTAGATATCGCACAGGCAAGATGCCTAGATATCGCACAGGCAAGATGCCTGTGCCACGATGAAAGCGGATATCTGCGGTTAATAATTATTTTAAGGCTGCACGCAACTGACTGAGGACTTTTTTGTATTTGGCAATGCGTTGAAAATCTGCCTCTGTGGGATTTGCGATGCGACGAATATCGAGGTTATGAGTAACATCAGCGATTTTGACTCGCAATGCGATCGGGTTGGCAATCACACGCTCTAAATAAGCTGCATAAGCTTCTCCTTCTATTTTGGTAATCGCCTCGATCGCCTTTACTATAGATTCAGGAAAACCTTCACTTCTGAGTTGGTCGAGTGTAAGTTCAGAATCTTCGACCGCATCGTGTAGAACCGCTACGATTTTCTCCTCTAGAAAATTTACATTTTCCATCACAAATAGCGGATGATCGAGATAGGGATTGCCTGCCTTATCAACCTGCCCCTCATGAGCTTTGGCTGCGATCGCGATCGCCCGCTGTAGCAATAATTCGTACTCTGAGTTTGTATTTGACAACATCGTAAAGAAGTTCTCTATTATAGTTTCATCCCGCTCCCGGAGAAGAGCTAAGCAGTCGGACATAAATAGGACTTACGCAAGAGAGTATTTTTTCACTGTCTATCTATGGTGTAAGCTACGCACTCCGCACCTACATACACAGGTTATTTGATTTTAAATATTCTTGCAACAATTTCCAAGCCATTTGAGTACCCTCCCCTGCGTTGACTTTCTCGAAATCGACATCTTTTCTCAAAACTACAAAACCCACACCTTCTTGAATTTCAATTTTTTCAAAATTGCTAACTTTTGCCAAAAATAGGTGATTTTTTTGGATAAATTCGGGATTGTTGTTTTTTATGTAAAGAAAAGTTGTGATAAATTCAACTTTGCAATCGCTTTTTAGGCTGGTTTCTTCCTCCAATTCTCGGACTGCTGCTTGCTGTGGACTTTCTCCAATGTCCACGCCACCACCAAAAGTAGAAAGCATTCCTTGGCTGGCAATACCTGGAATATTATCTCGCAGTTGTGCGACTATCTGACCGTTCGGGAGCATTATAAAAATGCGGACAATTGAATTGGGGATATTCATATTTTTGAGGAAATAACCAAACTCGAAAAAGTTGCTCTACAGTTTTTTGATGTGACTCCAAATTTTCCCAATCCAATTGTACACAACCGCATACAAAGCACGCATCTTTTTGACAAAAATTTGCCAAATAGATTTTTCTTTGACCTCGGAAATCTCTTCAATTTCCACGGGCAGCGGCGGCATCCCGACTACTTCATACAGCGGATATTCGCCACTTTTCCCCGGAATTTCAACTAATACGCGCCGATCGACGATCGCCAATTCCTTGACTTCCTGATAAGTCTCCTCGGAAATCAGTAAACTCGTTCCTACTTGCTTGTTAGCAGCCTCGATGCGGCTGGCCAAATTCACCGCATCTCCGATCGCCGTAACTGTCTGACTCTTGGACGCCCCCAAATTCCCCACAACCACCCAGCCGCAGTGAATGCCAATCCCAATCCGCAATCGGTGACGGTATAAAGTCTCAAAATAGGGATTGAGTTTCTCTAGTTCCTCCAGCATCTCCACCCCAGCCCTCACCGCTTGTTCCGCCGCCTTGTCTGAATTTTCCAACCCAAACAGCGCCATCAAACCATCTCCCATGTAATTATTAATCATCCCGCCGTTGCGGTTGATCGCATAACCCATTTTTTGGAAATAGCGATTTAAAACATAAATTACATCGTAGGGCAACAGGGATTCTGCAAACGCAGTAAACCCTCGAATATCGGCAAACAAAATTGCAATTTTCTTCTCTTGACCCACAGGAGCAGAAATTGACTTTCCCGCCAGTTCGTCGGTAAATGATTCCAAGTCTTCAGAATCGATCGCCAATCGGCGCAAAATCACCTTGCCGCCCGCAACCTGCGTCTGACAAGCCAGCCTAATTTCCGGTTCTAAACGCAATTTTTTGGCAAGTTCCTCTTCCGGCGAAGTGCGCGGAGAGCAAAATTCCAAACCTTCGACAATCAATACCCGGCAAGTCGAACACCGGGCGCTACCGCCGCAGATGTGGGTGTGGGGAATGTCGGCACGCAGGGAAGCTTCGAGAATTATATCGTCGTCGTCTATCTCGATCGTGCGATCGTCCGGCAGATAGTGAATCTGTGGCATATATGGTGCGTCTAGCTAATTAGCGAGGAATCTCGCGGACATCTGTTATTGCAGCGAACCTGTATGCAAACCCGGTTTCTCGGCATTTTTTCTGTATCCCCTGATTCCTTAACTTTGACACTCTCCTGGCTAAAGCCGAGGAGATTCTTGATTCGCAGAATCGACTTGCCGGTGCAGAATTACTTCAACATCGGTAGCGGTCAATTCTCCACAAGCGTTCGGATCTAAGATCCAAGTTCCGACGTGCCCCGCCGTACTCAATCCCCGACTCAGGATATTTTTAGCTGCGTTCCAGTCACGATCTAATACGCATCCACACCGACAAGCGTGGGTTCGCGTTGAGAGACTTTTCTTAACAATTGTTCCGCAACTAGAGCATTCTTGACTTGTTCCGTTAGCTGGTACGGCAATCGTAATTCTTCCGAATACTTTGCCAAAATATTCCAACCAAATTCGGAACATATACCAAGATGCGTCGTTAATCGATTTTGCTAGAGAGTGATTCTTCACCATATTTTTAATCCTCAAATCTTCGTAGACTACACAGTCGTTAGACTGGATGACGCATCTTGCCAACTTCACGGCAAAATCTTTACGCTGTCTGCTGATTTTGAGGTGGCGCTTCCCTAGAATCGCTCTAGCTTTTTTTCTGTTTTGCGAACCCTTGACTCGTTTTGAAACTCGTTTTTGGGCTTTCTTCAACCTGCGTTCTCCCTGGCGGAGGAAACGCGGGTTATCAACTGCAACGCCATTTGAGTCAGTGTAAAACTCTTTAAGTCCTACATCTAACCCGATGGTGTTACCCGTGATTTCAATCTTTTCAGAACGGTCAACTTGAATGCAAAACTGGACATAATATCCGTCTGCTCGCCTTACCAAGCGTACTCGTTTGATTTGACTGCGCTGGTAGAAATGCAAGTCGCGGGTTCCTTTTAATTTAAGTTGGCCGATTCCTTTTTTATCGGTAAAAGTGATTGATTTCCGGTCATCTGCCAGACGCCAGCCCGTAGTTTTGTACTCTACCGAGCGGTTGTCTTTCTGGAATTGCGGAAACCCTTTTTTTCCTGGGACTTTCTTTTTGCAGTTGTCGTAGAATCGGGAGATTGCCGACCACGCTCTTTCTGAACTCGATTGTCTGGCCATGCTGTTTAAGTCGTCGCCAAACGGGAATTCCTTCGCTAGAATGGCGCTGTATTTATTCAAGTCGTATTTATCAACTTTTTCGTTTTCCATCCAAAAGCGCAATGCTTTGTTGCGGATGAACTGCACCGTTCTAATTGCTTCGTCTACAGCGTCAAATTGCTGCTTTTTACCCGATGCTTTGAACTCAAAAACTAACATGACTTCGACCTCATCACGATAGTCTTATGCTACCAGAGTCGGCTTAATATACCTCTAGTTGTTCACAAAGATTTACATGGTTTTACTTGACAGCGCCATCCTGAGAGCTCAGAAAATAGACTGGGAGGCTAAAGCCTCCTTACCCCTTTCATCCCCTGACTAAAGTCGCGGGGTTTTCAGGGTTTTATTTATAAGTCGCGATCGGCATTTGCTTCTCGTTTCGTCAGATCGACCGCCAAACTGACACCACTTTAAAAAAAGAAGGCAACTCTAGGCAATAGTCCAAGTCTTCGCCGATCGTTCATTCTCAATTCTCACATCTCAAATGGTATAACTGAACACTAAAATTTTCATCTCACCGTAAAAATACCCCTATTCAAGCTGTGGAGTTAATCTCAAATCTCAAATCTCAAATCTCAAATAGTCCAACTCTTCGCCGATCGTTCATTCTCAATTCTCAAATCTACAATGGTATAACTGAACACTAAAATCGCCATCGCACCGTGAAAGTACCGCCATTCAAGCTCTGGAGTTAATCTCAAATCTCAAATCTCAAATCTCAAATTGACTGACATAATTCTTAATAAAATTAAGATCGCCCAAAGCCCTATAAATCCGTTATCAAATTCCCCTCAACCGCCATAGATTTTTATGATTTTGGGGATGTTTGCTGTGGAAACCTGACTTGGCAATAGTTTCAGCTTTTTGGGTCTCTAACAACCAGCTAATTTTCGTGAGATAGAATAGCAACATCTTTAAAACCAGTATAACCATGAGTTCATCAACAGCCCTACAAAGCATCGAAAACCACATTCCACTCGTAGGAAATATCCATACCAAAAGTCCGATCGCCTACGGAGCAACCCGCCTCGCAGTCAGTGCAGTTAACACGGTGCAAATGGCAGTAGCAGAGTCTTACATCAACGGCTTAGAAGTCCCAGATTCAGTATTGCGATCGCTTTTTGATACCTGGATGCCGGTCTTTTTTAAGCATTTCCCGTCCCTGCTTGCACCCTACGAATGGGTACTAACAGAAACAGACCATACAGCCGAAGGGCCGCGGGATTTAATGAAGATTCAGTACGACTTACCTCAAGCAATGCTGAATCCGATGTTAGGCGATGGAAAACTCATTTATCCTAAATACAGCATGGGATTGTGGGAAAAAGGAGCCGCCAACCTAGAACAATCGCAAATGCAAATGATTGATGATGTGATTGAGAAGCTAGACATTCAAGATGGCGACAATATTTTAGACTTTGGCTGCGGTTGGGGTTGCGTTCCCAATTACATTCTTTCCAAATTCCCCAATGTCACCTTTACTGGGATTAACCTCAGCCACCACCAATGCGAGTATATGCGTCAGAAAATGCAAGACCCCGAAAGCTACCTTAGTTCCGGTCGCTTTACCCTATATGAAGGCGATTTGAACGACGCCAACTTCAAGACAAAATTTGACAAAATTCTCTCTATCGGAGTTTTTTGTCATGTAGGTAATTTAACCAAGGCTTTCCAAAAACTGGCCTCTTTCCTGAAGGATAACGGCAAAGTTTTCATTCACATCATCACAGTTCGCACTCCCAACAATATATCCAGCGTTTTCACCCACAAATACATTTTCCCCCACGGCCGTTACTGGAAATACGATGCCGTTCCCAGCCACAATAAAGACCTCAAGACCATTAAAAGATGGTATATCAACGGCTTTAATTACTCCAAAACATTTGCTAACTGGCTAAAAAACTTTGACGATTCTCAGGCAATAGTCAAAGATTTAGACTACGGCATCGACTATGCCAAATTTCGCCGCATCTGGCGGTTTTACTTAATTTGGTTGGGGACTAATTTCGCGAGTTGCGACGGCGAATATAACGGCAACGGTCAATATTTAATGGTTCGTGCCTAACCGCTAATCAGCAGACCCAGCTCAAAAAACTGAACACCCCGAACCCCGACTTCTGTGAGAAGCCGGGGTTATCAAGTGCGAGCTACTTATCCGGAGAATGAAACCTTTCTACCTCGATCGCCGGGGATCGAAAAGTGTTGCCTTCTTTTGAGAAATTTTTCTCAATTTAAAAAAATCCGGAATAAGATTATTACTCGGTGAATAAGACTTATATCAAGCGCGATCCTGCACAATACTTTTTAAATTCCATGTTCGATCGGTAGTGACGATCTCCGATCTTTTACTACAAAAAGAGAGTTGATTTATACAATGGTAGACAATATGAAACCTTCTCTTCCTCAAGACGACCCGAACCAAGAACAGCGCAAAGATTCCTTGAATCGCCAGCAACAAGCTTATCAGTTTGACTATGAGAGTTTATCACCTTTGGCATTATTGAAAAATGTGCCCGCAGTCGAGAACTTTTCGAGCAAGTATATTGGAGAGCGGATATTAGCAACATCGGAACTTCCAGCAAATATGCTGGCAGCCGATTCGAGAACTTTTCTCGATCCTCTCGACGAACTCCAAGACTATGAAGATTTCTTTACTCTGCTGCCGCTACCTGCTGTTGCCAAAATTTACCAAACCGATCGCTCTTTTGCAGAACAGCGCCTGTCTGGAGCAAATCCGATGGTGCTTCGTTTGTTAGATGCCGGCGATCCTCGGGCGCAAACACTGGCACAAATTTCCAGCTTTCACCCATTATTCGATCTGGGCCAAGAGTTGCAGCAAAAAAACATTTACGTTGCCGATTACACGGGTACTGACGAACACTATCGCGCGCCTTCAAAAATAGGAGGCGGAAGCTATGAAAAAGGCAGAAAATTCTTGCCGAAACCGCGGGCTTTTTTCGCTTGGCGGTGGACGGGAATTCGCGATCGCGGTGAAATGACACCAATTGCCATTCAACTAGATCCCACGCCAGATAGCCATGTCTACACCCCATTCGATCCTCCTGTGGATTGGCTGTTTGCGAAACTCTGCGTGCAAGTAGCAGATGCCAATCACCACGAAATGAGCTCGCATTTAGGTCGAACTCATCTGGTGATGGAACCAATTGCGATCGTCACCGCCCGACAGTTGGCCCAAAATCACCCGCTGAGCCTGTTGCTGAAACCGCACTTTCGCTTTATGTTGACCAACAACGAGCTGGCGCGTTCTTATTTGATCGCTCCCGGCGGGCCCGTCGATGAATTGCTAGGCGGTACTTTGCCAGAGACAATGGAAATAGCTAGAGAGGCTTGCAGTACCTGGAGTCTCGATGAATTTGCGTTGCCCGCCGAACTGAAAAATCGGGGAATGGATGACACAAATCAACTGCCTCACTACCCTTACCGAGATGATGGATTGCTGCTTTGGGATGCGATTGAAACCTTTGTATCCGGCTATCTGAAATTCTTTTACCCGACGGAGATCGCGATCGTACAAGATGTGGAACTGCAAACCTGGGCCCAAGAATTAGCGTCCGATCGTGGCGGTAAAGTCAAAGGAATGCCTCCGCGCATCAACACAGTTGAACAATTAATTAAAATTGTCACAACTATAATTTTCACCTGCGGCCCGCAGCATTCAGCAGTCAATTTTCCCCAGTATGAATACATGAGTTTTGCCGCCAATATGCCCTTGGCAGCCTACCGAGATATTCCCAAAATTACTGCTTCGGGCAATCTCGAAGTGATTACTGAAAAGGACATTTTACGGTTGCTTCCTCCGTACAAGCGAGCGGCTGACCAACTGAAAATTCTGTTTACTTTGTCAGCTTATCGATATGACCGTTTGGGTTATTACGATAAATCTTTCCGAGAACTCTACCGGATGAGTTTCGACGAAGTTTTTGCGGGAACCCCGATCCAACTTTTAGCCAGACAGTTCCAGCAAAATTTGAATATGGCAGAACAAAAGATTGATGCCAACAATCAAAAACGAGTAATTCCTTACATTGCTCTCAAGCCTTCGTTGGTAATCAATAGCATCAGTATGTAGTTGGATAACTTACGCAGCATACCTCAAGGTAGGGTGCATGACAGCAATAAATCTTCGAGCCACCGCGAAGTAATTATTGGCTGTCACGCACCTTACTTAAACCTACTAGGATTTACGCACGGGTGTCTAGAAACCGGGTTTTTACCCAAAATATTGGCCCAAAACCCTCAATATCCGTTACAAACCCGGTTTGTTTAGCGCCGCTAGACTAAAGAGACATCGTTTCCGCTTTGGTATCCAATCCATTGCCAATCGGGACCATATACGGGGCCATTATTGAATGTGTTGTATGAATCAAACCTATGTTTATTCAAACTTTGATCCGTTTTGTTGATGCTGTTATTCGTCTCTCCCAACATCACTTGACCTCCAATAACCTTTTGCGCCCATATATTCTGTCTGTTAATCTGGTTCAGTTGGGCATCAGTCGTGTTGGGATTCAGGATCGTAGAAGTTTGTTGTCCCAGCGACTCAAAGAAAGATACCATAGACGTGCCGCCTCCTGTCGTATTGAGTAGCGGACTCCCGCTAGCAAGGAGTTTATTTGCCTCACCTAGCGCACTCTGAACCTGTGGATCTAAAGTCGATTGCGAACTCACAGGCATACCTGTTAAAGGATCTTTAGGAAGTGAATCCAGCCAGATTTTGTTATCAGCAATAACCCGATCGCTTAGATTTAGCAAACTATCTACCTGCTGATCGCCAGTTTGATGCCCTCCTCCAACGCTGCCAACAGTTGCAATATTATTCGGGCTAGGATAGCTGCTAACAGGCGCAGTTGCACTGGTGCCAGCCCCCTGGAAAATTCCCACAGCCTCAGACAAAAGACTATCTACGACCGCGATATCGCTGTTTGCACTGTTTGCATTCGAGACAGGAGTTGCACCCGCGATCGTCCCGTAATTATATGGCGAATTAAGGTCAGAGAGCAAAGCTGTTGTCATTAAAATGTCAGGGTAAAAACCAGAATAACCGTGACTGTAATCGTAACTGTTTGTGCGGGTAAAATCTTGAAAGCCTAACATAATTTGGCCTCCTAATATTGGCTGTTTCCAGAGAAAAGGTTTGCATTCCCCACAATTGCGCTTTCAATTGAGTGAGATGCAATTGCTTTTTCAGTCAGGACTTACGCAAATTATTGGAAAACAAAAGGCTGCGATTACTTGATTGTCGATCGCCACGATCGAATTCCGTCGTGCGTAAGTCCTATTCCCGATCGATTTCGTACCAATTTTCAGCGGTTGCTAATTCGTCGCCGATAGTGTCAGGCTATAGTTTGTCTCGCCCTCAAACCGAGACACCCGCACAAAGTAGTTTCCGCGCAGCAAAACTCCGCTAATCGTCTCTGGATTAGTACCTGGTTCCGAACTCGTGCTCAAAATCTCATTGTCTTCGATCGCACCATTCCCATTAATGTCTTGAAGTAAGCTGACATCAACATCAGCCCTCAAACCATTGACAGTCAGGTTGAAATTACTAGCCCGTTCCAGATTGAAACTGTAAAAATCATCTCGATCGAAAGGCCCTACATAATCGCCAAAAACGCGATCGCCTGTAAGAATGTCGATATTCCGCGCTTCAGTTAGCGTGTTCCCCGCATTGTCGGATGGCAAATAGTCGGGACGGGTTGCCGACAAACTCAGCTTGTAAGTGGTATCGCCCTCAAATTGAGAGACAACAGCGAAGTAGGTTCCTGGTTGCAAAAGTTGACTGAGAGACTCGTGACTTTTACCCGATTTTTGGGAAATATTGATGATATCGCCAGCATCGATCGCCCCATCATTGCCGACATCCCGAACCAAACGCAAATCGGCATCGCCACTCATACTATCGAGGGTTAATTTCAACTCCTCCGCTGTGTTGAGTTCAAAACGATAGATATCTCGGATATCGGCATCCCCAACAAAGTCGAAGGCGGTTTGTGTTTGATCGAGTAAACCAAAATCGTTTGCTTTGTTCAGGGTGTTCCCCGCGCGATCGGGAACAGGCATCGGGAATCCCTCAAATTGACCGTACTTAACGTAGTGTTCTATCCCTGTCAGTTTGTCTGTGACAAGTTTATCTTGAACTCCTGGATGTTGTTCTAGATAGAGTTCCGTGTCAAATAGCGGGCTGGGGTCCCGTCCTTCGAGTTGACCGAATTCTATGAAGTGTCCGATCGCCGTGAATTGACCGGCCATCACTGCCGCTTGAACATCTGGATTTTCTTTGAGGTAATAGTCTGTATCAAATAAAGGTGTTGGGTCAAGCCCTGCAAATTGACCAGATTGCCGAAAGTGTTCAAATGGACTTTGGATATTACCCAAGATTAAACCTTGAGTTACCTCTGGGTTATTTTCTATGTAAAAATTGGGATTGAAGAAAGTCTGTAGTTCCAGCATAATCTCGCAAAGCCAAAACGTATTTATACTTAAATGCTACACTTTTTTTATTTATAACTAGAACTTTTCATATTATGTTACTGTCAACGATTAAGCACTTCTAACAACATTTAAAAACATTTTATATTGTAAATAAATAATAATTACTATTAGGTTGAGTTAAGTTATTGAAAGTTTTATTAAGCCAAATACTAATTAAGTAATATCTGGTTCGGGTAATTATATCAAATCCGGGTTAGCTATCCCAATTATAAGGTAGGGTGCGCGACCGCAAGCAATCTTGATTCTCCTGACTTTTGGGTCTCTTTAGCCCTCAGTTAGGAAATTAATGGCTGTCACGCACCCTACTTAAACTATAACTTCTGCATCTATTTTTGAGGAAAAGGGCAATTCACGGACATTGTACCAGAGGAATCAGTGAAGGTGACTTCATCTTGATAATGCCGCGGTGTTGACATCAGCAACCGCCAAGCTTCTCCAGCATCTATTAAATTCATTCGTCCGGGATAGTGAGTTTGCAACAACTCTTGCACCATCGGATAATAGTCTGAGTTGATGCTGGGGAAAATATGATGTTCTGTGTGGTAAGAAAAATTCAAGTGCAGCAGGTCAAATATTTTAGGAACTCGCACTGACATACTGTTGATCAGCGGGTCGTTAATGGCGGTCATCCGGCAACCCATGTGGTTGGTATAGATGTAAAACATTGCGCCTGCATGACCAATTGCGATCGGCAAAAAGTAGGCGAGAGCGATTTTGAGCGGATGAAATCCCAGGTAGAACAAAATACTCGCATGAATTCCTAAAATTCCCAGACATTCAAATGCGATTGTCAATCTATCTTTAGGACTAACTGTAAAGGCCGCCGGTACGTAATCGACAGATTTATCGTTAAATAACAGTACCGAGGTGAGATTGCGGAAATTATGCACTAACCACGAACCGGCCATCCCTACCATTAACCACACCGGATTGACTTCCACCGACGGGACAAACAGATTTTGAATCCATTTTCCCCAAGTATCTGGTTGCTGGTACAGATAGTTGCGATCGGGGTCTGCCAAAGAATTCGTGTTATTGTGATGTACGAGGTTGTGCAGATTTTTCCACTGAGTAGGCGGCATAAACAGCATACTTAGTCCCAAAAAGGCGATCGGATAAGTGAGGCGCGACTTTTTCTGAACGCTACCGTGCATCAAATCGTGGGAGCTAAACAGCAAAACTATGATACTATTGCCCATGATGACGGCTAAAGGTAAGTAAAGCCCTAAAAGATAGACAGGCCAGCGATCGAGATTAGCAGCAATTCCCCATCCCAGCAATAAAATAGCAGCGTTGATGAATAGTATTGCTAACTTGCTGGGATCGGGTTCAAAGGCATCAGATGGCAGCAGCGGGCGCAATTTTTTCACATATACCGAGTGGTGAATTAGCGTTTCTTCGCCTAAATTCGGCGTTGCCGCCTTGTCTAGAGTATTGAGTAATTTTTTTGATTTCATGTTATCGCTAAGAGTATTTTCAGGTGATTTAATAACTTTCTAAAGTTAATGAGATATAACTTTCTAAAGTTAATGAGATTCAGTACCTATTTTAGATTGACCCACAAATGAATCGCGGGCTTATTGTCAGGACGCGGAAATTTTATCTGCCTCCAGGGCAACGAACGGGCCGCTTGTGACCAAATTGCTTTAGATCAAAGCTGCTTGAGTGTTGTACCAAAATATTATATCCCATAAAGAAAATTTTAGAAACAACTATTAAAGGCTTACGCATCGATAATACTTTCTTTCCCACTTTTCAATTTGGTTTAATCCCAATAACCAATCCTAAATAACCTAAGCTGTCGCGCATTTAAATTGCATATTCGGGGCGGGCTCATAGGCCCACCCCACTCATTGTTTTATTGTTTTTTGACATACAATTTAAATCCCGAACAGCTTATAAGATTAAAAAAGTCCGTTTCCCTGAACAATTTCTTTAATTGTCGTCAGCGTATCTAACCCGATCAATCCCCGGCGATAACCTTTTTGGTTGGACATTCCCAAAAATATCGCATCTCCCCGATTTTGATAACGCCAAAACCGAGGCGAGGCATTAATAAAAGTTGAGGCGCTGTTAACATCCAGAGCAAATTGGCGACTTTCTAAGTAAGATTCAGTGGCGATGCAGTCAGCGTGGCCGCTGCTGTAGCGGTTGATCCAGCCGATCGCAATCTCTAAACTATCGACAACTTTAAACGCTATGGTTTTGTTTAAATACGGTTGAGTCCACTCGTATGGTTCCGCCAGCTTCAAGTCTGGGAAATCTGCGACGAGATCCGCATCGGCGCTAATTTGAAAGCCTTTTTCTTTTAAACTGTTCCACAGCCTGACTAAGGAAGAAGGCTTTTGGTTGCGATCGATCAGCACTTTCTCGATCGCGTTAACAGGATCGGGAACGCTTTGATGGCTGTCCAAAATCATCCACCTTGCCATCTCCAAACTGCCAGTCGGCGACCAATAAAGGTAACAATTTCCCATTGCCGACCTCAAAACTGGTGCTGTGCACAACCTTACCACCTGCTGCACCAAACTTGGTCTGCCGTAGGGAATAATTAAATTGAGATATTGGTCTTGAGTGACCAATTCTCTGATCGAAGCGCCCCGATCCGGCGGCAGTACCTGCAAACATCCCGAGGGCAAACCGACCTCATCGATCGCCGAAACCAAAGCTTCCCCAATTACAGCATTAGTTTGCCAGCTTTCGCTGCCGCCTTTAAGAATCAAACTGTTAGCGCTTTTGAGAGACAAACCCGCGGCGATCGCCCCCAACTCTGGAAACGCCTCGTAAATTAGAGCGATCGCCCCCAGCGGCAGAGACTGACAGTACACCTGACAGCGATCGACTTGATAAGAAGCATTGATCACTCTGCCGATCGGATCTGGCATTTCCCCCAACCGTTCCAGAATTTGCACAGTTGTCTTGATCCGTTCCGGCGTCAGCTTCAGCCACTCCACAATCAAGTCGGGAATCGCCATGTCCCGACTCGCTTCTAAATCCAGAGTATTTGCTTCTAAAATATCATTTTGCCGGCGTTTCAGCGATCCCGCCATCGCCTGCAAAGCTGCCGCGCGATCGGCACTCTTTGTCGCAGCCAACTCCAAAGAAGCTTGATAAGCGCGACGCGCGACATTTGCCGCATCTGATGAATGGGTAAAATCCTCTATTATCATCTAGCTAACGCCTGTAAGCCAGCCATACCATCAGCGCCGGCAGCATTGCTAGCAGCACGGCGACCATTGCCCACAGAATCATATTCGGGCCCGGCGAGTGCAGCGCCAAGGGCAACCAAATCACTAGCGGCACCAATATCATACCCAAAGCCAGTGGCAAATAATGGGCCTTCAAACCCGGATGCGCTCTGTTCCACTGGTTGCCCGTCCACCGCCAAGCCTGTTTGTAAGGATAGTTCGTTGATAGTTGCTCGATCACGTATCCACTTTCGTCCAATACAAATATTTGTTGACAGCGGTTGCAGCCAAAGGCTTCTGTCAACGTTATGGGTACGAGACGACCCCGGCGCCGGCAAGGACAGGGGTACTCATCGTTTAAGTCAATCTTTGGAGCTTTTTGAGATGGCACTAGCGATCGGATAAAAAAAGCGTTTTTGCAAAAATAATCGTTAACATATCCACTTAATCAAACTTGTCAATTTCGCCATACCGAGGCTTTCAACTGCCTCTTCCGAGATATCGCCCGCTCGGCAATTTTGACTTGCAAGTTCTGCATTCAATCTTACCACTAACTTAGGTATTTTCAACCAACCTTAGGAGCATACCGAAAACTTTCTCGATCTACTTTCCGGTTTTCTTGATTTTTTTATCTTCTAAAGCGGGTGACGCGATTCGAACGCGCGACATTCACCTTGGCAAGGTGACGCTCTACCACTGAGCTACACCCGCATTTCCTGCGGTATTAACAATATTGTCTCAATTCTCTAAATTTGTCAAGTCTTTTTAGTAAGTTTTTTTTCACAAACCTAGTAACCCCCCCCAAACCCACTCCCCACCTGCCATTTCAGCAGCCAGATCGTTAACCAAATCAGTAATTGCCGTGAAGAGTGACCGCCATCCGCCCGCGGCAAAGCTACAATCAAGCTGGAATTGTGGGAGAACACTGTCATGTCAGATTTAAATCGCGGAATCATGAAGTTCAAGGGAGCTGACAGTCCTATAGCGATCGCCCTTTCGGCGATTGTCATTGCCGGCGGAATCGGCTTCTTGATCTGGTGGGCGCTGCAATCAGCCTACACCTTCAGCTAACAGACTACTCAAACGTAAAACTTATAAAGTCTTGCTCAGAAGGCAGAATTTAAGAAAAATTCTGTCTTTTGCATTTTTTTGCCCTGAGTCTTGAATTTATTGCCCGGGAATGCGGATCGATTGCTGACGATCGAATGATTGCCATAAATCACCCGATCGGGCGAGTCGCTAGCATGAGTCAAGATAACTCCCCGATCGACTACTTTTGTAGTACGCTTGTAAACAAAGCGCGCCGAGAGCGCAGTTTTAGATGCAAGTGTTTGCGAGGGTTGTATCTCAACACAAATTTATGGCAAGCTTTCAGGACATCTTCAAATACTACAGTCGCTACTGGAAAATCTCAGTTTACAGCATAGGCGCATCCAGCGTTTTGGCACTAGCCGATTTGCTTGTTCCTTACGCGATCGGTCAAATATTAAACGTATTGTCGGGTCAAGCTACAGATACAGTAACGCAAAAACTCATAACAGCGATCGCCTCTGTTACCCAGCACTCACCCAACAAAATATTATCGCTATCCGTCTTGCTGGGCATAATTTTTCTGGTAACAGTCGCCAAAGCACCGGTACAGCCTTGGGTGGCAAATTGGTTCCACTGGGCGATACCATTGAGGGCAAGGCGCGATCGAATGAGAAGCGCGATCGGCAAAATCCTCACCTTACCCCTAGAATTCTACGACGAAAACAACGCCGGACGGATTGCCAGCCGCATCGCCAAAGGTATCGCCAACCATACTTGGACTTACCCAGAAATTGCCGGCGAATTCATCCCCGAAGTCGTGCGCTTAATCGGCATTTTTGCCGTTATCTGCTTAATAGAGTGGCGGATTGGCTTATTAATTTTGGTTTCATTCCTATTTATCCTCAGTTTCACCCTCAAAGGCTTGCAACAGGTGACGGCGCGGGAAGAAATTCTGGATGAATACATCGAAGATACCGAAAGCCGCAACTCGGAAATTATCACCAACATCAAAACAGTCAAAGCTTTTGCGACAGAAAGCGATGAACTCAAAAGGCAAACCACCAGACTCGATCGCGAATTAAAAGTCGTGATCCACCGCATTCACAAAGGATACGTCACCTTGGGGACATACCAGCAGACGATCGTCCAGTTGTGTTTGTTTTCAGTTCTCGGTTTTAGCCTAGCAGCCACGGTAGGAGGCAAAATTTCCCTCGGATATTTTGTTACCGTCTACACCCTGGCAAGCATGGCATATTCCCAACTCCGTCCGATTAGCATTATTGCCGAATTATTGGCGCGCCGCTATTCTTCAATGATCCGGTTCCACGAGTTTATGCAAACGCCAGACGGTGTTGATGCGGTTAATTTAGCAGAAAATGCTCGATCGGCACAGCCACCTTATAAATTTACCGGCAAAGTTGAACTCAGCGGTTTGACATTCGGGTACGACAGTCAAAAACCCGTTTTGCAGGATGTGAATTTATTGATTCATCCCCGTCAGACAGTAGCATTAGTCGGGCGATCTGGTTCCGGGAAATCGACTTTAGTTAAACTTCTGTTTCGCTACTTTGAACCCAACTCCGGTCGCATTTTGATCGACGGGGAAGACATTCGCAGCTTAGACGTGACTCGCTACCGCCAGCGTTTAGCAATTGTTCACCAAGAAGTAGATGTGTTTAACGGTACTTTGCTGCAAAATTTGACTTACGGAAACAGAAGCGCCACTTTCGAGCAAGTTGAGGATGCTTGTCGCATCGCCAAAGTAGACGATTTTGTGCGGCTGTTGCCCCAAGGTTACTATACCGTGGTCGGGGAGAGAGGAATGCGGTTGTCCGGCGGTCAGCGGCAGCGGTTGGGGATTGCCAGGGCGCTGTTGGTGGAGCCGGATGTGTTAATTTTTGATGAGGCTACTTCTAGTTTGGATTATGAAAGCGAGCGATCGATCCAGCTAGCCATGCGAAATATCCTCGGTACGCGCACCACCATCATTATTGCCCACAGACTGAGTACAATTCGCGAAGCCGATGCGATCGTCGTACTCGACGGCGGTAGAATCGTCGAAGTTGGCAGCCACGAAGAACTCTTAAGCCAACAAGGCATTTACCGCCGCCTGCACTCCCTGCAAGAAACCGGGGAATTAGTGAATTAGGGATTTGGGCTAAGTCTAGACTTAGGGTGCTGCGGGCGGGCATTCTAAGTCTAGACGTAGCAATCCACACCTTAAACAGTGTTCAATTTTCCAGTCTGCCGCTAACTCACTTATATGTTCTCAGCTTAATCATTAGAGTTTTAAATATAATGTTGCAAATAAAGATTCTGGTGCTAGGATGTATAACTGTGATGGAAATGGGTCGATGCCCGAGTGGTTAATGGGGGCGGACTGTAAATCCGCTGGCTACGCCTACGCTAGTTCAAATCTAGCTCGGCCCACCTCAATTTAATAAAAAGTTAAAATTTAAGAATTAAAAATTAATTTTTTAATTGGAGGTTCTTAATTTTTTATGCCCGTGTAACTCAGTGGTAGAGTACCTCCTTGGTAAGGAGGAAGTCACGAGTTCAAATCTCGTCACGGGCTTGCTATTCTCTCCTATATCCATCAAGGGTTTCAGGTTCCTTGCACAGCAAGAAAATCCGTTTTCCGCTCAACTTTTGCGCTAATGGTTTTCTAGTATGTCCAAAACCGCCTCCATATCTGCCAAGTTGGCCCCGGACTTTTTGCGTCTAGTCTTCAACTGGTTGAGCAAGTCGGCTGGATCTGGAAATTCTGGGACTCCCCACAAGAAAACTTATTCTTCGCTTCACAGGCATCTTGCCTGTTCTTGAGAATGGTGAAACATCTCAGTTCCAACCGACTTTAGCTATGAGACTGGGGTTTCCCCCCGGCGGACACTGCCACAAACTCAACACAATATTGTACCCGTATCGAAATCCCCGACTTCTTCAAGAAATCGTGAATCTAATCATCCTCATCCAATCCCAGCGGCACAAAATATTGACTGTAAACCACACTATCCGGCTCCCAAAGAGGCCGCCAATAAACATTTTGCATCACCGCTTTCTCCCCATCACCCTCAGCAGGCCACTGAAAACTGACGATCGCAATATTGCTATATCCCACAATCTCATCACCCTCTTGCAGCCAGCGATTGCGCCACAACAGCGATATAAAATTCCACAACCTACGCAGGAATGGCAATTGTTTATTTTTATGCGATCTATCTGACGCAGTTCCCTTTTCTAGCTGCAAAAACATCCGAGCTCTTTGCCGTTTAATCCAGTCAATCCGATAGCCCCAATCAGGCAGAGATTGTCTATTTCTGACAGCAGCCGCCATAGCCTTCTTTCTGCCAACCCTGGAAATCTTCATTAATTCCAGCGGCTCATTCCATCCCAAACATTCGTGCGATCGCTCAGGAAGCAGCGACTTAATCTTAGTATGAATTAAATGCGTTTTCCATTCCTCATTGATAAAAGCACTAGCAGTCAACTGCGCCAACACAGAATTTTGACAATTTGACCGATAATTCTCCCTCGTCAAAGGCTCAATATTCGATCGAGAATCGCCAAAATGACAATCCGACCAATAACTCAGCCGCACAGCAGCAGCATAGTGAATATCCCCCGTCAACACAATCACCCGATCGCGCTGCTTAAAAAACTCCGACAACAGCTTCACAAAAGCCAACTCGTGAAAATTCCAAGCATCCCCCGCATCACTATTAAAAACCTTCCCCTGTTCCACCTCTCGTTTTTGCACCGCATCAATAATCCACAAACCCACCAAATTAGTCGGTACAACTACCAGCGTCGCCTCAATCTCAAACTCCCCAGTTTTATTCAGCAACTCAGTCTCCTTCAAAGGCTGCTGAATTTGCTCCTCAAAACCTTTGTGAGTCAAAAGCATCGGCGGATCGATCGCGCTTTTCACCGGATACCCCCGCCAACTCCGCGTATCCAGCACAATCACCTCGTGCTTAAAACTTCTCACAGTAAAATGCCAATTCAAAACCTCACTTACACCCTCGCCATCCCGATCCAAAATAAAAACATCTTCATCTAATTTCAACTTAGGCAAATGAGTTTTCGGATCGAGTCTTGGAATTCCCAAATACGAAGCCGCCTCCTCCCAAGCAGAAACATCAGTCCCCGCCGAATTCGACCATTTTTCCGCAGTTGTTAATAATTTATCTCCCGGTTTTTCGCGATCGAACTGTGCGGGCGTATTTCCCCAAGCCTGAAACACAGCGTAAGCCAGCAAAGCATTCTGCACCACCCGCCGACCCAGCGGCTTACCCAGCACCCGGTAACACCACTCTCGATTCAAATAAAAATCGTCGCTAACATCATGATCGTCGCAAATCATATAAGTAGGAATATTCGCTAGCGCCCTCCTCACCCTCCACAAATTGCGAGCAAAACCGTCAAGTTCAACAACTTCTCTATCCCAGACTTTTGCCTGCTTAGAATTGGGACAAATATCCTTACCCTTCGGAAAACTCGTGCACCAGAGTACCGGCGACCAAACTAACAAATACATCGCGCAATATTCCCCCAAACTGAACAAGTGACTTTTAGACTTGTCCGATTGATTCACCAACATCGCCGTAAAGCCGCCAAAATCTCTGGCAATATCGCTGCGAGTCCCCGGCTGTAACTCAATTGGTTTTTTGGAGTGATACTCAGCATCAGACGGTTTCTGAATTGGCGACTCTCTAAAAATTTCCCTCTCTTGGCCAACAGCAGTTTCGTTTTCCGAATTTTTAGGTATACTGATACACAAATTCTTTTTTATTTGGGCATCATCCATCAGGGGTAAACTTTCTTCCCAGCCCAACAGTGTATCGCCAGCGTCAGTCAAGGCCCACAGCATGGCATCGGCAACGTCGTCGCCGTAAATTTGGTCGCCCGTTAAAAACAGTTGGTGGGGCCTGCTATTTGCCGTTCCTGCAAACTGTTCGATCGAATTATCCAAGATTGGCAGCGCATCTCTGCCGTCTCCGTGGGGCTTGCGACAAGAACCGTGAACGATACGCAAATAGTTTAAATCCTGCGGCGGCAGGGCAAAAGTCGGCAACTGGTGAGCGAAATAACTAATCGTCTCCGGCCCCAAAGCCGATAAATCAGGGGACGGTGGCCACAGACAAGAAATGAGATTTTCTTTCTCATTTTCTGGGACTGCACCCGCCGACGGCGACTCGCTACTGGCAGCAAACTGGATGTCGTAAGCATAAATTTGCCCGGATGTCAAGACATTGCTGTTAATTGGTTTAGCAGTGACCGCCACTACGTGCAGGTATTTGCCGAGCTGCACGGTAGAGTTCGCACCTTGCAGCAAGGGCCGATCGACAATTTCGCCGGTTCCGCCCTCTGTCGCATAAACTTTGAGTTCGACTTGGCGGGGTGCTTTCAGAGCCAGCCAAACTGTCACGGCCCGACTTTCAGTCCGGCGCAAAATCGGGCCCGCAAGGATGAGCGGCAAATGATGAATTCGATGACTTAATGGCGTCCACGACATAGGATTTAAAAAATAAAAATTAAATAAGAGTGTTCTAGCAATCAGATTTTAGGCGGATCGAGCATCTGTCACCCGCTTAATTAATGCTAAGTCTGCGAACCCAAGTCTCCAAAATTGTAACAACTCATTAAGTAAAATTAATAATCATGCTACAAGAAGAACAATTACAGCATTTCCTAGATTCAGCCCCGAAGTTGCCGGTAATTAAATCATCAGAACCCGCCGGACGGCCTAACAGCCGGGCGCTCTACTCGTCACCTTTAGATCGGGCGATCGACCGCCACCCCCTCACCGTGGCTCCAGAAACCCCGATCGCCCAGGTGTTGGCCCTCATGAACCCGATGCGCGTCTCATGTCAGCTTTGCGGCGAAAAACAAAACACTGTTGCTAGCGCAGCCAAGCGCAGTTGCGTCTTAGTCGTCGAAGATAATCGACCGATTGGCATTTTTACAGAACGGGATATCGTCAAGCTAACTACCGTCGCAGCTTGTACGGTAGGAATGACAATTGCTGACGTAATGACTCGATCGCCCATTACCCTCAAACAATCCGAGTCTCCAGATATTTTCACAGCTATGTTCACGTTGCGCCAGCACCAGATCCGGCATTTGCCCGTAGTGGACGAGGACTCGCGACTTCTCGGCATCATCACCCGCGAAGCCATTCACGAAGCCCTGCAACCGATTCACTTGCTAACCAATTTGCGCTGTGCTGCAGATGTCATGACGAAAGAAGTCATTTCAGCCCCAACAACTGCCTCAGCCCTCGATTTAGCCCAGCTCATGGTCAAGAATCGAGTTAGTTCCGTCGTCATTGTCAAAGAGCAAACTCAGCATCCCGATCGGGCGATCGCACCAATACAAAATTACCAAATTCCGATCGGCATCGTCACCGAGCGCGACATCGTGCAGTTTCACGCCCTCGAATTAAACCTCTCCGAAATCCTAGCAGCAAGGGTCATGAGTGCGCCTTTATTTTGCATATCTCCCGGCGATTCCCTCTGGAGTGTCCACCAGTCCATGCAGCGCCACTGCGTCCGCCGTTTGGTAGTAGTGGGCAGCCAGGGAGAACTTTTGGGTGTTGTGTCTCAGACAAATTTGCCGCAAGTTTTTAACCAATCTGAAATGTATGGGACGATCGAGCTGTTGCAACAAGCAGTGGACGATCGAGCCACCCAATTGCAGAAAGCCAACGAACTTTTGCAGCAAGAAATTTTAGAGCGGCAGCGGGCCCAAGAAGCCCTGCGCCAAGCTCACGACGACTTAAAAAAACAAGTTGAAGAACGCACCGCTCAACTTTTAGAATCAAATGAATTGTTGAGACGGGATATTATCAAGCGCCAGCGAGTCGAAGAAGTGCTGCGGCGAAAGCAAACTTGCTTGAAAAATCAAGCGCAGCAATTAGAGCAAACTGTGCGAAAGTTGCAGCAAACTCAAACTCAATTAGTGCAAACCGAAAAAATGTCTTCTTTGGGACAAATGATTGCCGGTATCGCTCACGAAATTAACAATCCTGTTAATTTTATCTACGGCAACCTTTCCCATGCCAGCCACTACATCAAAGAATTGCTCCAACTTTTGGAACTTTACCAGCAGCACTATCCCGAACCAGTCTCAGAAATTCGGGAAGCAGCAGCAGAGATGGAAGTCGATTTTTTGGTAGAAGACTTATCTAAGCTAGTGTCTTCTATGCAAGTAGGAACCGAGCGCATCCGCCAAATAGTTGTGTCGATGCGTAATTTTTCCAGATCCGATCAATCTAACGTCAAGCTCGTTGACATTCACGAGGGACTCGAAACCACTTTGTTGATTTTGCAGCACCGGCTCAAACCCCACGGCGGACATCCACCTATCCAGATTATTAAAGAATATGGCAATTTGCCCCACATCGAGTGCTGTGCCGGTCAGATCAATCAGGTGTTCATGAATATTATCGGCAATGCTATTGATGCTTTGGATGAAGAAATCCACAAAGGGGAATGGGCCCAGAGAGATGCGAAAAATTCACCCCTGTCAAATCCTAGTTCTCCATTGACTCTTCCCACTATTACAATTCGTACTGAAGTTGTTGGTGGTGATTTTGTCGCGATCCGCATTTCCGACAACGGGCGGGGCATACCGGAGGAGATTCGCCGCCAATTATTTGACCCGTTTTTTACTACCAAACCAGTCGGCAAGGGCACTGGGTTGGGACTGTCGATTTCTTACCATTTAGTTGTCGAACAGCACGGGGGGCGGCTAGACTGCGTTTCCGAAGCTGGACGGGGTACTGAATTTGCGATCGAGATTCCGATCGTCAGTTCTCATTAGTCAGCAGTCATAGGATTTTAGATTTTAGATTGAAAAATTGAAGAATTGGAAATGACTCATTAAGCTCGTGGTTTGGATCGCGGGCCTACAGTTGCATTCTTTTTTTCAACTGGTATCAGTAGTCATGGGGAAGACATGATATTCTCGCCATCCCCCACTCTCCCCATCCACTCTTCCTCTTTCCGACTCACTCCCCCACTCTCCGACTCCCCACCATTTCCCAAAAATTCACAATTTTTTACAAAACACCAGAAACCCCAGCCAAGTCAATCTTTCCCCATCTCAAATCTCAAATCTCAAATCTCAAATCCCATAACTTTGCCCTCCCCTGACCCAACCGATCCGAACTCACTTCGAGTTTGCCTCATCCACTAGCGCCTTTACGACCGTTCCAGTTACCCGCACAAGCCATCAACTGCCTGCATCCTAGCCCCAAAGCCAAAAGCCCAGATTGTTTGAGAAGTTAATTTTTGTTTTATTTTTGTACCTCTTTATATTAAGAAAGTATTCTAAAATTTATTTAAAAGCTAAAAAAAATATAAAAATAGATTTTTATACCAAAAAACCAGTTAAGATTCCCAAAGATGCAAAATAAACAAATTTACTAGCATTTTCATTTAGACGCCCCCTTTCTTTTCATCGCAAGTTAGCTAATAATGCTTTCAACGAGGTGACTAAGGGCCGAGTCCAAAATTGGCCTAACCCAAAGACGGATACAAGCCCCAAACAAAAGTCGTCGAGATCGAAAATTTTAGTTAGAGAGAAGCCCCAGATTCATCTGTGGAGTTGATTGTTTAATCTCAAATCTGAAATTTCAAATCGACTGACTGTAAGGGAATTGCAATTGGGCTATTGCAATTGGGCTATTGCAATTGGGCGATCGAAAAAAAGCAGGAAAACCCAGCCCTCATCGTTTTGATAGAAACCTATAGGAGAACAAAGAGTGAAACTCGCAGTTTACGGAAAAGGTGGAATTGGCAAATCGACAACAAGCTGCAACATCTCCGTTGCCCTAGCCAAGCGCGGCAAGAAAGTTTTGCAAATCGGTTGCGATCCAAAGCACGACAGCACATTTACCCTCACTGGCTTCTTGATCCCCACAATTATTGACACCCTTCAGCAAAAGGACTATCACTACGAAGACGTTTGGCCCGAAGATGTCATATACAAAGGCTACGGCGGCGTTGACTGCGTAGAAGCAGGCGGCCCTCCCGCAGGAGCTGGCTGCGGCGGCTATGTAGTCGGCGAAACCGTCAAACTCCTCAAAGAACTCAATGCCTTCGACGAATACGACATCATCCTGTTCGACGTGCTCGGTGACGTAGTGTGCGGCGGTTTTGCAGCCCCCTTGAACTACGCCGATTACTGCATGATTGTTACCGACAACGGGTTCGACGCTTTATTTGCAGCCAACCGCATCGCCGCCTCAGTCCGCGAAAAAGCCCGCACTCACCCGTTGCGGCTCGCTGGTTTAATTGGCAACCGCACCTCAAAGCGCGACTTGATCGACAAGTACATTGACTCTGTACCCATGCCGGTGCTGGAAGTGCTGCCCCTGATTGAAGACATCCGAGTTTCTCGCGTCAAAGGCAAAACATTGTTTGAGATGGCCGAAAGCGATCCTTCCCTCAACTACGTCTGCGATTACTACCTCAACATCGCTGACCAGATTTTGGCAAGGCCCGAAGGAGTAGTACCCAACGACACGCCCGATCGCGAATTATTCGCCTTACTTTCAGATTTTTATCTAAATCCAGTGCAACCGGTGGTCAAGAAGGAGGAAGATGAGCTAGACCTGATGATGGTTTAATAGGTCTAGCGATCAGGATGAGGATAAAGAGGTTATGGCTTTTTTTGATACTTTTTCAGTTGCTCTCAAACAGAAGTGGTTGGACTACTACCAGGTAAATCGGGCTTGGCTGCTCCTGCACATGACGGCTGACAACACGGTCGCCACACCCGACGGCGGGAAAAGGCCTGTTTCTTACCTCATCCTGGGAATTGCGGCTGCCCTGGAGCCGGAACTCCAGCAATTAATGCTGCCCTTCTCAAAACTAAAGCCGGATGCAGACAGCCTGATCGAAGTGTTGGGACTCAATTTTGACCCGGACATCGCGCTGGGTATGCCCTCAAATATCGCGCAGCAGACGATCGGCACATCTCCAACACCCGCAGCCACTCAAACTGCAACTACTGCACCCGCAGTCGCTCAAACTGCCACTGCTGCACCCGCAGCCGCTCAAACTGCCACTGCTGCACCCGCAGCCAAATCAAATAAATTGGGCGGTGCTGCCTTAGCAGCAGCCGGAGTCGCCGCCGGAGTCGCCGGAGCAGCCGGTCTGGCAGCAGCAGCGTCAGCACTGAGCTCCGAGGAGGAATCCTTCGATGAGTTTGAGGAAGAAGCGGTCTCCGACTTCGACATGGGCGATGAGGAGGAAGAAGCGGTCTCCGACTTCGACATGGGCGATGAGGAGGAAGAAGCGGTCTCCGACTTCGACATGGGCGATGAGGAGGAAGAAGCGGTCTCCGACTTCGACATGGGCGATGAGGAGGAAGAAGCCTCGGCTTTGGACGGTCTCGGTCTCGAAGAGGATGAGGAAGACGCCGTATCTGACTTCGATATGGGCGACGATGAGGAAGACGCCGTATCTGACTTTGATATGGGCGACGATGAGGAAGACGCCGTATCTGACTTTGATATGGGTGATGATGAGGAAGAAGAAGCCTTGGCTTTGGGCGGTCTCGACCTCGGCGATGATGATGAGGAAGAAGAAGCCTTGGCTTTGGGCGGTCTCGACCTCGGCGATGACGAGGAAGAAGAAGCCTCGGCTTTGGGCGGTCTCGACCTCGGCGATGACGAGGAAGAAGAAGCCTCACAATTTGGGACTTTGACCTCTGGAGATCTCGAATCGGAGATTTCCGATCCGTTTGGGGAAGAAGATGCAGAGTTTGTCGCCGAAGAAATACCCGATCCTTTTGGGACAGCGACCTCAGATGACCTAGACATGGATCTGGGCGACTTGGACGATGACGGTATTGACGATTTCTCTGTATCTGATGACGATGACCTCGACGATCTCGGACTCGACGATCTGGGGGAAGCAACTACCGGAGATCCTGACGAAGATGATTTAGATGCTCTAGGTCTCGGCGATTTGGATTCCGACGATGAGGATGAAGAAATTTCCGGCTTTTTATCTGATTTTAAGTGAGGTTGTTGCGCGATCGCCCGCATCTCTTCTAGTCTTGAAGTTTCCCGCTCTATTTGTGAGTTGTGAGTTGCGAGTTGTTAATTTTTAATTAGCTCCAACTCACAACTGCCAAAAGGCTTTTTGCCGCGAGTGAGTTGAAGAACACTAAATCCCTGCTGTGAGGGATTATATGCCCTCGCGCAGAATTTTTTAGCTAAAATTTGGGATGCTGCGGCTGCGGAAATATTGAGTTTGCTGCATCTATTTTTCAGAGGAATTAGCCCCAAAATAGGTATTTCTATTTATTGTTCGCTGTGCGTCGCGATCCCGCAAAACAGGTGTTTTCTCGCCACTGCGCCTGTTGGCGTTCGAGAGGAAAAACAACCTATTCCTCTCCTGGGCGATCGCACCGAGACATCGCAAAATCCAAGTATTTCCTCGCTCCGCCGCAAGTCCTGTTCGAGACGAAAAACAATTTAAAGGGAGAAGATTTGAGATATGACTGCTATTACTACTAATGAACCGGAAGCTTTAAACTTTGAATGCGAAACAGGCAATTATCACACTTTTTGTCCGATTAGCTGCGTAGCTTGGCTTTATCAAAAAATTGAAGATAGTTTTTTCTTGGTCATCGGTACCAAGACTTGCGGCTATTTCTTGCAAAACGCCATGGGCGTGATGATTTTTGCTGAGCCTCGCTATGCGATGGCTGAGTTGGAAGAGGGCGATATTTCCGCTCAGTTAAACGATTATGATGAGTTGAAGCGGCTGTGCTTGCAAATTAAGCGCGATCGCAACCCCAGTGTAATTGTTTGGATCGGCACTTGCACCACCGAAATCATCAAAATGGACTTGGAAGGGTTAGCGCCGAAACTCGAAGCAGAAATTGGCATTCCCATCGTCACAGCCCGCGCTAACGGCTTGGATTACGCTTTTACTCAAGGGGAAGATACCGTTTTGGCAGCTATGGCTGCTAAATGCCCTGACAAAGCTCCGGTTGTAGAAGCTCAGAAGCAAGAAAGAAATGCTATCTCTCAACTGCTGAATTTCGGCAAGAAAAAAGAGGAAGTTGCAGCAGATGAATCGGAATATGTCAAGCACACACCGCTGGTACTTTTCGGTTCTTTGCCCGACCCGGTTGTTACTCAGCTAACTCTAGAATTGAAGAAGCAAGGAATCAAAGTTTCCGGTTGGCTTCCTTCCAAGCGCTACACTGAATTGCCAGTCTTGGAAGAAGGTTATTATGTATCGGGCATGAATCCGTTCTTGTCGCGCACAGCTTCTACGTTGATGCGCCGCCGCAAGTGCAAGCTAATTGGTGCGCCATTCCCGATCGGCCCTGACGGAACTCGCGCTTGGATTGAGAAGATTTGCTCAGTGTTGGGAATTGAACCAAAAGGTTTGGACGAACGGGAAGCGCAAATTTGGGCTGGTTTGGAAGATTACCTGCAAATCATTCGCGGCAAATCTGTCTTCTTTATGGGAGACAATTTGCTGGAGATTTCTTTAGCACGTTTCTTGATTCGCTGCGGCATGACTTGCCCGGAAATTGGCATTCCTTACATGGACAAGCGCTATCAGGCGGCCGAATTGGCGTTGTTAGAAAAGACTTGTCAGGAGATGGGAGTTCCTACTCCTCGGATTGTGGAGAAACCAGACAATTACAATCAGTTGCAGCGGATTTACGAGCAGAATATTGACTTGGTGATTACAGGTATGGCTCACGCTAATCCTTTGGAAGCGCGGGGAATTAATACTAAATGGTCTGTTGAGTTCACTTTTGCTCAGATTCACGGCTTTGGTAATGCGCGGGATATTTTGGAGTTGGTGACTCGTCCGCTGCGCCGGAATAATTCGCTGAAGGATTTGGGCTGGGGTGATTTGGTGAAGAAAGAAGCGAAGGTTTAGTTTCTGAACTACACCTGATTCATAGCGAGGGTGGGCAATGCCCGCCCTTATTTATTAGAATAGTATAAGCATCCGTAAAAATTCATGGGCAAGTTAGGAAAACTGGTAGAACAATTTTTAGCAAATCCACCAGAAGTGCGGTTTGACGATGTGTGCTATATCCTAACTGCTTTTGGCTTTGAAGAAAAGCGATCGAAAGGAAGTCACCATACTTTCCGAAATGCTGATGGATTAAAAATTACAGTTTCTAAAAAAGGTGGTAAAAAGGTAAAAGGAGTATACGTCAAGCAAATTGTTGTGCTATTAAAACTGGAGGAATGGAGTGATGAATCAGAAGATGAAAGTCAAGCTTAAATCTCTAGAGTATTACTTGAGTCTTAAATATCCTATCAGTTTTTATCCAGAATCCGAAGGTTATACAGCTATAATCAAAGACCTTCCTGGCTGTATGTCTCAGGGTGAAACTTTATCGGAAGCGATGGAGAATATTCAGGAAGCTAGGGAATTATGGATAGAAACAGCTTATGAGTGTGAAGATGAGATTCCTTTACCTACAACGGAAATTGAGTATAGCGGAAATTTATCGTTGCAAATTCCTAAATCTCTACATTTGAGTTTAGCAGAAAAAGCGGAAAGGGAAGGAGTTAGTCTTGACCAGTACATTCTGGTTGTGTTAAGTAAAGCAGGTTAAAAGTTAACCCTCGGAGTAAGTTAGGAGGAAGGGTTATAAAGGGTAATGGCGGAAGCAAAAATTGAAGATAGCAGAAATAATATGGATATCAATGAACTTATTGTTCGAGGAATTTCTTATTATATGCAAGGCAAGTACGGCGAAGCTCTTGAATGCTTTAACCAAGCCATCTGTCACGATCTAAACTGCGTCCAAGCCTATCACTACCGAGGTTTGATTCGCAGGCGACAAACAGATAAGCAGGAAGCTATTGAAGATTTACAGCAAGCGGCAAGGCTCTTAAACGATAAAGAATATACGACTATATCCAATAATCTACAAATATTTATAGAGCAAAATTGTTTCAAAAAAACTGAAAATGTAAAATCAGATGATAGCGACCAAAATTTGATATTTCATAATGAAAACTGGTATGAGTGCTATGACGATCTGGTAGACGCATTTCCCGATGAGTTTATGTCATATTGGGAGATAGAATCTTTAAGACAAGAGTGTGAGAGCATTGTAGAAGAGGAGTTTGAAAAGCTAGAGCGCTGGCTTTCTAGGCAACTAAAAGATAGTCAAGTTTTGCAGAAGAAGCGTATTAACAATGCCAAGTTCGATCGGGAGCGACTGCAAAGCAACAACTTGCCATTGTGTAATTCCCATGAAGCGATCGCCCAAGCTATGGGAGTTAGTGTTAAAGGATTGCGCTTTCTGGCTTTTTCTCGCAAAAAATCGCATTACATCCGTTTCCAAATTCCGAAAAAAACTGGTGGAAATAGGAAAATTTCAGCACCGACACACTTGTTGAAGAAAACTCAAAAGTGGATTCTTGAGAATATTTTAGAAAAGATCCAACTACACGATGCTGCTCACGGTTTTCGTCTTAAACATTCTATAGTTACGAATGCAGAGCATCATGTAGGCAAAGAAGTCATAATCAATATCGACCTCAAAGATTTTTTTCCTTCTATTTCCTACATACGAGTTAAGGGACTTTTCAAATCATTCGGCTATTCGGAAACTGCCTCAACAATTTTCGGGTTGATTTGTACTGAACCGAAAATTAAAGAGATTGAAGTAAACGGTAAAATAGAATTTTTACTTTCGTGGACTGAACGATACTTGCCACAGGGAGCACCAACAAGTCCAGCAATTACAAATGTTCTGTGCAGCAGACTGGATCGGCGATTACATTCGATGGCAAAACAATATAGCTTTGATTATACTCGGTATGCTGATGACCTAACTTTTTCGGCTTCCGGTGAGAGTCTTGACAATATCTGTAAGATATTCCAAAACACCAGGCTTATTGTTGAGCAAGAAGACTTTGAGATTAATGAACAGAAAACTAGAGTTATTCGCAGATATCAGCAGCAGGATGTGACTGGTATTGTAGTTAACGACAAACTTAACGTTTCAAGAGAAAAGCTGAAAAATTTTCGTGCAGTTCTTTATCAAATAGAAAAAGACGGTCTGGAAGATCGCAACTGGGGACAGTCTGAGGATATCATCGCATCAATTGAAGGTTTTGCCAATTTTGTCTCAATGGTCAATCCTGAAAAAGGTGCTAAATTCAAAGAGCAGATTGAGCGGATTAAAGAAAAATACGGTCGCAAAAAAGAGGCTAAAATCAATAATATTAGTCAACCAATTATGAATCAATCCGACATAGTAGCTCTGATTTATACTAAACTTAAGGAATTGAGATGTTCCAAAAAAGTGAAGCAGATATATTTAAATAAAATTTACAATAAGCAATCGCTGCAACAGTTAACAGACGAAGAACTATTAGAAGTGCTGCGTGACTTGACAACTTGGTCATCTGGAGAATCTGGCAGAAGACAGATCAATTTCGTGAAAAAATATAGAGCATTAAGCTGCGAATATATCAGACATGATACTCCCGATCGGGAGGATGTGAATGAATTTTAAAAGTAAACGATCGCATTCTTTACTAAAATCGTTGCTATAAATTGCTTTGATTTGTTATAATTTGATAGTCACGCGCTGCTGTAACTCATGCAAAACAGCCTTGCATTTCGGGCGGTGGATCGCCGCCCATACGTTTAAGCTACCTCGTAGTCGCCTGACCTTCGGGCTTTCGGCGAATTGCCCAGTTACTTACTTACTGACTTTTTAAGTGATTGGATGTCTTTTTTGCGAAGGGGCAACCTGATAGCAGCATCGCGTGATATTTTTTTAACAGTTGTCTTTACAGAAAGTGCGATCGCCTGTCACAACACGTATCGCTTCTCTTCATTTTCGATAAACGCCAAAATATATGAGTACAACGCCCTCTGCAAGCGACAGCCGTGAAATGCTGAAATGGCTCACTCGCAACCGACGGATGTTATTAGATTTATATCGCAATCAATATATTGCCATAATGCCGATCGATTAATCGCTCACAGTGAAAACTTGCAAGAAGTTTTGGCATTAGCCGAAGCTTCAGGAGAAATTTTTGCGATTTACTTGGTTCCCCGTCGCTGTGCTTCTGTTCGGATTTTGCCGATTCGCTCCCTTCCAGAATCTCAGGCCACAGGCCCGTAACACAATTCAGGAAGCGCCGCCTATAATCGGAACTAGCCCAACTCTCATCAGTTGAGAAACCGCCATGAGCCAAGACAAGGAAAAAATTAGCTATTCAGAGAAAACAGAACGTCTCAGAGTTATCGGTCAGTTTATCAAAACTGTGACACCGATGATTTGGACGATCGTAATTTTAGTAGTCATCATTCCCCTATTCGGTAACTTTCTAATTTCCCAGTCACTAACAAATACGGGAACCACAGCAGTTGTAGTCTCGCCGCCGCACGATTTCAGCAAAGTCAACCAAGACGTTAAAAAAGCCATCCAACAATCCCATATAACTGCCGAAACTTTCGCATCTAAAGAATTGGACAAATGGGAAACCGAAGTAATAGCACGAGTAGACAATAGCTTCCTCGATTGGTACTTCGATTACTTCAATCAAAAAAAGATGGAGTTTACCGTACCTTTTAATTTCGTGAAATCTGCCGTACTCAACAGATTTGATATGACAGCCGCATCTCGTGCTGTTTCCGAAAAATTAACCGAAGACTTTCAAAGAGAATTTGCTAACCGCGTGTTAGTTCCCAAAAACGCTCAATTGCGATTTCAATTAATCACTCAAGATACTGCTAATTTGTACATATCAGAAGTTAGCAAGAATGTGAAAGTAGTTCAAAACAATTATAATATACCGCAAGTACAGTGGGACAAATATCTGAACGATATTGCCACCACAATTAGCGACAAAGGAAACGTCTCGAATTTATCATTAAAAGTATTAGTTGGCGGCAGCGGCTACTTAGTTGCTAAACCCTTAATTTTGGGAGTAGCAGGTAAAGTTGGTAGTAAAGTTACCGCAAAAGTTGCCAGTAAAGCCGCCGCAAAGGTAGCCACGAAAACAGGCGGTACAGTTGCTAGTCAGTTGGGAGTAAGTTTAATCGACCCGATTGTCGGCATCGGGATTATTATCTGGGATTTGTGGGATTACAATCACACAGTCAAAGTAGAAAGACCAATTTTGCGGGAACACATTGTAGAATACTTAAAAGATGTCAAAAAGTCCCTGCTCACAAATCCTGAAAGCGGGATTATGGCAGCAATTTATCAGTTGGAAAGCGGTATTTTGAAGTCGCTTCAATCTTAATAATTTCGTAGAGAGGACAGAATTCCTCTCCTTAGTGTGAATCAATAAGCACTAAACTTATTACTACAAACCTCAAAATTTATGTCCTCAAAAACAGTTTAAACCTCGTAAAAACTACCACAATTAACGCCAGAATCGCCGTATATCCCAACCCCCTCAAAAACCCCATAAACGGATTGGTTGAAGTCATCTCAATAATCACCGGTTCCAATTTAGTTAAAACCAGAATCGGCCAGATAATATTCGCAAATCCTGCATAGCCAATCATCGGATTCACCCCGTTATCAATAAACAACTGCAAAAACCATTTTCTTTGAAACACATCGATAATTATCATCAACCCAATCAACAGCAAAATCGCCATTCCCGCCGTTAAAAACAAGTAACTCATCGTCGCTGAATCTTTCTTGATTCCGCCTTCATAAGGCTCAAACAGCAAACCCAAAACCACCCAATAAAACCCCCATTTGTAAAGGCGGTTCAATAAATTTTCCGTGACATTCCCTGGCTTTCTCAACAAAACCAAAGCGCAGAAACACAGCACCACCGTCACTAATGCAGTCTGCCACACCCATCTAGCTTGCAGTCCAATTAACAAGACTAAATTGACAGCAAACATCAAAACCATAAGGCTGAAATAGCGCCAACTCTTCCAGCTAGCATAACTCGCCTCTTCCGGCGAACAATACTCTATCCACCGACCCAGCAAATCGCCCACAATCGTACCGGGAATCACTACAAACAAATACTTTAAATAATCAAATTGAAACAGCCAAGGTGCAGGAGAGTACAGCCAAACTAAATTAATCCAACCGTCAGTATGAGAAGACAGCCGCGCCGCCAACAGCAAGCCCAAAAATCCCACTCGCAACCACGTATTTGAACGAGTAAACAGCCAAATTAGCGAGCCGAAAACGGCCATATTTGCTAGTACCATCAAGATAATATCGCTACGGCTAACTAAAAATCCTACACCGTTGGGATATTTGATGTGAGATACGAAGCTAATTCCGGCACTCCAACCAGCAAGGGTTAAGGATGTCCGCCACCACACAGACCACCTGGACGGCCAGCGAACATACATTAAAAATAATATTAAAAATCCAAACAAGGCCATCCACCACTTCTGCGGGATGGATGCGTCTGGGTTAATTGTAGTCGGGCGAATGTGCTGGAGAAATATCGCAAATGACGCTAACAAAAAGCCTCTTTGCAAAATAGATAAAATCACTTTTTTTGTATCCCATCCCTTGGCGATGCGGCGCGACAAAGCTAGCGGTATCGCCGCCCCCATTGCAAACAAAAAGAAGGGGAAAACTAAATCAACCCAGGTTAATCCCGGCAGTTTGTTATTAAAAATGTGATCCGGCGGTGGCAGTTGGGCGTGATACATCCACGCCGGCAATGTTTTGCGGGCTATTGTACCGGATAAAACCATCGCTAAAACTGCTATTCCGCGCAGGGCATCCAGGGCGTCTGCGCGTTGGGAAACGGCAGCAACTGCTAAACTATTTTCTTGTTTTACCATGTCTTTTACCTCTGATGTTTGGGATGCTAATTTATATCAAGTACGGTTGGTTGACCGCAAGATATCGGCCGGGGCGGGTTTACTGGAGTTGTGGCGCTTTTTGATAGATAATGGTGAACCTAGCCCGGATCGGAATAACGGTTAATTTACGGCACATGATATTACTAAAAGTCTTTTTTGCTCAAAAATAATAGAATATCTCCGGCTTATTTGCCAATTAATTTGTGCAGCCAGCTTCCTGAAGCTAGGTTGCTGAGTCTTTTTGCGGAGTGTTTTTTATTGACTGTTAACCGCGAAATTCGGTATTTATTGGGTGGAAAAAACCGCAGTTTTAATTTGGAACTGTCGTACAAATATCCTGATGAGAAATATTTGGCAACGTATTTGTCAACTTGTTTGTTGACAGCGCCAAACGGGTAGGCTATGTGTGAGGCGACTGTTCGATTTGGGTCTAAATCTTGGGTGCATTTTCTGAGTCTAATTTGATCTTCAGATAATTCTCGTTCTAATGCTGTCAGAAAAATTTTGGTTAAATTTTCGTGATTCAGTCCGTGGGATTGAATATCATAAAAACCTTTTTGCATTCCGTCTCTCAAGTCTTGACAAGTTACCTTTTTTATGAGCGAGTCTTGATGACCCAAAAAGCCGGAGTTGATAAATACAACTGCTTTGGTTTTTTTGCCGTATTTATTTTCGAGTGTTTCTAAAATCGGCAGTAAGTGCGTATAAATGCTTTTATTTCCGTCGTCAAAAGTAATCATGACTTTCGGGCGATCGCGATATTCACTCGGCACGGGCTGTTTGGGATTTGCTATGAAATACTCGTAAAGCTCTTGGGATGACAAAAACCAATAGTTATGGCTAACTAAATAATCTAAAAAAGGTTCCAAATTTTGCTGGCTGTAGTCGCCGGGAAATTCTCGCCGCAGCGGCGGTATTTCCTGGGGATTCTGAAGGTCAACAATATCGTGAAAGCCGAAAATCGGAATTTCTACTGTGATGATTTCTAAGATTACTTGATAAGTGATGAAAGTTAGGATAAATGCTAGTAAAAAGCTAATAATGCGTTTTTTTCGGGGCGTAATACCCGATTGAAAATACTCCGGCAATTTGTTAACTAAATAATTTACCATTGACAATTACAACCTCATGAGATAGAAGGTTCGGGTGGGAGTAAGAGGGTTTTTCTGGCTGCTGGGAGCATTTAGATTGTCGATCGCCCGCGTTTTCCGTAAAGATAAGCTGGCTCAACTCCAGCATGATACAATTTATCTCGATCGATCGCACTTATCCCGCAACCCCCGTTCACAGGACAGAATTCGTGCTAGAGGAGTGGCGATCGCCCGCTTGCTCAAAAATCATCCTTTGAGCTAGATTAGCCAGTATGGGCGATCGACAGCAGCAATTCCGACAGCACCCTCCAACTCCTAAACTGCCCGCTGTTCAAAGGTTCCAAAAAGTCCAACTTCGTCTTTGCACTTTCCAGGCGAAGTTGAAGTCAATTTTCTCAGCAGCAGTAAACAATACCTCTCGCCGCCAGAAATTTTCTCTGTAAAATTTTCTCTGTAAAATTTTCTCTGTAAAATTTTTTATGTATTTTTTTTACTTGTGATTTACCTCCGGAGGTGCTAGCATATTTCACCGAAATCCGATCGAACAGCCATGATAAAGATAGCGGTAATTCTGCCTGTTTACAACGAAGCAAATTGCATAGCCCAAACCTTTGACAGAATTTTAGAATTTTCCCAAAAAAACCATGCTTACAATTTTATTATTGTTAATGACGGCTCGACCGACAATACACTGCAAATTCTCGAAAACCAACTCAAAACTTTCCCCACACATCACATCAAACTAATTTCTTACAGCAACCGTCAAGGCAAAGGATATGCCGTCAAAAAAGGCAGCGAATGTGTAGACGCCGACTGCATTTGCTTCATGGATGGCGACTTAGCTTACTCCCTCGAACACCTCGAACTCTTAGTCAAAAAATTAAAAGAATTTGATGTCGTAATTGGTTGCAGAAATCTCGAACGAGAAAACTTCCGAAATCTTACCTTACTCCGAAAAATCTCAGGCAAAATATTTAACTTCATTTCTGGCAAAATTCTCGATCTACCATATAGAGATATGCAAGCCGGACTCAAAGGATTTAACAAAATACCAGCTCGAGAAATATTTAAAAACCAAACACTTACTGGATTTTGTTTTGATGCAGAACTGCTTTTTTTAGCAAAAAAAAAAGATATACAATTGGTGAAATTCCAGCCAAGGTTTGCCAGCAACACCTCTACAAAAATTCCCAAGTCAATATATTCAAAGATTCCCTAAAAATGCTGATATGCTTATTTAAAATTAGAGCCAACAACCGCGCAGGCTACTATGAATAAATCAATCTTGTTGAGCTTTGACATAGAAGAATTTGACATCCCCGAAGAATACGGTCAACCCCTGGAATCCGAGCTCAAATTTCAAATTTCTAACCGAGGATTGTCAAAGATTATTGCACTTCTAGAAAAATTAGATATTACAGCCACATTTTTTGTTACAGCTAACTTTGCACTCCACAACCCAGATACAATCAGAGAAATTTCACAACACCATGAAATCGCCTCCCACGGCTTTTACCACTCTCAATTTTGCCTAGAAGATTTACACAAATCTAAACAAACCTTAGAACAAATAACTAATACTGAAATCACTGGATTCAGGATGGCCAGACTTCAGCCCGTTGACGACGCAGAAATAGAAAAAGCAGGCTACGAATACAACTCATCAATGAATCCAACTTACATCCCCGGCAGATACAACAACCTATCTAAACCCCGAACTGCATATTATACGAATAAACTGCTCAACCTTCCCATTTCAGTCACTCCTCTGATCAGATTTCCCTTATTTTGGTTGAGCTTTAAAAACTTCCCCCTCTCAATGATAGAATTAGCAACCCAACTAACCCTAGAAACAGACTCTTATCTGAACATCTACTTTCACCCCTGGGAATTCACAGATATTTCCCAGTTTAAATTACCCAGTTACGTCAAAAAAGACTCAGGTAGGAAAATGGTTGAAAAACTAGAAAAATATCTCACCAAGCTGAAAACCAAAGGCAAATTTATTTCTATTTCCGAATTTAAGCACAACTTCAGTCAACCTTAGAGCCAATATCGGGTTCACCAAAAACTATGAAATTTAAACCTCTCTACTACTGGAACAATCAAACAGGATTGCGTCAAGTTACAATCCTAGCCACCATCTTTTTTATATTAGTTTTAAGTTTTAGCATAATCCGCTACGAAAGCTTCTTAGCCACCTACGATCACGGTTTATTTAACCAAGTATTTTGGAATAGCATACACGGCAGATTTTTTCAAAGTTCAATGTCTTCAGCCGCCTCCAGCGCCTCGCTGATAGACAGACAACTTTCCTACCCATTTTATATCCATTTAGGCCAACACTTCGTCATCGATTTTCTAATTTGGATGCCGATTTATGCATTATTTCCATCTCCCATTACCCTGATAGTTTTGCAAGTTGCTTTAATTGCAGCCGCCGGAATAGTGCTGTATTTCTTAGCAAGACACTATCTATCTGTTCCCCTGTCGGTAATGATAGTAGCCAGCTATTACGGAGCAAATGGTGTCATCGGCCCGACGCTGGGAAATTTTTACGAACACTGCCAAATTCCTCTATTTATATTTAGCTTGCTCCTAGCATTAGAAAAGCAGCGCTGGTCGCTATTTTGGCTGTTCGCAGTTTTAACATTAGGCACTCGCGAAGATGCTGGAATTAGCTTGTTTGGCATCGGAGCCTATTTAATTGTCAGTCGGCGCTACCCCCGCGTCGGCATAGCTTTGTGCGCTCTCAGCTTTAGCTACGTGGTGTTCGTAACTAATAGAATCATGCCGATGTTTTCGGCTGACAATTCCCGCTTGTACTTGGCTAATTATTTTAGGCAATTTGTTAAAACCGAGAACCCGTCAACACTAGAACTGCTTTGGGCGATTATCAGTCAACCTCAGCTCATAATTGAAGTATTTTTTAAAGATGCAAGTAAGCGAATTTTATATCTTTTAGGTCATTGGTTGCCGCTAGCATTTGTACCTGCGATCGCTCCTAGCGCCTGGTTAATGACTGTTTTTCCTTTACTGGTTCTGTTGCTGCAAGTTGTTAATCAGGCTGCTACTTCTATCAACACCCGCTACACATTTTCTGTAATTCCGGGGTTATTTTACGGTACAATCCTGTGGTGGTCGCAACATCAACATAAATTCAAACCCAGGTTCCACCGCTTCTGGATTGGGTGTATCGGTATGTCAATACTGCTTACGTACACTTCCAATCCGAATCGAGCTTTGTATTTCATCTCTCCTTATTCTTTTCAACCTTGGGTTTATCAATCTTTGCCGGCTCAACTAGGACACGCAGCTAATGTCAAAAAAGTCTTAAGTTTGATTCCCCAAGATGCTAGCGTTTCTACCAGCGGTTATATCGTTTCCCACCTTTCGGGCCGCCGGAACATCATCCGTTTAGAAGTGATGCAGATGAAAGACGAAGAGGGAAAAGTAGTCGATGTCGATTATGCGGTGTTAGATTTGTGGCAGTTGCAGCAAAACAATTTAAAAGTTCCCGTTGACAGAGGTAGAGTTCGGGCGGGAGTGCGTTTTACCGATGAAGCTCTACGGCGAGGTTTGTACGGAATTGCTGAAGTATTGGACGGAGTTGTTTTAGTTCAAAAAGGCATAACTTCTAAGCCGGAAGTTTTGTCGGCTTGGTCGAAATTGCGGCAAGAAATCGAACCGTTGATGAAATAGTCGAAAGTCAAGGATAGAGTCGGGAGTTGCGATCGCCCCCAGAGAGTAAAACCAAGTAAAATTGCCAGTATGGGTCGATCGACCCCCGTTGCTAGACTATATTTGGATTCAAGGTTTGCTATACTCCAGAAATAGACACATATTAACCTTTGGAAAATCAATAGGCCGGAGCTATGACATCCTATGCAACCTCTACAGCAAGAGCCGAGATGAGTGAGATCCGGCGCTTGAAAAACATACTGCCCCCAGAACTCCAAAGTTGGGTAACAGTAGAAAAAACAATAGAAGTTAATCCTACCCTGATCCGCAGCGAAGAAATAGGCAAAGACCAGGTAGAAATCCAAATAGACCTGATCCGCTGGGAACAGCTAGCAATGGATCAGCGCAACCTCCTATTTTGGCACGAAGTCGCCAGAATCCAAAACGACACCATCCCCAGAGACGGTTGGGAAATGGCAGCCCTCGCCATTGGTTTAGGCGGCGCCGTCGGCGAACTTTGGGTACAAGACGGTTTGCTGCTGTTACTAGCCCTATCCCTTTGCGGCGTCTCCGGCTGGAGACTTTACCAAAAAAACAACGGAGAGAAAAGTTTAAAAGAAGCAGTAGACGCCGACGAAAAAGCCCTCGCCCTTGCCACCCGCTTCGGCTACACTCTCCCAAACGCCTACAAAAGCCTCGGCAGCGCCTTAAAAACCTTAATCGAGCAAACCTCCAAAAAACAGCAGCGGGCTAAATACGAAGCTCGTCTCCAGGCCCTCAAACGCAACGCAGCCAAAGCCAAAGCCAAAGTCAAACCCATCACCCGCGAAACCTCTCAGTCAGAAAACGTCTACAATTCTTAACCTCATCCCCCGACGCTTGTTACGGGGGTTTTCCAGTTAACGGTTAACTGTTGACTTCTGTGTTAGCTGTTAACTGTTAACTGCAGTGGCCCGGTGCAAGACAGGCACAAAAATTACTAACGACCAGATTAATCGGCCCGAAGCCACAAAAATCTTGATTCCGATGTCAAAGTTTGGCAGCGACTGCGTTCAAAAATCTTTCGGCCAAAACTGGAATTGGTAAACTCAAGTCTATTTTTGTCTTTGATATCACTCTCGGCGGGCAAGTTTGCAGGCGTTTTTATAAAGTTTTTATAAAGCTAGCCTAAGGAGGAGTTGCTAGGACAGAATAGGCTAAAGACATCAGCTTGAAATTTGAAACTAGGACTTCATGGTCAGTCACACCCCAGAGGCAGATTTTCGGGTTACGTACTTGGACGAGATTCCCTCCGTTCACATACCCGTGCGCTTGAGCGTACTTGAAGCCGTAAACTTCAAGACAACCTGCCAGGAACTTTTCTCCGGAAGCACCGTTCCCAGCAAAATCGTCCTAGACTTCAGTCAGACGACATTCATCGACAGTAGCGGGATCGGTGCTTTAGTCAGCAATCTGAAATTTGTTAAACAGCGCGGCAGCGATTTGGTGCTCCGAAGCCTCAAGCCGCAGGTGATGGCAGTATTTGCTCTCACCAGCCTAGATCAAGTGCTGACGATCGAGCAGCCCTCTGCAACCTCAACTCCCACAGAGACCAACCGCTCGGACACTCCGTTACCGATGACCCACCCTTCAGTGCAATCGTGGGTGAAGCGACTGATAGACATTGTTGGGGCAATTGTCGGTTTGATAATTACAGGAATTTTGTTCGTACCCATAGCTGCAGCCATCACTATCAACGATCCAGGCCCAATATTTTTCGGTCAAACCCGCTGTGGCTGGATGGGCAAACAATTTCGGATTTGGAAATTTCGATCGATGTGTACCAACGCCGAAGCCATGAAAGCCCAAATCAAAAACCAGGCTTCTGGCGCATTTTTCAAAAATGACAACGACCCGCGGATTACCAAAGTCGGGCGCATCTTACGCAAAACCAGCCTCGACGAACTGCCGCAGTTTTGGAACGTGCTCAAAGGCGAAATGAGTCTAGTCGGCACTAGACCGCCTACCCCAGACGAAGTGGAGCGCTACGAAGTCCCTCAGTGGCAGCGTTTGGATGTCAAACCCGGCATGACAGGGGAATGGCAAGTCAACGGTCGCTCTCAAGTCCGCGATTTTGAAGATGTCATCCGTTTAGATTTAAAATACCAACAAAACTGGAGTTTGGTGTATGACCTCAAACTAATTGTCAAAACTGTAACAGTCCTATTTAACAAAAATAGTGGCGCTGTGTAGGAACCCGCAACAACCCACCGCTGAAATTTGAGGTGCTGTTGCCGACGGAGGGCGCGAACTCGAACTCGATACTTAGTCAAGCAGACGATCGCTAGCGATACCTACGTTAGCGTTAAGTGTTAAAATTCACACGCCCAGAAAATGCACAGCTAGTTGCCAGCTCTGCAATCAGAGCATTAATAATTAGCAATTGGCGAGTTCGAGGTCATACTCAAACGAGCCCAGCATGATTTTCGAGGACGAGAAGAACTCACCTGTCTTTAGAAAAGTAGCGACTGCTAACACGGTCTAAGCTTAAATCGCTTCCTCGCAAGCTGACTCGGGAATTTTCCCTATTTAAACGCCCTACCGAGGCGGGTTACAGTATCGGAAGTCTCTCATTTGCTGTGCGAGTAAATGGTGCGAAAGGAATGCTCACCTTGAGGCAAAACGGGCTTCTTCAACTCAAGCTTGACTTAACTAATATGTTGCCAAGACCTTGCCCTCCTTTTTCTCTCCCTCCGGCGCTGAGTACAGCGGTGGTGGGGGCCGACCTGGGGGAAGAAAGATGAAAGACAAGCAACCAAAGGCCGAGTGGCACCTTCAGGTTGAAACAGACCTGAATGCTTTAACATCCGTTTTGGAATGGTTGGAGAATATCGTTTTGCCCATGATACCAGCGGATTTCTGGTGGCAGTGCCGGCTGATAATCAACGAAGGCTTTACAAACGCTGTCCGCCACGCTCACCAGAACTTGCCCCCCACGACGCCCATAGACATTGAGGTAAAAGTATTTGCCGATTACTTAGAAATTAGGATTTGGGACAGGGGTCAACCCTTCAACTTAGAAGCAAAGCTGCACTCGATCATGCAAGAGCAGCGCGATCCCTTGGACAGAGAAGGAGAAAGGGGACTGGTGTTCATGTACAAGCTCACAGACGACCTTCGGTATATCCGTACCGACGATCGCCGCAACTGCCTGGTAATGCGAAAAAACATTACCTGACGGCGCGATACCCGCCCGGTTAGGGCGGCTTCTTTCCCAAGGAGTGGAAGATCCCCTCGCCCCCTATTGTCCTACCCGGAACCCAACCACATCCTCTGCAATTCTGCGGGTGCAGGCTCGATGCGCGCGACTGCGGGACAATTTGCTTCAAAATAAATATTATGCGTATTCTAATTTATTCCTATAACTATTATCCAGAGCCGATCGGCATTGCCCCCCTGATGACAGAACTAGCGCAAGGGCTAGTCAAGCGCGGCCACCAAGTCCGAGTCGTCACAGGAATGCCCAACTATCCCCAGCGCCGGATTTATCCGCAATATGAGGGCAAATTTTACCTCACCGAAGAGCACAACGGCGTCACAATTCAGCGCAGCTATCTGCGCGTCAACGGCCCCCACCCCACCCTCCTAGACCGACTTTTGCTAGACGGCAGTTTTGTCGTCTCCAGCGCCGTCCAAGCCTTCAGAGGCTGGCGTCCCGACGTGATTTTCTCGACAATGCCCCCTTTACCGATTTGCGTCCCAGTCGCCTTTTACGGCTGGATTCGCGCTTGCCCGATCGTCCTCAACGTTCAGGATATCGTCTCAGAAGCAGCCGTGCGCGTCGGCTTGGTCAAAAAAAACGGACTGCTAGTTCGCATTGCTGACGCTTTGGAAAAATTGGCCTACTGCACAGCCAGCCAAGTCAGCGTCATCGACAGCGGTTTTGTCAAAAAATTGCACTCTCAGGGAGTACCCCCCGAAAAAATAGTTTGCGTTCCCAATTGGGTTGATGTCAATTTCATTCGCCCCTTACCCAAGGAAAATAACTCATTTCGAGAAACTCACAAACTCAAGGGCAAATTTGTCGTTCTCTATGCTGGCAATATTGCCCTAACTCAAGGCTTGCAAACAGTTGTCCAAGCAGCGGCTCGTTTGAAACACATAACCGAAATCGCTTTTGTAATTGTCGGGGAATCAACAGCTTTGGCGCGCTTGCAACAAGATTGCGAAACTTACAAAGCTAATAATGTAATGCTGCTGCCCTTTGAACCGCGAGAAAAATTGCCGGAATTGTTAGCTGCTGCTGATGTTAGTTTAGTCGTACAAAAGCGCCGCGTTACTAACTTCAATATGCCTTCAAAAATTCAAGTAATTCTCGCCAGCGGCCGGGCAATTTTGGCGTCTGTTCCCGAAACTGGTACGGCCCAGAAAGCAGTGCAGCAAAGCGGTGGCGGGGTGGTGGTAGCGCCGGAAGATCCGCAGGCTTTGGCAGATGCAGTTGAGGATTTGTACTTAAATCCCGCTCTGGTGGATGCGTTGGGCGAGCAAGGCAGAAATTATGCTGTAGAGAATTACGGATTTGAGGAAGCTTTGAATCATTATGAAGCTTTATTTGCGGCGGTGGCAGCGAGTCATTCTGATAAGCTGTTGCAGCCTTTGCCGAAATAATACGCTCATTAGGTTAGTGAGTACCGACCGTTATTTGTTTATTTCTTTCTTGGTGAAACCGAATCTTAAGAGTTATAATGTATTTACTGTATTTAAAGAGCGAGTAATATTTAATTGTTTTTATAATGCCTGCCAAAGACACCTATCACAATGCAGTTAAAAATGCCCTGCTAAAAGATGGTTGGAGAATTACGGCTGACCCGTACTTCATCAAATATGAGGATGCCGAGTTGTATGCCGATATAGCAGAAAAGCCGATCGCCGCAGAACGCCAAGGACAAAAAATAGTTGTTGAAATTAAGAGCTTTATTGGGCGATCGCTCATGTATGATTTTCACGGCGCACTCGGTCAATACATTGTCTACCGCAATCTGATTCAACTCACGGCTCCAGAATACAGGCTCTATTTGGCAATTGATGATATCGTATACCAAGATTTTTTTAAACGCAAGTCTATCCAAGTAATTACTAATGAAAATCAGGTTTTGTTAATGGTAGTTGAAATGGCAAAGGAGGAAATTCTGCAATGGATAAATTAGAATACTATCGCCATACAATTAAACAAATATTGACTGGATATTATGAAATGACCGTCAAAGGGGCGATCGCACTAGATGAATTAGAGCCAGAGCATCGTCTAGCATTTGACGAAGAACGAGATCACTATCTATGGTTTCGTTCGGGCTGGGATGGCAAAAAACGGCTCCGCCATATTACCATGTATCTTCGGATTAAAGAGGGTAAAATTTGGGTGGAAGAAGATTGGACGGATTTGTGCGTAGTTGATGATTTACTAGCAGCAGGAATTTCTAAGGGCGATATTGTTTTGGGGTTTCACCATCCTAGCAAAAGACCTTTGACAGAATTTGCCACAGTTTGATAAAAGACAAAAATTGATAGTCTCATTTCACTCCTCCTGGCAAATAAGGGGAGTTAAGAGATTTTAAATAGTCAGACATGAATGCAGTCGAGGTGGGATAATAATGCTCAGCATTAATGAGAGCGGCATACCTTGTCCTAATTCAAATTGAGTGTAAAGGCTATGGGCCCTAATGAAGCTGAGACTTGTCGCAAATACGTTCTGCCAAAACTTCAAGAATGGGATACACAACCTCACTTTTTGACAGTAAACCAGTTACCACTGCTCAACGTCTGGAGAGCGTGATTAAGTCTGCACGAGATATCATGCGGAAAGATAAGGGAATGAATGGGAGTTAGACCGTTTGCCCCAATTTACTTGGATTCTTTTCCTTAAACTATTAGATGATGCCGAGAAAGTCAGAGAAGAAGAAGCTGTTTTAGAGGGAACACTCGATCGGTACAAGCAACTGATTGAATCGCCTTACCGCTGGCGAGATAGGGCTGCTGATGATGAAGGGATGAGCGGCGATGATTTGCTCAAATTCATTAACAATGATGAGGTAACGCTGCGGGACGGGATAAAAAGCCCTGGTTTGTTCGCTTATTTGCGGAGTCTTCAGAGTGCGACGGGGCGCGATCGCAAAGATGTTATTCGCCAATTTTTTAACGATGTCACCAACCGCATGATTAGCGGCGCATTGCTCCGATATAATGACATTTTCTGATGAAGAAATTGATAAGTTTTTACCTAACGATCTTAGAAGAAAGCAGTCGAAACCTTAACTTGATAAACAGTATATTATGGCTGTAAACCTATGCGCTATCGCCTCGCCCTCAAATCTGCAAAACTCTCCACCTTCCCTGTTTCGTGCCGATCGCAACCCCGAACAGCAGCACCGCAGCACCTACCAATATCGCCCGCGCCGGCACTTCACCAAACACCAAATAACCCAAACAAGCAGCCGATCGAAACAAAACGCTAAAATAGGAGATCCTACAATTTAGGAGTTAATATTTGACAGTTGTACCCGCGCGCGAAAACGTCCTAGCTTGGCTCTGTGACCGCGTTCCTGCTGCCCGCATCAAACACATTCTGGGAGTCGAACAGGTAGCAGGTGACTTGGCTCGCCATTACGGCCTCGACGAAGCAAAAGCCCGATCGGCCGGTTTGTTGCACGATTTGGCAAAATACTTCAAACCTCAACTGCTGCTGCAAATGGCCCAGAAGGAAGGTTTAGAGTTAGACTCAGTGTTAGAAGCACACCCGCATTTGCTGCACGCAGACGCGAGCGCGATCGTCGCCAGAGACGAATTCGGGGTGGTCGATCGAGAAATTTTGGAAGCAATCGCCAATCACACCCTCGGCAGACCAAACATGAGCCAGCTCAGTTGTACCGTATTCATAGCAGATACCATAGAGCCAAGCCGCGGCAACACAGCCGCACTAGAAGCACTGCGCGAGGCAAGCAGGCAAAATCTTTATGCAGCCGTGTGGCAAACTAGCGATTATTCTCTTAAATATTTGCTAGAAACTCGCTGCTACATCCACCCCCGCACCGTACTTACGCGGAATTGGGCGCTGCAAATGGCCCGCGAATCGCAGGAAACAGGAAATTCGACGCAGAAGTCGATCGAACAAATCACAAGTTGAAAGTAAAATTCACCAGAAATCCTGTCCTTACTTTTGGCTTCAACCTAACTCCTATTTCCCGTCTCAAACTGCCAACAACCGAAAGCGAATAGCGCACCCATTCTTCCTTACCGTATCAATTAGGAACTTAAACACTTAATGTCAGATCTAACCCAACTCGAATACTCCAGGGCCCAGTCTACAGCAACCGACGGCACCTCCCCAGACGACGCTCGCGGCCTGATCGTGACCGTTGCCCAAGCAGCAGAAGACCGCAAAGCAGTAGATATTGTATTGCTGCGCGTGTCAGAAGTATCCTATTTGGCAGACTACTTTGCGATCGTCACCGGATTTTCCAACGTGCAGGTACGAGCCATCTCCCAAGCGATAGCAGACCAAGTGGAAGAAGAGTGGCAACGCTTGCCGCTGCGTACACAAGGGCTGTCAGACGCCAGTTGGGTAGTCATGGACTACGGCGACGCGATCGTTCACATCTTGAAGCCTCAAGAGCGGGAGTTCTACAATTTAGAAGCGTTCTGGGGACACGCCGAACGCATTGACTTTTCCCCCGCGCGGTGAGGATGGCTAATGTGAAAAACGTTTCTGCTTCTATTTGTCCGGTTCCGCAAGAACAGCGACCGATCAATGAATACCAAGAACTTAAAGAATCCTGGTTTTTTAGCTGGGTAACACTCAATTGGCCCGGATACCTCGCAAAACTAGCTTGGGTTTGGGCTTGGAGTTGCTTGGTATCGGGGCCGATAGCTGCTTCTAGCTTTGCTCCCCTCAAGTATCCAGCTCAGTTTGCCCTCAGCAGTGCCGCAGGTGCCGGTTTTATTCTAGGATTAGCTTTGCTGCGGCTCTACTTGGGTTGGTTCTACGTGCGATCGCGCCTTTCAAATCCCACGGTCGTCTACGAAGAGTCTGGCTGGTACGATTGTCAATCTTGGCCTAAAACTCCCGAAGTTTTGCTTCAAGACCAGTTGATTGTCAACTACCAACTAGAACCAATTCTCAGGCGTCTGCGGCAGACATTTTATGGTTTGACAGTATTGCTGGTTGCCGGGGGACTAACTTGGAGTTGTTTGTAATCGGGAATGGAAGGGAGTTTTGAGTTTTGAGATTGCCGCCCACAGCCAACAGCGCACGCGGAGTGCATGAGTGAGAAACGATCGCCGAAAGATTAACTTTGTAACTCTTAACTGGCAGCTCGCAACTCATAACTTCCACCGGCCCCAATCTAAAATCTAAAATCTAAAATCTAAAATTGATATGACAAGGGGAAAACGAACCCAAGCTCCCGAACTGGAAGTCACACTGCTGCGCGAAGGTATTGTGGAATCGAGGCACCGCGCCCAGGCCGCTGTCTGCGACAACCGCGGGCGCGTTCTGTCTGTTGCTGGTAACTCGGAAACGGCCTCATTTATCCGTTCTTCACTCAAGCCTTTTCAAGCTTTGGCGGTGACGGCGACTGGCACTTTAGAACGCTACGAATTGACCGATCGAGATTTAGCGATTATTTGCAGTTCTCATCAAGGTACGATCGAGCAATCGCGCCAGGTATTTAACGTCCTGTGGCGCTGCGACATTGACCCCTCTAAACTTCAATGCCCCATTCCAGAAGGCAAAAAGAGCCCCCTGCAATACAATTGCTCCGGCAAACACGCCGGAATGCTGGCCGTCTGCCAGCAACTGCACTGGCCTCTGGACACTTATTTACGCCGCAAACATCCTGTCCAGCAGCTTATTTTGGGCAAAGTGGCTGACTTGCTGGCAATGCCTGCCGAAGAGTTTATCAGCGCTCGCGACGACTGCGGCGCTCCTACCTATCTGTTGCAGTTGGGGCAAATGGCCTCTTTGTACGCTCAGTTAGCCTCCGGGAACAATGTGGATATGGAACGGATTGTCCGCGCTATGACTCATCACCCGATAATGGTTGCCGGTGAGGGCAAATTTGACACGGAACTGATGCGCTTGACTCAAGGGGAATTGGTGAGCAAATCCGGCGCCGAAGGGGTGCAGTGCATTGGCCGGGTTGGCGAAGGCATGGGCTTGGCAATTAAGGTGACGGATGGGGGAAAGCGCGCTCAATTTGCTGTGGCGATTCACTTGCTCAAGCAGTTGGGGTGGATTACTCCGACAATCGCCGAAACTCTGGCGGAGACTTACCTGACTCTCAGCGAGTTTAAGCGCTTGGAGGTAATCGGCGAAGTTTCGATGCTTTAGGGCGATCGAGGCTGTGAGCCGATTTCAGCAACCCCTCCCATCATCTAAAAAGTTTTTTTGATTTAGGGGTTGCAATTGTCAGAAAGATATGTTTATATTAAAGAGAGAGAAAGCGACGCGGGATAGAGCAGCCTGGTAGCTCGTCGGGCTCATAACCCGAAGGTCAGTGGTTCAAATCCACTTCCCGCCACCAAATTCAAGCGAACCCTGTAATCGTTAAGGTTTCAGGGTTTTGTTTTTGGAAACCGCTACAGAGAGAGAAAGCGACGCGGGATAGAGCAGCCTGGTAGCTCGTCGGGCTCATAACCCGAAGGTCAGTGGTTCAAATCCACTTCCCGCCACCAAATTAAACAAGACAAGCCCCGGCAGCCTAAAAGTTGCTGGGGTTTGTTTTATAAATAATACCCTGAAAACCCCGCGACTTTAGTCCGGGGATGAAAGGGGCAAGGAGGCTTTAGCCTCCCAGTCTATTTTCTGAGCTCTCAGGATGGCGCTGTCAAGTAAAACCATGTAAATCTTGGTGAACAACTAGAGGGATATTAAGCCGACTCTGGTAGCATAAGACTATCGTGATGAGGTCGAAGTCATGTTAGTTTTTGAGTTCAAGGCATACGGGAAAAAACAGCAATTTGACGCTGTAGACGAAGCAATTAGAACAGTGCAGTTCATCCGAAACAAAGCACTGCGGTTTTGGATGGAAAACGAAAAAGTTGATAAATACGCATTGAACAAGTATAGCGCTGTTTTAGCTAAGGAATTTCCGTTTGGCGATGACTTGAACAGCATGGCTCGACAATCTAGCTCAGAAAGAGCGTGGTCGGCAATCTCCCGATTCTACGACAACTGTAAAAAGAAAGTCCCAGGAAAAAAAGGATTCCCGCAATTCCAGAAACACAACCGCTCCGTCGAATACAAGACTACGGGCTGGCGTCTGGCAGACGACAGAAAATCAATCACTTTTACCGATAAAAAAGGAATCGGCAAACTTAAATTAAAAGGAACGCGCGACTTACATTTCTCTCAGCGCAGTCAAATCAAACGAGTACGTTTGGTGAGACGGGCAGACGGATATTATGTCCAGTTTTGCATTCAAGTTGACCGTTCTGAAAAGATTGAAATCACGGGTAACGCCATCGGGTTAGATGTAGGACTTAAAGAGTTTTACACTGACTCAAATGGCATTGCAGTCGATAACCCGCGTTTCCTCCGCAAGGGAGAACGCAGGTTGAAGAAAGCCCAAAAACGAGTTTCAAAACGAGTCAAGGGTTCGCAAAACAGAAAAAAAGCTAGAGCGATTCTAGGAAAGCGCCACCTCAAAATCAGCAGACAGCGTAAAGATTTTGCCGTGAAGCTGGCAAGATGCGTCATCCAGTCTAACGACTGCGTAGTCTACGAAGATTTGAGGATTAAAAATATGGTGAAGAATCACTGTCTGGCAAAATCGATTAACGACGCTTCTTGGTATATGTTCCGAATTTGGCTGGAATATTTTGGCAAAGTATTCGGAAGAATTACGATTGCCGTACCAGCTAACGGAACAAGTCAAGAATGCTATAGTTGCGGAACAATTGTTAAGAAAAGTCTCTCAACGCGAACCCACGCTTGTCGGTGTGGATGCGTATTAGATCGTGACTGGAACGCAGCTAAAAATATCCTAAGTCGGGGATTGAGTACGGCGGGGCACGTCGGAACTTGGATCTTAGATCCGAACGCTTGTGGAGAATTGACCGCTACCGATGTTGAAGTAATTCTGCACCGGCAAGTCGATTCTGCGAATCAAGAATCTCCTCGGCTTTAGCCAGGAGAGTGTCAAACCCTCTGTTTGATGCCGTCTGCGATCGCATCTTCGACAGATTGATATCGTTTCCGGTTGCACGAGCGACATGATATGGAGGACACGGCACTGCCGTCTCGAAAGCTGTGGGTAATATTATAGTCATTTCAAATAAATGTGAGACAAATGCAAGATGATGTAAAATCAAGAAAAATTGTTAACTCGGAGCCGAAAAATGGCATACAGTCTAGATTTAAGAAAAAGAGTAGTGGATTATGTGGAAAATGGAGGGGGTATAACCAAAGCCGCCGCCCTGTTTAAAGTAGGAAGAGCAACAATATACAGATGGCTAGGGAGGGAAGACCTTCGAGCCACTAAGGTAGAACACCGTGAGCGAAAGATAGACTGGGAAATGCTCAGAAAAGATGTAGAAGAAAATCCCGAAGCAAGATTAATAGAAAGAGCAAGGAAATTCGGGGTGAGAGCGAGTGCCATATGCTATGCCTTAAAGAAAATGAAAATTACGATAAAAAAAAAGAATTTCGTTATAGAGAAAGGAATAGAGAAGAAAGAATACAATACTACCAAACACTGAGAACTTTAATTAAAGTTCATGGGAGTAAAAGCCTTGTATTTATTGATGAGTCAGGGTTTGAAGAGTTTCATGCTTGTGTTTATGCGTGGTCAAAAAAAGGGAGAAAAGTATATGGGGAGAGACAAGGAAAACGCGGAAAAAGAGAAAATTTAGTAGCAGGAAGAAGAAAAGGCAACAAGGACTTGATTGCACCTATGGTCTTTACAGGGAGCTTGAATGCAGAAAGTTTTGAAGGGTGGTTAGCTTTATATTTATTGCCATCTTTAACAATACCATCAATATTAATCATGGATAATGCACCGATTCATCGTAAGACAGCAATTAGGCTCCTGGTGGAGGAAGCAGGCCATCAGATACTTTTTTTACCAAAATACTCTCCTGACTTAAATGATATTGAGCATGATTTTAGTGCATTAAAGAGAGCTAAAATGTATGCGTCTCCTGGCACATCTCTTGATGAAGTTATTCGTGCTTATTGTGCAGAAAGAGTGTCTCATACTTATTTGAAATGACTATAATTCCGATGCTGCCAGATTTGATATGAAAGCAGTTTATTTTAGGCGGCAACAAAAATGAGGACACAGCAGTGCTGTGTCCCTACTGTATATTTGTATTTTTCTAATTGGGACAAAATAAGACCCACACTCAACCTAAACACTTAACCCCATACTTTTCGACGACCGTTTGTGCAAGCTTTATTGGTCAAAAAATAGCAATCCGATATCCATATTTTTGAACTCAGGATTTTAAATTGCTAAGTCGGCTGAGCTTCCAACCAATCAAAAATCAGGTTTAACTGTTCCAGTGTCACTAACCCGTACTGCCACAGCACCATCGGCAGTTCGCTGGCATCTTGTTCACCGTGTCGGAGAGCAACGGCGATGGCAGAATTCGATATTGCCAACTCTCCCCGCAAATAATCGATCAGTTGAGCCTTTCTCATCACCTTCACCGCCAGTTTTATGCGCTATTGTAAAGATATGTAGCTAATAGGTCTGTATCGGAAGTTTAATTGGTCTAATTTTAGGTTCACAATAGAGAACCAGGTGTGAGGGAAACCGCACAAAACTTGTGATAAAATTCAGATAAAAAAGCGATCGCAGTCACAATAACTCCCAGAATCAAAAATTGGGTTCCGCGATCGCTCGTTTGCTTCACATCAATTTATTTAAAATTGCTAAAGTCCTAGCTGAAGCTGAACTCCCGCTTCTGTACCGCTGTCGGTTTGTTTTGGAGGTAAAGGATTTCCTTGACGCTGGGCGTCCGAAGGAGTGGTAATAAATTCCAATGGGCCCTCGATTTTGAGGCGAAATGTGTCGCCCAAGCTTCTTTCCCTTCTAGCAGAATTAGCCGCCGTTTCTGGTTCACCAATCAAGTTTTGGTAGTCCGAGTCTAAGGTTCTGTCCTCCACAGTCCTCAACGAGTCCCCAGATAAAGTCGTTTCCGAATATTGGGGCGTTGGTTGCAGTCTTTGTTGGGCGAGAACCGCCGGGGTCAAACCGATCAAAATTGAGCTCAGTCCGAGAGCAGTGCCAAGAGTAGCAATAACTGCGTTCATAATCCATGCCTCCGCTAGTTGCATCCCACTATGCTTATTTTACCTTGCCGGAATTAAGTTGCACTCTATCAAAAGTAGCTGCTTGTGGAGATATCAATTAAAGTTCCTGTCAAAACTTATAACTTTCGATCGCGCTATCGGTCAAATAGAACTGACGCAGCAACCGGGTTGAAACGCCAAAATACCTCATTTCAGGCATGAGTCAACCAAAAACTCGATTCGTTTCATTAGCGGGCGTCAGGAGTGGAACAATAGTTAGTGCTGGACGCACGGGCGGCTATCCATCGGTTGTTTTTCACGAAAATAGTTCGTTGCAGACCGCCAAAACACTAAAAAAACCCGGTTTGAGATCCCTGTTCAAAAAATTCTAAACCCTTACAGAATCAGTTTTTCCCAATTCTTTAATTCTTGAATCTCAAATCTATAATAGTATGAGCGTGTAGAGTGAGTCCAGGATTGATACTGCATTCATCTCGATCGCCAATGTTCCCAAAGCTCCCGATCGCGCTAAGATGACGGTGGCAGTCGTTAAAAACTCAGTTGCCAGCGGCAGATTCCGAGTTATTAACAGCACTTTGCCTACTAAAACCATCTCAACTTCAAAACCTGCGCTCATCAAGTTGTACTTGACCAATAATTTCTTGACGGTACAAGCCCCCGGATTTATCCGTGGAATCAATCGAAAGCATCCAAAATCCTTGCATCCTCAAGCCCCCGGATTTATCCGCGGTGTCAATCTCAAATCTCAACTCTCAAATCTCAAATCGAATGACCGGAATGTTGTGGGTTCATAATAGTTCTGCTTTACCATGCCAATCAAATATCTGACCGACCCGATTTTAAAGATGTCGGGTAAAGTGCCAATTCGCATCGTCCTTGTTGTGCCTTTTGCCCTCCAGACTTTCGCTGCGGTAGGGTTGACGGGGTGGCTGTCGCTGCGGAACGGGCGCATAGCCGTCAACGATGTTGCCGCCCAACTGCGGGCAGAAGTCACATCGCGTATCCAGCAACATATTAATAGTTATATTGAAACGCCACACCAAATTAATCAGCTCAATCTCGATGCCATCCGTCTCGGCATTGTGAACGTGCAGGATAGTGATAGTTTGCAACGCTACTTCTACAAACAAATCAAAATTTTTGATAAAATTAGCTACATTCAATTCGCATCCGAAGAAAAAGATTTTATTGGAGTTGAACGCCTCGACGACGGCAAGTTGCAAGTTCAGATTTCTAATCAATCTACTGGCTATAATTTGCAGAGCTACGCGCTGTCCGAGTTCGACAAACCAACCAAGCTATTAAAAAATACTCTCAACTACGACCCCCGTTTCCGGCCTTGGTACATAGCTCCGGTGCGCGCAGGCAAACCGACTTGGAGTAAAATCTATAATTATTTTGACGCTCCCAAACTAGCGATTACGGCTGCTCAACCAGTTTATGGCGATGATGGGAAACTGATTGGCATCCTGGGTTCTGACTTGGCACTTTCCAAGCTAAATCAATTCTTGGGAACTCTAAAAATTGGCAAATCAGGACAGACTTTTATTGTAGAAAGATCCGGGCAATTGGTGGCAAATTCTACTCGGGAACCGCCATTTATTGTTAGCAATGGTGTGGCGAAACGGATTGTGGCAGCGAGCAGCAAGAATGTTCTAATTCGATCGACCGCCCGCTATTTGACAGAACGCTTCGGGGATTTGCACAAAATTGACAGATCTCGCCAGTTAGATTTTACGATCGACGGTCAACGGCAATTTCTACAGGTGACGCCGCTTTTAGACAGCAGGGGCCTCGACTGGTTGATTGTCGTGACGGTTCCTGAAGCCGATTTTATGGAAAGGATTAATGCTAACACTCGGTATACTGTGGTGATGTGTCTGGGTGCTTTGGTGCTGGCAACGGCGATTGGGGCTCTGACTTCTAGGTGGATTGTTGTACCGATTCAGCGTCTGAGCAAGGCTGCGGAGGCTTTGTCCCGGGGAGAATGGGACGGGATCGCAGTAGATCGCCGCTTGATGGCGTCTGTAGAGCGGGAGGATGAGGTGGGTGTCCTGGCTCGCTCTTTTAATATGATGGCCGATCAATTGGAAGAGTCGTTTACTACTCTCGAGGATCGGGTAGAATCGGCGATCGCCGACAAAAATCAATTAATTATTTCTCTGAAAAACTCGCAGCAAAAACTGGCTCTCCATCTTCACCAAACTCCTTTGGGAGCGATTGAATGGGATCTAAACTTTGAAGTAGCGGAATGGAATTTGTCAGCGGAAAGAATTTTTGGATACAGCCGCTTGGAAGCTATGGGACGCCACGGAGTCGATCTCATAGTTCCTGAAAGTTCTAAGGAGTATGTCAGGCAACTATCTATAACTTTGCTCACTAATCAAGGAGGAGTTACCAGCCTTAACGAGAACATCAGAAAAGACGGAAAAATAATTCTGTGCGAGTGGTACAATACGACTTTGGTAGATGCTGACGGCAGCATCATTGGGGTGGCATCGCTGATTCAGGATGTGACTGAATTTCACAGTGCTGTGGAGAAGTTGCGGGCCAGCGAGGAGCGGTTTCGCCAGTTGGCAGAAAATATTCATGAGGTATTTTGGATTAGAGAACCCAATCAAAAGCAGCTAGTTTATGTGAGCCCTGCTTGCGAAAAAATATGGAATTTGAGCTGTCAGAGTTTGCAGTCAGAACCGGAGGCTTTTTGGGATGCTATTCACCCGGAGGATCTCGATCGCGTCAAGGCTGCTTTTGAGAAACAGGTGCGGGGGGATTATGATGAGGAGTATCGGGTAGTGCGATCCCCTACGGGGGCTACGCCAACGGACGGTTCAGTTTGCTGGGTGCGCGATCGGGCTTTTCCAGTCCGCAGCCAAACCGGAGAAATTTACCGCATCGTCGGTATTGCCGAAGATATTACCCAGCGCAAGTTAGCAGAAGAATTCCAAAAAGTCGCTCAAACCGCTCAAGCAGCAAACCAAGCCAAAAGCGCCTTTTTAGCTAATATGAGCCACGAATTGCGAACTCCCCTCAACGCGATTATTGGTTACAGCGATATGCTCAAAGAAGACGCCGAGGATTTAGGCTGCGAAGATTTTATCCCCGACTTGGAAAAAATTCAAACAGCGGGCAAACACTTGCTATCTTTAATTAGCGACATTCTAGATATTTCTAAGATTGAAGCGGGTCGGATGGAACTTTACTTAGAAACTTTCAACCCGGTTAATTTAATTGACGAGGTAGTTTCTACTGTCAAACCCTTGATAGATAAAAATTTTAATAAGTTTGAAGTTGATTGTGGTAGCGACTTGGGAATGATGTATGCTGACATTACCAAAACTCGTCAAATATTGCTCAACCTGCTGAGCAATGCAGCAAAATTTACGGAACATGGCACTATTAGCCTCTGTATTGAAAGAGTTAAACATGACAGCTTAACCACTCAAGAAATAGCAGAACCTTCCGACTCAATAATTTTTCGCGTAGCTGATACGGGCATTGGGATTCCCCCCGAACAATTGCAGCATTTATTTCAAGCATTTATGCAGGGCGACGCCTCAACTACGCGCAAGTATGGCGGCACGGGTTTGGGATTGACTATTAGCCGTCACTTTTGCGTGATGATGGGCGGCGATATTCACGTAAAAAGCGACTTAGATTGCGGTTCAGTTTTTACTGTGTGCTTGCCGGCCCGCGTTGAATTATTGGTCAGCAGTTAGTCTTGCTGTCGGGGACGAAGTTATTAGAAAATCAACCTGGTTTATTGACAAAAAACCTATCATTTTACACAACTTCGGGGCAATAAACCAAGGTAATGATACCCTGCACCCTAAGTCCTAATCCTAGCTAATTTCCCGTTTCTGCCGCCCCAAAAGTTGAGCGGTTAATACGCCGCCGACAAAGCCAAAGAAATGCGCTTGCCAGGAAACTCCCGGCTGCGAGGGCAAAACTCCCCAAATTAAACTGCCGTAGAAGAAACCGACAATTAAAGATACCAAAATAGATGTAAAGCTGCGTTCAAAATAGCCCCGCAGCAGCAAGAAGCCGAAGTAACCAAAGATTAATCCGCTGGCACCAATGTGAACGGAATTGGGCGCCCCAGTCAGCCAAACTCCGAATCCGCTGACTAGCACAGTGACGGCACTCACGATAAAAAAGTCGCTAATTTCTCGCAGCATGATCAACCAACCAAATGTCACTAAAGGGAGGGTATTGGCGGCTAAGTGAGCAAAACTGCCGTGCAGAAAAGGCATCAACAGGATGCCTTGAAGTCCGTCGAGGCTGCGGGGGCGGATTCCGTAGGCATTCAGCCTGCCTCTGAACAGGAATACATCGACAATTTCGATAATCCAGAGGAGGGAGACGAAGCCGCCGAGAATGGCGGCGTGGCTTTGCAATTCGCGGGCGATAGCTTTGGTTTCTGGGTTACTCATGGGTTGTAAGGGCGGTGATACCGGTTATTTCTCATTGTAGAAGTTTCTGAGCGATCGCGAGCAAAGATTGTTGGGGCGAGGTTTCAGGGTTTTTTGCAGCAGAGCTTATTTAGAAATATTATAAGTTTTATTAAAAATTCCGCATTTTCACGTATAGGATAATTCACCTAGATGCGTCACAATTGTAATTGAACTACAAAAGGAGAGTCAACCAAAGGTTGAAGCTAGAACGTAGAAGACAAAATTTTTACCCTATCAATCAATTGTTGGGCTTGAAATGAGGACACTTTTTCGATCGCACACCAGAACTCAAAAAAATCAGGAACTACTTTTCTCGCCCTAAGTCATTAATTTAAGAAGTTCAATCCGGTAAAGCAAAACGAGATGCTGTAGATACTGATTGTAGATAATATCGCACAAGCTCTACAGAGAGTTCTTGGCACCTCGTTATAAAAGAGGAAGAGAGCAAAATGAACGTATTTGAGCATACAGTCTCCTACCGAACTCTGCCAAATTGGGTAGGATTTGGCAAACAAGAAAAAGCCGTTAATGTCGCTACAAATTCTCAACCTTACGGTCAAAAGCCACACTTTGACCCCTTGCATCCGCTAAAACAATGGCTTGATAACACGGCCATTAAAAGTCAAAAGTTGGCTCGGTTGCTGTGTAAGTTTATTCCCAGTCAGTGTCCGTTTGAGCGAGAAGTCAAAATTGGCGATCGCACTTTATTATCCATTCCGCCGCTGTGCAAGTTAAATCCGCTTTACGAGCAAGTGGTTGGGCTGCGCTTTCGAGCTTTGTGTTATTTGGCTGACGAGTGTGGCGAAGATGTAACTCCTTATTGTTAATTCTGCAAAAACTTAAATTTCTCACTGTCTTTTCACCCTCCCTTCTCCTTGTTGGGGAGGTTTTTTTTATTTTGAGATTACTCGGCGGTTGAAACCTGTTAACCTCAAACTCAAATGTGGCGAAGCGCCGGTCATTCGATTTTAGATTTTAGATTTTAGATTTTAGATGCAAGGATTGACTTGCGCGAGATAAATTCGGGGGATGCAAGGATTTGAGATTTGAGATTTTGGATTGATTCCACGGATCGATCGCGTGGCGGGTACCACCTTTGAAATTCTCGGTCATTTGAGTTCGAGGTTAAATTACACAAACTTTCGTCTGCCTCAGCAGAAAAGCCAGATATTCTGTTAGATCCCCGGCTTTTTGAAGAAGTCGGGGCTTGAAAGCGCGATCGCATTTAAATACTAAAGGGAGCGAATCACTCGTTGTTCGAGAATGCGTTTGCCTTTGTTATAAATACTGAGGCTAGCTCCTGTAACAATGTAGTCGTAGGCACCATTTTTTGCCACGTAACCAGTCCCCTCTTCAGTTCGAGCACGCAGGGCGATCGTGCTGCCGTTACTCTTTTTAACGCCGTAGTAATATAGTTGATGGGCGTGGTTGTAGCACAGATAAATCCGAAAGTTGCTGGTCTCGAAATAGTTTGCCAGTGTCTGTCTTTTGCGAACACAAAAATCTCTCACCTGTTTTTGGGGAGTGGATACATTAGCTATTTGTATGGTTTCAATCGGAGACTGAGTGCGAGACGCTGTTGGTGCAGTGCTTGTGTTCGATTGTCCTAAAGCAAAGGTTGCCGCTGGATTGCTGGCAAATAGCATTAAACCGAGTAAGCTGGTTTGTGTGAGTCTTGCTGTGAAGTTCATAAGTCATTCCTTTAAAATATGTTGATGCGTCTAATCTAGGTAAGTTGGATTGATGAGGGCGATCGAACAGTACGGTTTTCACAATTGGCCTCAAGGAGGAAATCCTTGGATGCAATTTCCGTTTCCCCTGAGATCGGGCACTATTCTCAATAAGCTTTTAGGGGCAGGCTAGAAGCCCGCCCCACAAGAGGATTGAATGTATAGTCGAAAGTTCGTTACTGAGAATGATATTTTTCTGTGAATTTCCCTGCAACTGACTAGCCGGCGGACAATCAAATAACTGGCACTTTCGATTGCTGAGAGGACTTATGCACTAACAGGCGATCGCGAGGACAAAGCAGAGAATTATTTTAAATATTGGGCGCCAACTGCGGGCGCTGATGCTAGTTTCGATCGATTTCGATAAGTGCGATCGGGCGACACGCACCAGCAACCCAGGAGGGAAGTCTTTACGTGTCGCTTTTGGGCTTTTCAGGTTCAGAAGGTAAATCTCCCTTTTTTTTCGCTTCCAAAACCGCCGTTTCAACGATAAAAGCGATCAAACTAGCTGTGGGTCTACCTTGCCGGTCGGCCCACAGTTCTAAGGATTCATAGATGTAGTCGGGGAGTGTGATGTGAACGCGCTTGCTCACTGTCAATATTTACTGTTTGTGAACGCTCCCAATCATACAAGTTTACGCCGATCGCGGTGTTATAACGCTATTTTAGTAATTTTCTGCTACCAATGAGGGCCTTTTGTGCAATAATTTGTACAGCACACCACAGGTGCAAAGTCAAAAGCCAGTCCCCCGCCGTGGAAAGCAAGGACTGGCTATGGCTCCCATTAACAAAGGAGATACCTTTACAAAGGAGATACAACTATTATGCCGTATGAGAAACGTCTCAAGCCGTGGATCGTTGTTCGTTTGCTTCCGAATCTACAAAGGGTCGTTATCGGTCGCTTTCGCAGTTGGTCTGATGCAGAGGGTCATTTGCGAGTTCTCAAACAACTGCTTCCGGCAGCTCGATTGACCCTAGTTTTCGATCCGATCGATTAATTTTGGTGGCGAGTTGATTAAGTGCGATCGCCCTTGGTTTGAGAAGGGCGATCGTACAAATTATCTCAAAACAGTGCGATTGCTTGTGCCCTCAAATTTCAGCCTCGATCGGGATTGTCCTCTTCGTAATCCATTAAGTCTCCGGGCTTGCAATTCAGTGATTTGCAGAGAACGTTTAACGTTGCTGCGTCTATTCTGGTCAGGTAACGGCGAGTTTTGAGCCGAGAAATAGACCTGGGATTCATCCCGGTTAGGACAGCCAATTCCTTATTACTGATATTCCGATCGGCCATGACAACTGCTAATCTCCACCGGATCACTGTTTAACTGCTCACAACCTTTGCAAGGCAGATGCTAGCACCTTGTAGGTCAATTTTTGGGCTGTATAGACTGTAACAGTTGCACAATAGACCGCTGCGGTTGTCAAACTGCTTTATTTGGATTAAACTTAAGTATGCAAAAGTCAAAAGCCAGTCCGATGCTTTCCGAGGGCTCAGGACTGGCTATGGCTCCAATTAACAAGGAGATACACCTATTATGCCGTATGAGAAACGTCTCAGACCGTGGATCGTTGTTCGTTTGCTTCCGAATCTACAAAGGGTCGTTGTCGGTCGGTTTCGCAGTTGGTCAGATGCAGAGGGTCATTTGCGAGTTCTCAAACAACTGCTTCCGGCTGCTCGATTGACCTTAGTTTTCGATCCGATCGATTAATTTTGGTGGCGAGTTGATAAGGATCGTCAATTAAATAATTTCCCTTTTTTCTTGTGGGATGGGCGTCCCGCCCGTCCCCGATAGACGGGCTATAAGAGCCCATCCCACAACAGTCATGAAAAGTGGATTTTATTTAATTCTCATCCCTAAGCGTATAGCATTTATCAGAAAGATGAGGTATGATATAACTGACTTGAACGGAGTGAAAAATATAGAACCCCAAAATGTTATGCAGCTCTAATTAAATGGAGCGCGAGCGAACAATCGCTCGACCCACAGCAGTCACTCGAATGACAAATATCAAGGATTTTAGTAAGTATCACACATTAGTAAAAATGAAAACTTATTCGATTGATTTTAGACAAAAAATTATGGATGTGTACCATAATGAACCGCTGTCACAAAGAGCAATAGCTAACCGTTTTTGTGTGGCCCTAAGTTTCGTCCAAAAATTGGTTAAGCAGTATCGTGAGACCCAAAACATTGCTCCTCGAACTGAGCGATGCGGAGTCAAATTGAAACTCAATGCAGAACAACTACTGATTTTAGCCGAATTGATTGAAGAAAATAATGATGCAACTCTCGAAGAACTCCGTTATTTACTGTACCAGAAAATTGGTTTTACCATCAGCGTGGCAACGATGGGAAGAATGGCAAAACTCTTAAACATGACTTTTAAAAAAAACTCTCTTTCCGAGCGCGAAAGGCACTGACCGAGTTCAGGGTCTGCGATATGAGTTCTGGCAAAAAGTCCGAGAAGTTTGTTTTAAAGACTTAATATTCATTGATGAATCAGGAGTCAACTTAGCAATGGTTAGGTTATATGCTCGTTCTCTAAAAGGTTCAAGGGCTCGGGGACAAAAACCAAATAAACGGGGGAAAAATGTCTCAATAATTGGAGCTATATCAGTCAATGAAGTCCTAACATCAGTCAACTTAATAGGTACAACTGATACAATTACATTTGAGGCTTTTATCATCCGAAAGCTCGTACCAAAACTCTGGAAAGGTGCTTGTGTAGTGATGGACAATTGTACTATTCACACAAGCGAAGAAATAGAAAAAGCCATCAAAAGTCAAGGGGCAAAAATAATATACTTATCACCATATTCGCCCGACTTCTCACCAATTGAACATTTATGGTCAAAACTCAAAAACATTCTCCGTTCTATCAAGACGACTAATTACCGAGAATTAGCAAAAGCGATAGAGTTTGCCTTCAATCAAGTTACATTATCCGATATGAGGAATTGGTTTACTCACTGCTGTTATTGTACCTCATCTTTATGAGAAACGCTATACGATCGCCCTTGGTTTGAGAAGGGCGATCGTAGATGTTGGAATCTTATCAAAAACAGGCAAGATGCCTGTTCCACAAAGAATGGTTTTTGTTGTGGGGTGGGCATCCTGCCCGCCCCTACTTTCGGGCAATGTTAAACTGGACGCAAAATATCAATTGAGTTGGGGAAAAAACCGTGACAGCTATTCTACAAGTAACAGAACAGCCAACAGCACAGCGCTACTTCACTCCAGAAGAATATTTAGCCCTGGAAGAAGCAGCAGAATACAAAAGTGAATATCGCGACGGAGTAATTATTCCAATGACAGGTGGAACTACGAATCACAATCAAATCGCTGGAAATATTTATATCGCATTAAGTCTTGGCCTCAAAAAACATGATTATAGAGTGTTTTTCGGCGACGTGCGTCTGTGGCTGCCGAAAAAGCGAACTTATACTTATCCCGATGTGATGGTAATTCCGGGTAAACCTGAGCATTACAATAATCGCCAGGATACCGTGATGAATCCTCAAGTTATTATTGAGGTTTTATCAAAATCTACTAAAGCTTACGATCGCAGTGATAAGTTTAAGTTTTATCAAACGCTGCCGACATTTCAAGAGTATATTCTGATTGACCAATCCCAGGTTTACGTAGAACAGTATTGTAAGTTGGCAAACAAGCGGTGGTCGTATCGTCAGTACGATGAGGAGGATGCGGCGCTAGTTTTTAATTTCTTTCAAGTTGAAGTGCCGCTGGCCGATGTTTATGAAAAGGTAGATTTTGAGGCGGAAAATGAGGCAGAAGAAAGCGGGGAGGAATAAGGGCGATCGCTTTTTTGGAAATGCGGGTTATCATTTAAGTGAGCGATTCCCTTCGGGATAGCTCCGCTTCACGCACTTAAAAGAAATATTTGTTCAACATCGTTGCGGGAGAACATCAAGATGACAGGCACTTTGCAAACAACCGAGCAACGTTACTGCACAGAAGAGCAATATTTAGCACTGGAAGAAACAGCAGAGTACAAAAGCGAATATCTCGACGGGGAAATTATTCCTATGACGGGCGGATCTACTAATCACAATCAAATCGCCGGCAATTTGTACATTGCTTTAAGTCTTGCTCTCAAAAAACAGAATTACCGCATCTTCATCGGTGACGTGCGTCTGTGGATACCAAAAGTGCGACTGTACACTTATCCCGACGTAATGGTAATTTTTGGGCTGCCTGAGTACCGCAGCAATCGCACAGACACGATTACCAACCCTCACGTAATTGTGGAAGTTTTATCAAAGTCTACTAAAAACTACGATCTAGTTGACAAGTTTACATTTTACAAAACTATTCCTTCTTTTCGAGAATACATTCTGATTGACCAAACAAAAATTAAAGTTGAACAGTATTCTCAAACCGAGAATAAAAGATGGTTGTATAGCGAGTATGACGAGGAAGATACGGCTTTACTGTTTAATTCCTTCCAGGTTGAAGTTCCTCTATCTGATGTTTACGAACAAGTGAATTTTGAGGAGATTGAGCAAGAAGATAGTCAAAATGAGGAGTGAGGGCGATCGCTCCTGCCTGATGTTAAACTGAATCTAGCAATCGTGTTAAGCAAGGAAAAAATAGCCGTGATACCTATCCAAGAACAAATTGTTGACAAACTGAAAAATTTCTCTGAAATCGAACTGCAAGAAATCCTCAACTTTGCTGACTTCCTGTTATGGCAGCGGAGAAAGCAGGAAGTAGCTTCGCCGCCAGAGGAAACTGGCAACAGCAAACCAGCAAATATGGATGAAGAGTGCGAGGTTCATTATGTTGGTGGAGTCTTAGTTGTAAAAGCAGCATTAAGAAAAAATCAAGAACTGATTAATTGGGATACAATTATTCCCGATATGCGCGAAGAAAGAATCGGGAAGTTTATCTAAAAATGAACGTTTTATTTGATACATCCGTTGACTTGTAGGGGCGGGTTCACCAACCATCTCTGACAAAAACTAACAATCTCAAAAACCCGCCCCATCCCCATGATAAATACCAAAAAACAATGGGTGCGTTGCAATCGACAATCTCCGAAATAAATCGCAAATCTCACAGATACGCAGCCTACCGGATGAGATTTATCGTTGGGTGAGGGCGGGTTTTCAATATTGTTTATTTTTGGCGCAGATGGTTGGTGAACCCGCCCCTACAACAGCTAAATAAGCCGATTTATGATCCCTTGAGTAACAGGTATCTATTGCCCTAAATCTAAACACTTCCCAAACATTCGCGCTTCTCTCCGTCAGATTCGGGGCTATCGCTTCTACGCTGCAACAGCGCATCTATCGCTGGATCGATCGTTTCCTGAACTTTTCCATTTTCACCGTGAATTACCACATCAAGCCATTGAGCTTTTGCCGAGCCCACGGCATATTTAAACGCTGCTTCCTGAGTCGGAAATACCTTTTGACTTGACTCTACATTTTCCTCTGTCACCGCCCACCCATTTGGATGAGGTGGTACGTGCAGTTTGTGATTCAATTCCTTCAAAACCCGCTGTCGCAATCCAATTAAAGTAATGCCGACAATTGTTTCACTATCCTCATTATAACGGGCGATCGCTCCATCGCTAATGTCCACAGCTATACCTTCACGCGGTTCCGCCAGCGAGAGATAAAGAACATCCGCTTCTTTATCGTAGAAACCTGTAATAGTTGTGGAATCTTCGAGAATTTTTACTGTTGTATCCATATTATTTTATTCTGGGCGGACGGTCTATATCTAAGATAGGCTGTTTTGATAAATCTATTGTAGCGAAAACGCTTTCAAGCTTATAGTATAGTGATGCTAAAGTCAATCAATCTCAGCTCAAGTAAGTCTACTTTCTCAATTATCGTTCAGTACAGGTAAAAAAGATGGGGGAAATTTCAGAGACAAACCGCTTCCAAGGGCGAGTGGCAAAAATTTTGAGTTACAAAAGAGCCGGATTCATATCGCCCGATGATAAAAATGAGCGCCTTTATTTTGTTGCTTCAGAAGTTAAAAACGATAAATTTGATACTATGAAACAGGGAGATATCGTTACTTTTACGATTGGGAAAGGCAAGGAGGGTACTCTGCTTTTTGCTAATCAAGTAGAATTAATTATCGAAGGAGAGCATAGGTATTCTGCAACACAAACTCGTTTTCATGGCCATGTAAAAATTATTTTTACTAACAAGAGATCCGGTTATATTACGCTTGATGGCAGCACTAAAGACCTCTATTTTATAGCCAAGGAAGTAGAAGATAATAAAGTTGAAACTCTGAAAGTAGGCGATGCAGTTACCTTTACCATTGGTGAGAGCGAAGATGGGAGAAGATTTGCCAATAGAATCCAGCTTATTGATGTTGACCCAATAGATCAAAATGAGGCTCCTGCTGAGTTGCTCCCCAGTCCGATCACCTGTGATGAACTTAAACACCAAATAATTGAGCAATTTAAGCGAATAGTACATACAACAAGTTCAAGTGAATTTGAGGACTTGACTTTTTTATTATTGAAAAATTTGGGCATTCATTATCTCTATCAATATGACAAGAGAAACCAAGCTGGTAGAGCAGATGGATTTTTCATTATTGGCAACCTTGCAGTAATGTATGATTGCACGCTCAGGGATGGTTTTGAAGAATATAAAAAAGACCAAATAGAAAACTATATAAATAAGCTTGAGCAGGCTCAGTTGACATTTAACATTAGAGCCTCAGACGGTGTACAAAAGAAAAAAACTCTTAGAATTGATGGCAAAAGCAAACAAGTTTGGATTATTACTCTAGGTCAAACGCGAGAAATCAGTGATTACGGTAATATCAAAGTTAAGGAAGTTTCGATAAATCATCTTATTTGGCTACTTCAAGAGAGATTAAACCGAGATGTGATAGAAGAAGATGATTTGGCGCTTAATCTACTATCTCGTATAGAAAAGGTCATTCCTGCTTAAAGCAGTTTTGAATTTTGAGTAAGGTGGGCATTTGCCCACCCTACCAATAACCTATGCGCCCACAGCTTCCTTGGCCGCGTAAAGAACCTCAACGGTAATCTTGTCAATCCCCCGATCGCGCGCGAACTTCTCAGTATTCCGCTTCACCTTACCCCGCACAAAACCTGGGATTTTATTCAACTCAGCCTGTCCTTCCTTCGTCCAACCCATATCAGAATCAGCCGAAATCCCCTTGGTAATCACTTCCTTGGTATCGTGGCCGCCGAAGATTTCCAGCAAGTGGTCTTCCATTCCCAAAGTAAAGGAATTGTACACCAAATCTACGCACTGATTTGTACCTTCATAACCCAAAAATGGCTTGTAGCCGATCGGGAAATTTTGGACGTGAATCGGTGCAGCAATTACGCCGCAGGGAATATCCAACCGCTTACCTACGTGGCGTTCCATTTGCGTGCCGAAAATCGCCGAAGGTTCGGCTTTGGCGATCGCATCCCCGATCGCCCCGTGATCGTCCGTCACCAGCACTTCATCGCAATACTCGCTAACCTGTTCCCGGAACCAATCAGCATCGTGTTTGCAGTAGGTTCCTGCCCACACAACGTGGATTCCCATCTCGCGAGCCAAAATCTTCGTCATCGCCGCAGCGTGCGTATTATCGCCAAATACGACGGCTTTTTTGCCGGTTAAGTTTTGGCAGTCGATCGATCGCGAAAACCAAGCAGCCTGCGACACAAACCGCGTTTGTTGGTCGATGAAATCTTCGTAATCAACATCCGCACCTTGAGCGTTCAAAACTTGCTGAATCTTGCGGATACAGCGCGCAGTTTCTACCACACCCATCGGCGTAATATCCACCATCGGCGTGCCGAATTCTTTTTGCAAATACTCCCCGGCCATCATCCCCAATTCCCGATAAGGAACCAAGTTAAACCAAGCGCGCGGCAGTCTTTTCAAGTTGTGAACCGAAGCACCTTCGGGAATAACTTCGTTGACTTCAATGCCCAAATCTGCCATCAAACGCTTCAACTCGGTGCAGTCGTGCTGGTTGTGGAAACCCAGCGTAGACATCCCGATGATGTTGACAGATGGTTTTTCGCTTTTGGCTTCTACTAAATCGCCTTTTTTGCGGGCTTTGTTGATGTAAAATTGGACGATTTGATCCAAAGTGCGATCGGCAGCTTGCAGTTCGTTTACCCGATAATGGTTGACATCCGCCAGCAATACATCGCCTTTGGCATCCAATTGAGCTCGCTCCACGAAGTTTTCCAAGTCTTCTTGCAGAATGCTGGAGGTGCAAGTCGGAGTCAACACGATTAAATCTGGGTGTTCTTCTCTGTCTTTGCGGGTGATGTTGTCCACCACCCGTTCCTGCGAACCCCGCGCCAGTACGTGTCTGTCAACGACGCTGGTAGTCACTGGGGTGAAGTCCCGTTCCCTCTCCAGCATGGAACGCATGACGTTGAAGTAGTCGTCTCCAATCGGTGCGTGCATGATCGCATGGACGTTTTTGAAGGAACTGGCCACGCGCAAAGTGCCGATGTGGGCTGGGCCTGCGTACATCCAATAAGCCAATTTCATAGGTATTTTTCCTGGTGCTGGTTGAGAATTGCCCGATCGGGCGATTACTGCTAAATTTTAAGGTTGTTTCTGATTTTCTCACCGGATGAATCCTTTAGAAATAGTAACTTTCTGAGGATTTACAGATTTGAGAAATGCTCAAACGCTTTTGCTGCTTGGGATTTAACTTGCAATTACCGCAACTTTACCTTTGTTTTACGGCAATAATTCTTAATTTATTGTCAAGTTTTGTTAATAAGCAGGCAAATTTTATCAACGTAGGATACCCCTAGCGCAACTTACATCTAGATTGCTGCCAGAATTTTCGCAAAATATATATATTGACTTTTTAGCCAACTCACAATAAACTATTAATTAATCGACTATTTTCCCGGCATCAAAACTTGCAAAGCGGGGGAGATATTGACGTAAAATCAATTTTTGACAAATCCCATGAAACTATCCAAAATAGACTTGAGCAACGTATTAGCAGTTGGTCACTCTAACGGCCAGCTAGGACTGTTAATCGATCGGGGGGAAGAAGTCGAATTTATTGAAATTGCCGCTCCCGAAGCTGCAATGCAAGGGCTGCAAATGGTTGATTTCATCGCGAATACAGATTCAACAGAACTCAGTGCTGGTATAGAATTAAAAGAAATTGCTTCAAGCAAAGAACCAATTGCGATGATGTCGGTAGATTCCGAAATGGCTAGATCGATCGGATACGACGAAGAGGAGCAAGTTTTGCAAATAGAATTTAGCAGCGGGTCAGTCTATCAATACAGCGATGTGGAACCCCAAATTTGGGAATCTCTGCAAGATGCTGATTCTACAGGCAAATTTTTTAACTCCGAGATTAAAGGTTATTATTCGAGCAGGCGCGTAGATGACTAGCGTGTAGTTAGGAGTTGCACCTTTGGGCGGTTTGATTGAGGTGTGAGGCCTTCATTCAAGCAATATCCTAAAAGCTGAGATTGTTTTTTTTTCAGGCGCGCGATCGACTCTCACAGTAAATCCTTGCACAAATCCTGTACTTGTGCTTTTCTTTACGTAACTGCTGAGGTGACGAAACCCCGAGGGTGCTTTTGTCACCTCAGCAGTTCTTTGCTGTCAAGGCGTGTCTTCCCACACATCCCAAAAGATATCTCTTGAGCGATAATGAAGAATAACATAGGATTTACGAAAAGAAACCCGATTTACACGAAAAAATCTTGGGTTTGTCAACGACTAGCAACAAAGAAACCCGGTTTCTAGCGCGCCGCGCGTCAGTCCTGTAACATTGACCAAGCACACCTAATTTCAGAGAACCCAACTATGATGGCAATTCCCGGCGTTGCAGTTCTCGCTCTCATTTATGAAAGCAGCACTTCCCTGGTTTACCGCGGCCACAACGAGCAGAACAACCAACCTGTTATTATCAAACTTATCAAAGAAGACTATCCGACTCCTGAAGAACTGAATAGATACAAGCGCGAATATGAGATCACTGCCAACTTAAGCCTGTTGGACGGAGTTGTGAAAGTGTATAAGTTGCAACAGGTTAGAAATAGTCTGGCAATGATCTTAGAAGATTTTGGCGGGGAATCTTTAAAAATATTTATGGGTTCCCAAAAATTTACCATTTTAGGATTTCTGACTACGGCCATCAAAGTTGCTGAAACTTTGGGAGAAATTCACGGAAAAAATGTAATTCATAAAGATATAAATCCCTCTAATATAGTTTTTAATCCAGCTACAGGACAAGTGAAACTCATAGATTTCAGCATCTCAACAGCATCCAACCTAGAAAAGATTCCCAATAAAAATCCCAATTTTTTAGAAGGCACTTTAGCCTATATGTCGCCCGAACAAACCGGCAGAATGAACCGGGTAGTCGATTACCGCACCGACTTTTATTCCCTCGGCGTGACCTTCTATGAAATCCTGGCAGGACAACTCCCTTTTCCCACTACAGATCCCATGGAGTTAGTTCACTGTCACATAGCCAAACAGCCAGTACCTCTCGTTGAAATAGCCCCTGAAGTTCCTAAAGCTGTTTCAGATATTGTGATGAAATTGTTAGCAAAAACCGCTGAGGAGCGCTATCAAAGTGCTTGGGGGCTAAAAGCCGATTTGGAATCCTGCCTGTTTCAGTGGCAAACATCTGGGGTTGTTTCTGAGTTTCCTCTCGGCAGCCAAGATATTTCCGACAAATTTCAAATACCTCAAAAACTTTACGGCAGACAGCGAGAAGTTGAAACTCTTTTAGCGGCATTTGAACGGGTAGCAGCAACAAATAATCGAGGCTACCGCACCGACGATTCTCAAATTTCAGTCATCAAAAAAGAACTCAAATCGAAAAAAGAAATTTCCTTGTCAGTCCTGACGAGAGGACAGCATAAATCCCGCAGCGAGATGATGCTGATTGCCGGTTATTCCGGCATTGGCAAATCTGCAATGGTGAAGATTTTAGACAAACCTATTACCCGCAGGCGCGGCTATTTTATTTGGGGAAAATTTGACCAGTACAAGCGAACTATTCCTTACTCTGCAGTTGTCAGCGCTTTTTCGGAATTGGTGCGGCAACTGTTAACTGAAAGCGAGGCTCAATTAGCAGTTTGGCGCGAAAAACTCCGCACTTCCTTCGGTCAAAACGGACAAATTATTATTGATGTAATTCCCGAAGTTGAACTAATTGTCGGAGCTCAGTCTCCTGTAGCTGAATTGGGACCGACGGAATCTCTGAACCGCTTTAATTTAGTATTTCAAAATTTCATTCGCGTATTTTGCCAGCCCGAACATCCGCTGGTCATTTTTCTCGACGATTTGCAGTGGGCTGATTCGGCTACTCTCAAATTGATCGAATTGATGATGACAGATGAAGCTACGCAATATCTGTTTTTAATTGGTGCTTATCGAGATAATGAAGTTAGTCCTACTCATCCTTTAATGATGACTGTGGAGACGCTGCGAAATCAGGAAGCTATCATTAATGAGATTGCTTTGTCGCCGCTGGGGGTGGAAAATATAACTCATTTGATTGCGGAGACTTTGCACAGCGATCGAGAATCTGTCAAACCGTTAGCGGAATTGGTAATCAGCAAAACAGACGGCAATCCTTTTTTTGTCAATCAATTCCTGCAAACATTGTATCAGGAAAACCTGCTAGTTTTTCACCCGCCACAGTCGGGGAGCAAGGGCGGCTGGCATTGGGATATGACTCAAATTGAGCAGTGCGCTATCACTGACAATGTAGTAGATTTGATGGTACAAAAATTGAGGAAACTGCCAACTTCAACGCAGCAAGTTTTGCGTTTGGTGGCTTGTTTGGGCAACGAGTTTGACTTAAATACTCTTTCTTTAATTCATGAAAAAGAAGCGTCGGAAACTTTTTCTCACCTGTTGCCCGCGATTAAGTCGGGACTGATTCTGCCAACTTCGGAATTGGAAAGCAAGTCATTAGATTACGTGCTGTTTCCGCTATTAATTCTGAATTATAAATTTTTGCACGATCGGGTACAGCAAGCCGCTTACGCTCTGATCGACGACTCGCAAAAAAAGGCAGTTCATCTGAAAATAGGCAGGCAAATCTTAGAAAACACTCCGGCTGAATATCGCGCTGACAGAATTTTTGAATTAGTCGATCACTTGAATGTGGCTCGATCGCTAATTAAAGACGATCGAGAATTAATTGAACTGGCAACGCTGAATTTAGACGCCGCCCGCCGAGCCAAAGATGCCACTGCTTATGTTGCGGCCTTGCAGTATTTGACCGCAGGCATGGACGGTTTGAGCGCCGATATTTGGGATGCCCACTACGATTTAGCCTTTGCCTTGCATATGGAGCGGGCAAATGTTGAGTATTTAAACGGTTATTTCGAGAAGTCTGAAGAATTTATTAATATAACTCTGGAAAAAGCGCGATCGCCCTTAGAAAAGGTAGAAATTTACAACCTGCTGATCGTGCAGTACACCCTGCGGGCGAAGTACGAAGAAGCCGTTAAAGCCGGAATCACAGCTTTGGACTTGCTAGGCATTGACTTACCGCTAGACGGGCTACAAAAAGTCATATCCGAAGAATTTGCAGCAGCCACAAATATTTTAGCCGGGAGAGAAATAGCTTCCCTAATTGACGCCCCCGAAATGACTGTACCCGACAAAAAAGTTGCAGTCAAATTAATTACAAACTTGCTCACATCGGCGTACCTCAAAAATCCCGACTTGTGGAAAGTCAGCGTTTTAAAAGGAGTCAATCTTTCTCTACAATACGGTTTAGTACCCGAAGCCTCTCTTTGCTACGCTGGCTACGGTATGTTCTTAAACGCAGTTTCGGGAGATTACAAAGCTGCGTATCAATTTGGCTTACTATCGCTGAATCTCAGCGAAAAATCTGGCAATATCGGCTTGAAGTGCAGAGCTTGTTCATCCCTGGTCAGTATTTTTTATTACTGGTTCAATCACATCAAAGATTCCCACGCAATCAGCAATGAAGGATATCAAGCAGCCTTAGAATCAGGAGATTTAGAGTATGCGGGTTATATCCTGTCCAACCGCATAGCTAACTACTTTTTTCAAGGTAAAGAAATCTCGCAAATTCTGCTCGACACGAGCAGGTATTTGCAGTTCAGCCAAAAAACCAAAAATCAGCTCGTAACCGATATATTATTAGGGGTAGAGTTAATCCTGCGTAACCTGAGCAAACTAACTCCTGAAAAGTTTGTATTTGAAAGCGAAGATATCAGCGAAGCTGAATACGTACACAACTGCCAAGCTCATCAAAATTTGTACTCGCTCTGCCTTTATCAGATTCGCAAATGCCAGGTAATGTACTGGTACGGCAACTTCAACGAAGCGCTACAACTAGCTTTTGAAGTAGAAAAACAGCTATCTTTTATTACCGGAGCGATACCCGCTACCGAATGGAATTTTTTCTTTTCTCTAACTTTAGCCGCCGTTTTCCCAAATGTTTCAGAAGACAAGCAAAAGGAATACTTGGAAAAGTTAGAGGAAAACCAAAAACAGATGAAAATTTGGGCAGACAACTGTGCCGAAAATTTTCTGCACAAGTACCTTTTAGTACAAGCAGAAATAGCAAGAATTTCCAAGAAAGATTCAGAAGCTGTAGAACTGTACGATTTCTCTATAAATTTAGCTCAAGACAATGAGTTTGTCCAAAATGAAGCGCTAGCTAATGAACTAGCAGCTAAGTTTTGGTTGAGTAAAGGCAAGTATCAATATGCCAAAATCCACTTGCGCGAAGCTCACTCGTGCTACTTGCGCTGGGGTGCAGTTCGCAAAGTAGAAGATTTAGAACAGAAGTATCCGCAGTTGCGGGAAATGACGCCGATCAACGGAAGTTTTAACAACAATCAAACTACCACAACTATTCATACTTCTACTGGCAGCGATGCGAGAGTGCTGGATTTGGCAACGGTAATGAAAGCATCTCTGGCGATTTCTAGCGAAATTGTCCTCGATAAGTTGCTGGCTTCTTTAATGAGAATCTCCTTAGAAAATGCGGGTGCTCAATTGGGTTTTCTAATTTTAGTCAGAGATGGTCAACTGTTGATTTCAGCTAAAGCGTCAGTATTTGCTGAAGATGTAGCTGTGCTGCAATTTACGCCTGTTGAAGACTATCACGATTTACCTGTGACAGTGATTAATTATGTGGAAAGGACTCGCTCGGATTTGGTGTTGAGCAATGCGGCGGCTGAGGGACTATTCACAGCCGATCCTTACATCGCTAAACACCAACTCCAATCTATTTTGTGTACTCCAATCATCAATCAAGGCAAACTGATCGGCATTCTTTATTTAGAAAACAATTTGACTGTCGGAGCATTTACTCCCCACAGATTGGAAGTTTTAAGGTTGCTTTCTTCCCAAGTCGCTATTTCTTTGGAAAATGCTCTGCTTTACAATTCGGTGGAACAGAAAGTGCAAGAGCGGACGCAGGAGTTAAATGAAAAGAACGAGCGTTTAGAACAAACTTTGCGCGAACTTAAACTAACTCAAGCTCAATTAATCCAAACCGAAAAGATGTCTAGTTTGGGGCAAATGGTCGCTGGTGTAGCTCACGAAATTAATAATCCTGTAAGTTTCATCTACGGCAATCTTAATCCGGCTAGCGAATACGTTAAAGACTTGCTAAAATTGATTGCTCTTTACCAGCATCACTATCCAGAACCGGCTGATGAAATTCTAGAAGAAATAGAAACAATTGAGCTGGAATTCTTGAGCGAGGATTTGCAAAAGCTGCTGGATTCCATGAAAGTAGGTGCGGAAAGAATCCGGGATATTGTGCTAAGCTTGCGGAATTTCTCGCGCCTCGACGAAGCGCAAATGAAGTCGGTAGATATCCATCAAGGCATCGACAGTACGGTGATGTTGCTGCAACCGCGCCTGAGAAAAGAGGGCGGGCGTTTGGGAATTGAGGTGATTAAAAATTACAGTACGCTACCCCTAATTACTTGTTATGCGTCTCAGTTGAATCAGGTATTTATGAATATTTTGACAAATGCGATCGATGCTCTCCTGGTAGCAAGAGATTGCCCGGAAGACTGTCATCAACAGCCTACGATTACAATTTCAACAGAGGTGACAGACAGGAATTCTGCCATAATTAGAATTGCCGACAGCGGGCCGGGGATGAGCACTGAGGTGCTGCACAAGATATTCGATCCATTTTTTACAACTAAGCCCGTGGGTTCGGGAACTGGTTTGGGATTGTCTATTTCTCACTCGATTGTTGTCAGTTCTCATGGCGGGAAATTGACTTGCGTTTCTGCACCCGGAGAGGGGAGCGAGTTTATTATTGAAATTCCGATCGCCCCCAAACAAGTTTTGTAATCGGCGCTAAGCTAATCCGCATTTAAATTGCATAGTAAAATAAATCTTTCCCTTTGTGGGGTGGGCCCGAAAGCCCGCCCTCAACATACAAATTAAATGCACAACAGCTTATCCGATAAAGGAGCCCCCGAATTTATCCGTGGGGTAAAGGCTTCAATCTCAAATCTCAAATCTCAAATCTAAAATCGATTGACCCTTCTGCGAAGCTGAGTGGGCATCGCTGTTGAAGGAATTCATAAATAAGTTAGTGATAAAGTTTCCAGCATTCTCGCGCAATTTCCCAATCTTCCTGCGTGTGAATTACCAAAATTCTCACCGCTGAATCCACTGCCGCAATATCTCGATCGAGGGGTGACTGTTGATTTTTCTCCCCATCCAATTTTAGCCCGATAAATCCAAAAGCTTCGCAAGCAGCAGCCCGTACAAGAGCAGAATTTTCTCCAACTCCCGCCGTAAAAATTAAAGCATCCAACCCTCCTAAACTCGCCAGCATGGCACCTATTCCGGCACGCAAACGGTGGATGTAAATATCCAAAGCAAGTTGAGCTCTCTGATTGCCTTGGACGATCGCATCTCCAATCTGCCGCAGATCGCTAGACACCCCTGAAATCCCTTTTAAACCAGAATTTCGATTGAGAATACCGTCAAGTTTCTCGGCAGTTAAATCGGATTGTTTTAACAGATGAATGAGAATGCCTGGATCGATCGAACCCGATCGACTTCCCATCATCAAACCTTCCAAAGGCGTAAATCCCATCGTCGTGTCAACACTCCAGCCACCGCGAATGGCTGCCAGAGAACATCCGTTGCCCAAATGACAGCTAATCAACCGCAAATCTGCCAAATCTTGACCCAGAATATCGGCGGCCCGACGCGCGCAATATTGATGGCTAATCCCGTGAAAACCGTAGCGCCGAATCCCATTTTCCAGCCATTCATAGGGGCCTGGATAAACAAAGGCTGCGGGCGGCAATTGTGCGTGAAAAGCTGTATCAAATACTGCTACTTGCGGCACATTTCCGAGGTTTTTTTCAATCGCTTCGATACCTTCGAGGTTGACCGGATTGTGAACGGGGGCGAAAACAGATAAACGGGCGATCGCCTGTTTAACATCCGCCGAAATTAACGTACTTTGCTGATAATCTTCCCCGCCGTGTACGACGCGGTGGCCGACAATATCAATCTCCTTTAAATCATTAATTGTTTGAGTTTTTCCCCTCCAAAGACTCTCCAGCATTCGAGAAATAGCATCTTCGCGAGAGTCTGAGGCAAACTCATCTTCAAGCCGATCGTCTTTTGCTGTTTTGACTTTCAACTCTGCTATACCCTGCTGGTGAGTCCAATCAATTTGAGCCTCCCAGAGGGGTTGCAAAGGTCGATCGGGCAGGACATTGTTTAACTCGTAAAGACAGCTCTTTTGACTGCTAGAACCCCCATTTAACACCAGTATTTTCATGCTTTATTATGTCCTGTTGATTCGTTCTTTCGATCGCGAGGCGATTGAAATCGCGTTTTGTCAAACTTTCCTCCGCCTGCACAGACTAAGAAATCTTGAGTTCCTGGGAAAATTATTAAGAATTATGTCGAAAAATTAACTCTTAATGCAATGTGTAGCTAACAGTTGCATTTTTTTGATATATCTTCTAGGCAGATTTTCATTTAGTAAAGTTTAAGGAGCAGATCGATGTTTACACCAATTTTACTTGCCACTGTCGCCAGAACCGTAGAGTGGAGCCCTACAATCGGTTTGATTATGATTCTTTGCAATATTTTAGCTATTGCGATCGGCAAATCAACCATCCAAAATCCTCACACAGGCCCAGCAGCGCCCTCCTCGAATATGTTCGGCGGCTTGAGTTTGGGTGCGGTTGTGGGAACTCTCTGCTTCGGTCATATTTTGGGAGCAGGTACGATTTTAGGATTGTCTTACATAGGCGCGATTTAGTTTCAGACGCTCCGGGTAGGCAGTGCGCGCACCCTACCCGCAATTTCAAGTACCGGGTAAATTGCGGAGAGTTTCATCCATGTACGATCGATCGCCCAAAACCTCCAGCAACGGGCCGCGAACATCAAACTGGACAATACTGACAGAAGCTGCTAAAGCGCTAATGCGATCGCGATAACGTCCCAAATCAATCCCCAACAAACTGCACAGAATAATCCGAATAGTGGCTTTGTGGGAGACAACCAACACATTTCCATTCTTGTATTTTTCCTCAATTTCTGCAATAACTAAGGAAGCTCTACTGGCAATTTGCACCGAAGTTTCGCCGCCGTTTGGTGCATTCCAAGCAGGTTCAGTCAGCCAGTTAATATAATCTTCTGTATATTCTTTTTTGACTGATTCTAATGTTTTGCCTTCCCACTCACCGTACTTAATTTCCCTCAGTCCGTCGCGAAGCTGCATTTCAATTCCCACAGCATCGCACAAAGGTTTTGCAGTAGCAATTGTGCGTTTCATCGGACTGACATAAACAGCATTCCAAGGCAATTTTGCGTAAGTGGCTGCAAATTGTTCTGCCATTTGAGAACCTTCGGCTGTTAATTCTGGGTCGAGGTCGCCGCAGAAACCGCCAGTCTTGCTGTAAGTCGTTTCACCGTGTCGTACAAAGTAGATTTTTAAGCTCATATAGATATCTTATTTGCTTAGCGAACAGGATTTTTTTTTACCGCAGAGGGCGCAGAGGGCACAGAGAGAGAAGAGAGAGATGACTAATTCCGATACCTACGGGTTTGATCTTAATTGTATGTGAATTTTGTCATCTTAACAAAAGAGTTTTAAAAACTCTTTCAAATCATCGAGTGCAGGATGTTCCCAATCCCAAATCTCTTTTTTGTATTCCATAACATAATCAAACCGCAACATACTGCAATATTTTTCAGCTTGTTTCTGATGCTGCTTTGAGCAAGTATCATACCTAATATAGTTGCTAATCCAAAATTTATCAAAATCTTTCTGCTTGATTTTCTTTCCCTCCTTTTCTTCTATGCAACTTCTCCAGCTATTCAAACAATCAGCATGAGGTGATTCTCTAGCCTTTATTGCCTTTAAAAGCGTTTCCAGTTCACCTTTACCTCCAACATTTGTAAAGTAACAAGCCAATTTTGCCTTTGTTCCATTATCTCCACAAATATCTATAAATTGTTTAGTGTTTGACAAAGTTTTAGCAGATTCAAACACCTGTTTTATACATTTATTTACGAATTCCAGCCGCTCTGCCTCTGAATAGTTATCAATATCAATAATAATCCCAATTTTTTCTATATCTCTTTTTTGAAGGTCGGCTTCTAAAGCTTTTAAAGTAGTGATTAACTTTGTTTCGCTCAAGCCTTCCAAACGTTCATAATCATCTATATAAATAGGTTTTTCTACCAGGATATCGCAGTTAAGTTGGTCAACCATTGCCTGCATAAAAATTGCATCATTTTTACTTTCTACTATGACAATATTACTCACCTCTCACTCCTTTTTGATGCTCTAGTGCGTAATTCAAAGTTTCCAAATCGCGCCGGATGCCGATTATTTGATCTGTTTTCGGTTTCTTGGCTAGTTCAAAATATGCGCTGCTACATTCCTGATTTGGTTCTAAACCAACATCAGCAAATGCTTGAAGCATCTCTAAACTGTGAGTTGTAGCAAAAATCTGGGTATCCAGTTCAACTGCCAACCGAAATAAAATTCTCCAAAACTCCCGCTGGTTTGTATAGTGTATGCCATTCTCTATTTCATCGATTAGCAGGATTTTATGTTCGCTGTTTACCAGTTTCAAGATAATGTCTGCAACTCTGTTAATTGCATCTCCGAATAATGGAAGAGGCAAACGCTTTTCTCCTTTTTTTCTCAAGTACAGCGTGGGTTCCCCAATCGAAAAACTCTCTACTGATTCTATAGCCGGATCGATAACTTGAAAAGCTTTTAAAACTTCACTATCTTTATCATCCAAACGGGCGCGATCGTATGCTTCTGTGAGTTCTTTTCCCGAAATCCTGATCCAGGAGGGAATGATTGGTACTTCGTCAAGAGAACTGTAATAACGCATTAAACCTTGGGCAGAAACCTCTGTTAATGACCAAGTAGATTGGTCTTCGTTTCTCATGAACTCAAAATTTATCTTATATCTAACTGAATGAATTTCTACTTTAATTTCTAATCGCTCGGTGTTATTGTTGTCGTCTTTGCCAATAATTACTATAAATCTATCTTTTATTTGTGCATAAAATAAGTTATCCCATGCTCTATTAGGCATGGCTTGTAGGGCTTCTGATGGCTCTCTTCTCAGCACTCTTAGCATTGCTAGAATGGTAGGGTCTGGAGCAAAATTGAGAATAAGTGCTTCTAGCAAGGCTGTCTTGCCGGCATTATTTTTACCGCCAATTAAATTGACTCTTTCAAAACCAGAAATTTTGATGTGCTCAAAACACCTAAAATTTTGGATTTCTATTTCTTTCAGCATTACAGATCCTGTTGAATTAATCTAACTCATCTGCGTTAATCTGTGTTAATCTGCCTGTATCTGCGGTTAAAAAAAGAGAATTTGTTAACCGCAGATGACAATAGATTAACGCGGATTCACGCAGAGGTGGAGAAGCGATCGCACCTAGCCCGGTGCACCCGATCGCACGCTTTGATCTCCTGTCGCCGCCGGATCTTTCGTTTCCTTCGGCGCTTCCGACGAAACCGCGCCCGCGTGCGGCCACTTCCAGTCGCGGATTTCCGGCATATCATCGCCGTGTTCGTTGATATAGTGCCTGTGTTCGATCAGCTTGTCGCGGATAGCTTGTTTGCCGTAAGCTGCTACAGAACTCAGTTTGGGAACGCGATCGAGTACATCTCCAACTAAATGGAATCGATCGAGGTCATTAATCACCACCATATCAAAGGGCGTCGTAGTCGTTCCCTCTTCCTTGTAACCCCGAACGTGAATATTCGGGTGATTTGTCCGGCGATAAGTCAAGCGGTGAATCAGCCAAGGATAGCCGTGAAAAGCAAAAATCACCGGCTTATCTTTCGTGAACAAAGTATCAAACTCCTTGTCAGACAAACCGTGAGGATGTTCGCTAGAGGGTTGCAGCGTCATCAAATCCACCACATTCACCACCCGCACTTTTAAATCGGGATAATCTCGGCGGAGAATGTCAACCGCAGCCAAAGTTTCCAGCGTCGGAATATCACCCGCGCAAGCCATCACCACATCCGGTTCGCCGCCTTTATCGTTGCTAGCCCACTCCCAAATGCCGATGCCGGCCGTACAGTGTTTAATCGCAGCATCCATATCCAAATACTGCAATGCAGGCTGCTTCCCTGCAATAATCACGTTTACATAGTGGCGGCTGCGGAGACAGTGATCCGTTACTGACAGCAAAGTGTTCGCATCCGGCGGCAAATAAATCCGCACAACCTCGGCTTTCTTGTTAATTACGTGGTCGATAAAACCCGGATCTTGGTGAGAAAAACCGTTGTGGTCTTGTCGCCAAACGTGAGAAGTTAGTAAGTAATTCAGAGAGGCGATCGGTCGGCGCCAAGGAATGTGACGAGTAGTTTTCAACCACTTGGCGTGTTGGTTGAACATCGAATCGATGATGTGAATAAACGCCTCGTAGCAGGAGAAAAAGCCGTGGCGTCCCGTCAGCAAATAGCCTTCCAGCCATCCCTGACACATATGTTCGCTGAGGACTTCCATCACCTGGCCGTCGGGGGAGATGCGATCGTCTTCGGGCAAAATTTCCCCCGCCCACATCCGGTTCGTCACTTCAAACACCGGATCGAGGCGATTTGAGGCCGTCTCGTCAGGCCCGACAATGCGGAAATTGGCGTTTTCCTGATTCAGTTTCATCACGTCTCGCAGGAAGCTGCCGGAAACGCGGGTTGCTTCTGCCATTACAGTGCCAGGTTTTGGCACGTCAACGGCGTAGTCTTCAAATTTCGGCATTTTCAAGTCTCGCAGCAGCAGGCCGCCGTTAGCGTGGGGATTGGCCCCCATGCGTCGAGATCCCTTGGGTGCGAGTTCTGCTAATTCGGGAATTAACTTGCCCTTTTCGTCGAAGAGTTCTTCCGGCTTATAGCTTTTCATCCAATCTTCCAGGAGTTGGACGTGTCCGGGCTTAGAAGCCATTTCCGAAAGCGGGACTTGGTGCGATCGCCAATAATCCTCAGTTTTCTTACCGTCAACTTCCTTCGGCCCCGTCCAGCCTTTGGGAGTTTTCATCACAATCATCGGCCACTGGGGACGGCCCGAATAGCCCTCCGTCCGGGCTTTTTCCTGAATCGCCTTAATTTCGCCGATCGCGGTATCGAGAGTTGCAGCCATCAACTGGTGCATGGTTTCCGGGTCTGAACCTTCCACCCAATAAGGTTTGTAGCCGTAACCGACCATCAAACTTTCCAATTCCTGGCGCGGAATGCGGGCCAACACCGTCGGATTGGCAATTTTGTAGCCGTTCAAGTGCAAAATCGGCAACACGGCCCCGTCCCGAACCGGGTTGAGAAACTTGTTAGAGTGCCAGCTAGCAGCCAAGGGGCCCGTTTCCGCTTCTCCGTCGCCGACAACGGCCGCCGCAATCAAATCGGGATTGTCGAAGACTGCCCCGTAAGCGTGGACGAGGGCGTACCCGAGTTCGCCGCCTTCGTGAATCGAACCGGGGGTTTCCGGGGCGACGTGGCTGGGGATACCGCCGGGAAAGGAGAACTGTTTGAACAGCCGTTTGATACCCTCTTCATCTTCGGAAATGTTCGAGTAATATTCGCTGTAAGTACCTTCGAGATAGGTGTTGGCGACCAAGCCCGGCCCGCCGTGTCCGGGGCCTGCGATGTAGATGGTGTTGAGGTCTTGGGCTTTGATGATGCGGTTGAGGTGAACGTAGATGAAGTTTAGCCCTGGAGTGGTGCCCCAATGTCCGAGGAGTCTCGGTTTGACGTGTTCGATTTTGAGGGGTTCTTTGAGTAGCGGGTTGTCGAGGAGATAGATTTGTCCGACGGATAGGTAGTTTGCCGCCCGCCAGTAGGCGTTCATTTTGTGTAGTTCTGAGTCGGAAAGCGGCTTTAATTGCGGGATCTCGGTTGTTCCTAGCATCATCAGCGATTGACTCCTAAGTTGTGGTTGTTTTGTAAAGTGCGATCGAGAAGTGCGATCGATATTAATTTGTTATCTGTGACATTTTGTATTTCAACTCCATGTCTTCCACGAAAACTATTGAATTCTAGCTCGTTTCTCTCTAAATTAAAGTTTAAATCAATGTTAATTTCTGGCTAAACATCGCACAAGTTTGAGGAAAGAAAAGCGACCATTTTAGGGGATCGAGGAATTCAGCAATAGAAAATAAGGTTTACACGATAGTTTTCGTAGATTGTGCACTGTGCACCTTATACGTATGTGCTGCGGGTCGCCGGATGTGCTGTGCAAGTCCCCAAAAACATACTTCTCAAGGTAGAAGTCATCATGATTTATACCTGAAGTTGATTTTACTTTGTACCGGCAGATGGCTGATACCGGTTATCCAAAAAAATCCAACTGTAGGCAATATCCCAAGCTTTATGTCCTCAGTCATTCCCAATTTTAAAATCTAAAATGTAAAATGGTATGACTCCTTTTATCTTAAAGTTTTTTATGTTCGTTTAAGCTCAGGGTAAAAGGGTGAGCAATTTTTATAATTTACAGATTTATCAAGAATTTAAAAAGATATAGCAATGCTATTGCATTTGTGCACGGGCTTTTTTTTATTAACCGCAGAGGCGCAGAGGGCGCAGAGGAAGAAAGCAGAGAGAAAGGAATTGCATATAATAGCAAAGACATACAGAATTCATAAATCAAATAGCTTCTATGACAATCAAAGAATTAGAAGCAAAACTCCTAGCCTTAACGCCAACAAATCAAGCTATAATTATCTAATTATTAACCCAAAACTTAGCTAACACCTAACAATGAATTAGCCAAACTCTCAGTGTATGTGGCGCTGAGGCTTGTATGAAAAATCGTCGCCTTCGTGTTTGAATGCTGGTGAGTTTTCGCCGCTTGAGTATCAACGAATCCAAACTCTTAGATAAGTACCCCACACTAACAGCTACTGATTTAGGAAATGCCTGGACTTATGCGGCGGCTTTTTCAGATGAAATTGAAATAGATACCGGCGAGAATGACCAGGATGGAGATAATGGCGCGTGTTCATACTTACGAACAATTTCCCAGAGTGGTTGTAGAATTGCTGGGCCCTATGATTCATAATATCGTGACAGTGCAAGCAGCCGGAAAGGATAACCCAAAAAATCCTGACGAAGAAGTGCTAGCTTTTGCAGTCAGTGAAAATCGAGCAGTTTTAACTCTAAATCGCCGTTATTTTATCACACTGCACAGCTTACAGTCCGATCGTGCTGGAATACATTGTCTGTAGGGGAGAGGATGATTTAACACAATGGCTGGTAACATTAATCAGGCTATTTCCTCACTTGAAACATTAACAGGTCAAGTGATTTGAGTCGATCGCACTCTCGGCACGATCTATATCTTAAGCGATCGCCACAAAGTAACCTACAGCAATCTCAATCCGAAAATCACTGCATCGGTTTGATTGCTGGCTAGATGCCATCGCCGATATTTCCCGCTGAAAAAACCTAGGAGGCGACTAAAACAGGAGACTCTGAAATCCGGCAAACATTGGACACAGTTGGCTGCTGCGAAACGACTCGCACTTCGTGAGGATAGCGGGGACGCGGGTCATTTTCTAACCAAATGGGCGGTACCATCATGACTTCATAGTAAGCGATCTTATGCAAAACCCCTGGCTGGGACTTCAACTCCACTGTTAAGCCCGCTCGGTACTCAAATGCTTCTTCCCAGTCTAGGTTTTCATTGATACCCATAGCGATCGCGCCTCTTAATCTTGTTTCTTTTCTCAATTGTAGGGCACTACATAAAGCATTGGGTACTTTCTGTTGCTTATGATACAATTTTTAACCTTATATGTTCGTTCCCTGACAATTTAACAGAGAGGAGAAATTGTCAATAAGTAAATAGGATGATTTTGCTCACGGGTAACAAGTAAGCCCAAAAGCTAGCCTTGACAAGAGTTTGAGTTGAGATGTCTCAACAAAAATAGGGGCGGGCGAACCGCACAGACGTTTATGACACAAAGGAACAGAAGAGAAGAGAATTTTAAGGACGGAAGTACAAACCTATTTTTGCCCTGTTGTCTAGTGTTTTACAAATAAAGAAACTCGGTTTTTTTAATAAAGCGGGTTTCTGGATGAGTGAAAACTAAACTAATTTCAATTGGTTTTCTTCTTTGTCGCAGTCGCCGTATTTTTAGGTAACTGCTCACCGCAACTGCGTTGCAGTATCGCAAATGGAGCCACAAATGGTGATGGAAAAATTTGCGCGTTTTGTAGAAACGGGAAATTTCCCAAGCTCAAAATGCAGGCTGCCACTGAAAATAGCTACCGTCACAAGCCCACAATTAAGTTCAACTGAACTGTAAACCCGGAGGACTACGACCTGCTAAACAAAGTAACTGATAAAGTTGCGCGATCGCTTCATGTCCTTGCAACCGAACTGTTTCGAGAAAGCTGAACATTTGAGCCACCAGTTGAGCGCCCCAATCGCTGCGCGCCCCGCCAGTTACTTTCCGATGTACAACTACTGGACGTAAAGCTCTTTCGGCATCATTGTTATCAGGTTTCACTTGTGGATAATCTAAAAAGGTGAACCACTCTGTCCAATGACGTTGCATTCGGTTGGTTAATCGTTGGGCATCGGCAGGCCATCCCGTAACTGGTGGATTGTGCAAAACTGCTTGCAGTTGAGCTTCAATTACCGAACGATTGCCAGCGAGTTGAAGGCAACTCAATTTCCCAGCATGATAGTCCCTGTGCAAAGTTCTGGCAGTGGTTAAAATCTCACCCACGCCTTGGGCAAACAAACGATTAGCTTCAAATCGACTGAGCTTGAGTGCTTCTAAATCTCGTTCCAGATGTGTTAAACATTTCTGTTTCGCCGCTGCTGATTGTCGGTTGTAAGCACTGAAACAATCGCTGCTGAGAATGCCTTCAAAGTTTTGTCCCAATAACTGCTGAAGTTCGGCACTACTCCGAGTCGGAGCTAATAATAGTACACAAACTCGATCGCTGGTGGCTACCCACAACCAATACTTGATGCCATCAATACAGTAAGTTGTTTCATCTACGCAGCGCACTCCCGGCTGTTGCACGTAGGTGAGCCATTGTTGATAAATTGGCTGCAAACTTTGCTGAAAGTAGCGCTGCATTTTGGCTAAACTTCCTTGAGAGATGGGTACTCCTAAGACGTGTTCCACAAAATATTCTTGTTTTCTCCAGGGTAAGTTACCACCATATCCCAGCCAACCCACCACGCTACATAACCTGCTACCATAGCTAAACCCTTCGATGACGGAGGGTGGTAGTTGAGAGTATCCCGACCAGCCACAATCAACACACTGACATAATGGGCGACGGTATTCTCTGATTTCTACTGGTTGCTCTACCAATTCGGCTACTTGTTGCACTTTGGTTGGTGTTGTTGTGATCGCCTCAACTCCTGCCTGACAAACTGGACATCGCTCGGGTTGTAACTCAATGATGTGGTCGGGTTCGCCAAATCCATTTCGTGTCTTGCCCGGATGGTCGTATTTTGGACCGCGTTTTTTTCCTTTTTTTCGCTTGCTTTTGTCGCTAGGTTTTTTAATTTGGTCGGCTGATGGAGGGATAGAACTGTTTGATGAGGAGCGGTTTTTCAGCTTGGATAATGCTTCTTTTAACTGTTCGATTTCCTGTTGTTGTTCTTCGATAAGCTGCTGTTTTTCTGCCAGTTTTCGCTGTTGCTGTTTGAGTTGCTGTTGTTGCTTGAGCAGCCATTCTCCTAATGACAGCATTGTCTGTGCCATCTGCTCTACTGCGATGGCTATCTCTGGTGGTTCGCTGGTCAGTGCTGGTGTTTTAAGCATGAAAGCTACTATACTCTATTTTCGTCGGCTTTGGCTCAACCCCTTACTACACTTGCAACAGATGCAACAGAGGCCAGCTCGATTGCCATCATTAGCAATACCGCAACGCAGTTGCGGTGAGCAGTTACATTTTTAGCAAGCGAGATCCTTCTTCATTTCTTTTGGGCAGATGTCTAATACTCAAAGTAAAATATGGCATAATCTAAATATTAGTTTCATAGCTTTGCACCTCTGACCGCCCAAATCACCCTAAATCTGCCAGATGAAGTCTATCACCAAGCAGAATTGCTAGCGCTGCAACGCCACCGCACCGTGAGTGAGATTCTAGTAGAAACTCGGGAAATTTTTCTCTTACCAACCGCTAAACCAATATCAGCACTGTCTGATTCAGAAGTAATCACTCAGACTCAACTCCGGCTGCAACCACTCCAAGAACAACGATTGAGTGAATTGCTAGACCGCCAACAATCCGGTACGATCGCATCTGTAGAACTGGCTGAATTGCAGGCATTAATCCACATATATGAAACTCGACTATTGCGACAAGCTCAAGCCTTAAATGAAGCAGTGCGGCGCGGCTTGCTGGAACCATTAAAAGGATAATCAAAATGGCACTTTCTGAACAAGTTAGAGCCAGAGTTCGCGCACAAGCTCAAAACCGATGCGGTTATTGTCGCAGTTTAGAAATGTATGTTTTGGGAATACTGGAAATTGACCATATTATTCCTAAAGCGATTGGCGGTAGTGACGAGGAAGAAAATCTCTGGCTGGCTTGTAGTCTGTGCAATAATTACAAAGGAACCCAAACTGACGCATTCGATCGGGTCACGCAAAAGCACGTTAAGTTGTTTAATCCGCGCACTCAACAATGGTCACAAAATTTTGCTTGGAGTGAAGACGCTACAGAAATTATGGGACTTACAGATTGCGGCCGCGCAACAGTCACAGCACTACAACTAAACAATAATATTGCTGTTACTGTCAGGCGTCAGTGGGTTAGTGCTGGATGGTATCCCCAACAGAATCAAGTATTTCCTAACAGAACCCATTAGCTTAGCGCCTCAACGAGAGCATCTTTCTTCATCTTAGTTATGCCAGCAATTCCTCTTTTCTTGGCTATTGCTTTTAATTCAACAGTAGTCATTGTCCTGAGAATAGTCACGTCGTTTATCGTATCTGGCATTGATTGGGGAGTCAGATAAAATACACTCTTAATTGCGTCAAGTTTTTTGCCTTTGGTAATACCGCATTTCAAGCTTGTGATTGGCTCAAAATTTTTCCAATACTGACGAGGAGCCTCATCAATTCGATTTGTCGCTACAGCAAGTTTAACGGATTTTAGCTCGCTGTTCGGCTGTTCAATCAAATATTGCAATGCTGCCATAATTTCATCTCTGGATGCTGTGGAAAGATTAATTTTAGGCTTGTCCTCACCTGCAAGGATTTTAGTAAGTGTAATAGTATCATCACTATCATCAGCAATAATGCACCAGACTCTTTCTAGCCCAGCTTCCTCTGCTACAGCATAAACAAAGGAATTACTAATAACTTGATACTTGTCTTCACCAGTTTCTTTCACGATAACTGGGAGCCAGTTTCGTCCACCCTTTTGTTTAAGTATATTTGCAGTAGCTTTGATCAAAAACTCAGGAGCATCAGTACCCTCCCCTGGCTCGATTTCATCTAGGTATAGATGCATCAAACTGCCAATAATGTTAGAAATTTTCATTGTAAAAAGTATTCCTTTGCTAAATTTTTGTAGTATTCATGGGCAGAACGATCTCGATAAACAGCAGGAATGCGTGAGAACACAGCATTAGCTATGTTAGCGTAACTTGGTACTTGATGAATATGTAAGTCTTTTTTCGCGCTGGTGTACTTAGGATAGAAGTAGGGCAGTAGATCGAATTTGTCTTTTTTAGCATTTTTCAGAATATTGTTAATTTCTTGTTGAGCAACTTCTAGTTGTGGCTGTGTTATTTTTTCTCCATTAAAAAAGATTGGTAAGGCAATGGGATTTCCCTCACCTTTATCGGCTTGTATTGCAGGGATGAATTTCTTAATAGCGGTTGCCGCATTCTCTAGAGAAAAGAGGTTGTTGTGTTTTGTAGGAATGAGGATAACATCAGCCGCATATACCGCAAGTTGACTAATGAAACGCCAATTCGGGGATGAATCTATCAAAATATAATCATAGTCCTGCCTCGCAAATTCGAGCTTCTTGTACAGTACACGCATTTGCATGAAGCTGCGAAGTTTATCGTCAGACTCGTTACCCAGGTCATTGTCAGCAGGAATAATATCAAAACTGAGTTGTATTTTTTTGGTAGAAAAATTATAGGGATTCACGGCTGATTTTAGACCTGCGTTCTTATCTGTAAGAGCTGCTTTAAGAACCCCATTACTGACTGGAATACCTAAAGCACTTGTTAAATCTTGTTGATTAAAATCAAAATCTATTACCAAAACTTTTTTGCCTAAAAAAGTTAAAATACCTGCCAGGTTAACTGTTGTAGTTGTTTTGCCAACACCCCCTTTGTTATTATAGATTGTTACTGTCAAGGCTCTACTTGGTGCTTGAATCTTCTTTCTTATATCCGCAACAACTCGATCGACGTTATTCAAGTCCAGAGCCAAGCATTGAGTAGCTGGGAAGATTACTTTACCATGCTTTCTAAACAGTTGAACATGGGATGAGTTGGTAATAATTCCCCATTCGGCTGACTTGCAATTAGAACCAAGTAACTGTCGCTTAAGTTGATTAACTGTTTTTAAGTACCCGGGTGTACCTTCCGTAAGATTGATGTCTTTTCCTTTTAGCTCTAAAAGGAGATAGGGATTAGATTTTGTGTGTAAAAATATATCATTTTCAATAGTTTTTCTAGCTGCTTTATCAACTATTCCACCACCATTAGTATCATATTCGGGAACAACCTCATCAGATTCAAATCCCAATGCTTGCAAAAACTGAGGTGAAAAGTGAGCACTGACAATAGCTTCAGAAGCGCCTTGAGGAAGACTTTGTAATGCAGCTTGAATGGTAGTGGCTGGGGCATTCATGAGGAGGGAAATTCAGTAATAATTTGAACTGACTATATTATAATACTACATTATTATGAATTTTGGCGAGGATCGCCAGAGGGAGGGTGCCACCCTGCCCTAATCCATAAACGACGAGCTCTGATAATCGCTCCTTCATTATGATATAGATCGTTAAGGTCTAATCGATCGCAGGTTCCCCTACCTGTTGGAGTAATACCCATTATTTCTAAACCATCCGCAGACCAGTTAAAATGCTCAGACCATTGCTGTTGACGGGGGTTAAACAAAGTTACTTCTTGTTCTGTTTCTGGGTCAGTACCAGTGACAAAATTATAGCGATTATTATTACAGCGATGACAAGCTAAAGCTAAGTTTTCAAGTTCATCGCTACCACCAATCGAGCGAGGTAAAATATGATCTATCGTAAATAGAGTAGAGCTACTTTCTTCCGCTGAATGGCAATATTCACAAAGAAAATTAGCTCTACTTCTTACTAAATTTCGAGTGGCGCGGTTTACGGACATGAGGCTGCTATAACTTTAGCGTTAATTAAGGTAAAAATCCGATCTAGTTCTAGTAAGCTTGCTAATTCTACAACCTCTTCTGAAGTTAAAAGATTAGCCTTTTTTCTGTCGGCTAGTTCTTCTAATCGGGCTTGCAGGTTTTCCGTAAATTTGAATAAGTAAAGATTTCTGACTTTCTGAATCGAAATCTCACGATCGATCCAGTAGGAAGGTTGTACCATAAGTTCAGCTATCATGGTGATTCAATTACTCCAATTACTACCTGGATAGTCTTGATTATATCATGAGAGCGAAAGGATTACTTTAGAAATAGGCGACCTACTTACGCACGGCGCGATCGCAGAAACCGAGTTTTTTACCGAATCTGTCTGCTAAAACAAACTATTTTCGCCAAAAACCCGGTTTCTGACCGTACAGTGCGTAAATTCTGCTAACTTGACTTAGTTTCTTTCTTAGTCTTTGTCGCAGTCGCCGTCTTTTTAGCAGTGGTTGTCTTCGCCGCAGTTGTCGTCTTTTTAGCAGTGGTTTTCTTGGCCGCAGTCTTCTTCGTTGCAGTTTCCGATTTCGCCGCAGTTGCCTTAGTAGACTTCTTCGACTTGCTGCTAGATTTTCCGCCGCCCGCTGCTTCCTTCGCTGCTAACAAATCCAGTGCTTTTTGCAAGGTGAAATTCTCCACAGATTCATCCTTCGACAAAGAAGCATTGATATCGCCGTGTTTCACATAGGGGCCGTAGCGGCCGTCGTAAACATTGATGGGTTCTCCCGACTCTGGATGCGCGCCCAATTCCTTCAAAGGTGTGGTGGCTTTGCTGTTGCGGCCGCGGGCGGCTTTCGGCTGTGCTAACAATTCTAATGCCCGATCGAGCTCGATCGTCAAAACATCATCCGGCGGTTTGATCGATCGATAATCTTTCCCCACCTTACCCTGGTCATGCACCACATAAGGCCCGTACATCCCCAAATTAGCTTGCACCTTCGCCCCCGTCTCCGGGTGAGTGCCCAACAACCGGGGTAACGTCAACAAACTCACCGCCATATCCAGCGTCACGCTATCCTTATCCGTCCCCTTCGGTAAAGAAGCCCGCTTCGGTTTCTTGTTCGTTTCCGAAACTTCCCCTAACTGAACGTATGGCCCATAACTGCCAATCAGCACATAAATCGGTTCCCCGGTTTCCGGGTGAAGACCCAATTTTTCCGGGCCTTCCGTTTTTTGCTTTAACAGAAACTCCACTTGTTCCGGATCTAAATCGGCCGGCGTCAAATCTTGGGGAATCGATGCTTTTACCAGGCCTTCTTCGCTTTCAGATTCCAGGTATGCGCCGAATTTGCCGATGCAGACTTTGGCTGGCAAATTCTCCAATACCACAGTTCGGGCAACTTTCGCATCAATGTGACTTTCCTGTTCTTTGACTTGGGTTGCGAGTCCGGTTTCCCCTGTATAAAACTTTTGCAAATACGGCAGCCATTTCGCCTCGCCAGTGGCAATTTCATCGAGGGTTTGTTCCATTCGGGAAGTAAAACCGGTGTCTACTAAATCGGGAAAATGTGTTTCCAATAAAGTCGTGACGGCGAAAGCGGTGAATGTCGGAATTAGGGCGTTAGCTATTAATTTCGCATATCCCCGATCGACAATTGTACCGATAATACTCGCATAGGTACTCGGACGGCCCACACCTTCGCTTTCCAGCATTTTGACCAGAGAAGCTTCCGTGTAGCGGGCGGGAGGTTGAGTTTCGTGGCCAACTGCCTCTAAATCCTGACAATTAGGTTTATCCCCCACCTTCAGCGCCGGCAAAATCACCTCCTGGTCTTCCAGCGCCGCATTCGGATCGTCGGAACCTTCCACGTAGGCGCGCAAAAAGCCTGGAAAATCAATGCGTTTCCCGCTGGAACGGAAACCGGCATCTTCTACCTGAGTTAATACAGTGACGTGAGTTTGGCGGGAATCGGCCATTTGAGAAGCCACAGTCCGCTTCCAAATCAAATCGTAGAGGCGGAAATCAATCCCATCCAATCCAGTTTGCTGCGGAGTCCGAAAAGTGCTGCCGGCGGGACGGATAGCTTCGTGGGCTTCCTGGGCGCCTTTGCTTTTCGTCGTGTATTTGCGCGGTTGGGGGCTGAGGTATTCGCTGCCGTACAGTTCTTGCACGCAACTGCGCGCCGCTTCGATCGCCTGTTCGGACAAATGCACCGAATCCGTCCGCATATAGGTGATAAAACCGCGTTCGTAGAGACTTTGGGCAATTCGCATAGTTTCCCGCGCACCCAGCCGCAGCTTGCGGTTAGCTTCCTGCTGCAAAGTCGAGGTTGTAAACGGCGGCGAAGGTTTGCGCGTGACTGGCCGTTCTTCGAGATTGGTGACAGTCCAAGGTTTGTTTTGAATGCGTGAAAGTAAAGCCCGCGCCTGTTCTTCGTTGAGCAAAAGTACGCGGCGGCCTGCGATAATTTGCCCGGTATTTTCATCAAAATCGCTGCCGTTGGCAACTTTGACATTGCCGACTGTCACGAGTTTGGCATCAAAGGAAATTTTCCCCTTTTCCAAAAGGGCTTTTAAATCCCAGTAACTACCTTGGCGGAAAGCGCGCCGTTCCCGTTCCCGGCGCACCAACAGGCGTACAGCGACTGACTGCACTCTACCGGCCGACAAACCCCAAGCAATTTTTTTCCACAGTAGCGGAGAGAGTGTGTAACCGACGAGTCTGTCGAGAATTCGGCGAGTTTCTTGGGCTTGTACAACTCGATTGTCGATATCGCGGCAGTGAGTCAAAGCATCGCGGATTGCTTCGCGGGTGATTTCGTGAAACACCATCCGCTTGATGGGCACTTTGGGTTTGAGGATTTGCAGCAAATGCCAGGAAATGCTTTCGCCTTCCCGGTCTTCGTCAGTGGCTAGAATCAGTTCTGTGGCGTCTTTGAGGGCGTCTTTGAGTTCTTTAACAATTTTCTTTTTATCTTTCGGGATGACGTAGAGGGGTTCAAAGTCTGCTTCCACGTTTACGCCCAGTTGCGCCCATTTTTCTCCTTTAACGGCTTCTGGTATTTCTTCGGCGGAGGATGGTAGGTCGCGGACATGGCCCATCGATGCCTCTACACGGTAGGTGGAGGGCAGGAAGTTGCGGATGGTGCGGGCTTTGGTCGGAGATTCGACGATGACTAAGGTTGACATGGCATCTTTTAAATATGGATGGCAGCGCAGCTAGAGGGTGTAAGTTAGAGAGTTTAGGTCAGATGTCCAGGCTTCTTTCAACTTTGGGCGATTATTTTCAAACTACCTTAATTTTTAAGTTACTGCCGATCGGGTTGCAGGTGACAAGCTGATGGGATTTTACTGCTTTCGGGGCAGAGGCTGCGAATCGCCTCTATACAAGATGCACTCCTTGGATGACCTGACTTTAGCAGAATTGTCGCTAACTGGATGTTGAGACTGCTGGATGCGGGCTGATGGTTCCTCAATCTAGTTGTAATTTGAAGGCTGGGGCGATCGATTGCGCGATTTTAGATTTTAGATTTTAGATTTTAGATTGGGAAAGATTGACTGAGTAGTAGAGGTTTGGGACTATCGATTGCGCGATTGCGCGATTGCGCGATTGCGCGATTGGGAAAGATTGACTCAGTAGAGGTTTGGGAATTTGGTACAGTACGCTGTCGAGCATCAGCGCGGCGATCGGAAGGAAAGCGATCGCACAAGGTTAAAATTACTGGAGCGATCGATTCTATCAACAATGCTATGACATTTGAATTCGACCATCTTTTCATCCTTACTGATATTGGTGCTTCGGAAGCTAATCGTTTATCCTCCTTCGGTTTAGTTGAGGGTTCATCTCGCATTCATCGCGGACAAGGTACAACCAATCGCTGTTTCTTTTTCCATAACGCAATGTTGGAATTGTTATGGATTCACGATCCAGAAGAGGCGCAGTCTGAGCCAATTCATCAGACTCGTCTTTGGGAGCGATCGACAAATCGGAATAATGGTGCGTGTCCGTTTGGCATCTGTTTGCGTCCAGCCAAAGGTTCTGAGGACACAGTTGCATTTTCTAGTTGGGCATATCGTCCACCTTATTTACCTGAAACGATGAGTATCGCAGTAGGAACAAATAGTGATGTTTTGACTGAGCCCATGCTTTTCCAAATTCCCTTTGGTAAACGTCCCGATCGATACTCTGCTGATAAGTCACAGCCTTTGAATCATGGTGTTGGTTTTCGAGAAATTACTCGCGTAGAATTAGTCAGTCCTGCTGCCAATAATCCGTCACCTGAACTTCAAGCAGTGCTTGAGACAAATCAGCTAAAGTTACGGATAGGAACCGAGTATTTTGTGGAACTTGGTTTTGATGGAGAAGTGCAGGGACAACAGGTAGATTTTCGACCGGGATTGCCGCTTATTATCAGTTGGTAATCTCCAGCCGTAAAACAATTAATAATATGGCTTCAGTATCGAACGAACTGCGAGCGATCGTACAGAACGCGGACTGACAAATTCAGGAACATTAGAGGCCATTGAGAATTTACCAACTTTGCTGAGTAAACTAGAGATATACTAACCCCCAATTTATTGAGGACTGGAAAATGGAGACAATTACTGACCTGCCGGGGTATGGCATAACAGAACAACTCTATGCAGGATCTCGCACTCTAGTCTATCGAGGTATTCGGGAGTGCGATCGCACTCCCGTCGTCATCAAACTGCTGCGAAACGAATACCCCAGCTTCAGCGAACTGGTGCAGTTTCGCAACCAATATACCATCGCCAAAAATCTACGTCTACCTGGAGTGGTTGAACCCCTCGATTTAGCACCTTACAAAAACGCCTATGCTTTGATAATGGAGGACTTTGGAGGAGTCTCCCTGTCTACTTATCTCCCGGGAGCAACTGATAAAAACCAACCCGATAAATCTCTATCTTTAGAAAACTTTCTCAACCTAGCCAGAGACCTAGCAAATATTCTCCACTCTCTCTACCAAAACCGAGTTATTCATAAAGATATCAAACCCGCCAATATTCTTATTAACCCACATAGCAAACAAATTAAACTCATTGACTTCAGTATTTCTTCCGTGCTGCCGAGAGAAACCCAAGAAATCCAGAACCCCAACACCCTGGAAGGAACCTTAGCTTATCTTTCCCCAGAAAAGACAGGAAGAATGAATCGAGGCATTGACTATCGGAGTGACTTTTATTCCCTGGGTGTTACCTTCTATGAATTGTTGACAACACAGTTACCCTTCGAGTCAGACGACCCAATGGAGTTAGTGCATTGTCATCTAGCTAAACAGCCAATTCCGGTACATGAAATCAACCCAGAAGTCCCCCTAATTTTATCCCAAATTGTTAGTAAACTGATGGCAAAGAATGCGGAAGATCGCTATCAGAGTGCATTAGGACTGAAACACGATTTAGAAATTTGTCTGGCTCAATTACAAAACACGGGTAACATTGAGACTTTTGCATTGGGGACGCAGGATATGACAGACCATTTCCTCATCCCTGAAAAACTCTACGGCAGAGAAACAGAAGTAGAAACCTTATTAGCAGCCTTTGAGCGAGTCAGCAGGGGCAGCACCGAAATGATGCTAGTATCCGGTTACTCAGGCATTGGAAAATCCGCCTTAGTACAAGAAGTTTATAAACCAATTACTAAAGCCAGAGGTTATTTTATTGCCGGAAAATTCGACCAATTTCAACGAAATATCCCTTACGCGGCCGTTGTCAAAGCCTTTCAATCATTAGTCAAGCAACTCTTAACAGAAAGCGAAAATCAACTCAACACCTGGAAACAAAAAATATTAGCTGCGGTTGGCGCTAACAGTCAAATCATTGTAGATGTCATTCCGGAAGTAGAATTAATCATTGGCCCACAGCCGGCCGTACAAGAATTAGGCGCTACCGAAGCACAAAATCGCTTTAATTTAGTATTTCTAAAATTCATCCGCGTGTTTTGTTCAGTTGACTATCCCTTAGTCATCTTTCTCGACGATTTACAATGGGCTGATGCCGCTACATTGAAATTGCTACAAGTAATGATAGCAGACGAGCCAACGAACTATCTATTTCTAATTGGTGCTTATCGAGATAACGAAGTCAACCCATCTCATCCTTTAATGATGACTTTGGACGAGCTGCAAAATCAAGGTGCCAGAATCGAGCGAATTACTTTAGCTCCCCTACACCTTCACCAAATAAGTAACTTAATTAGTGATACCGTGCGTAAAGACCAAAAATCAGCCCTCCCCCTAGCCGAGTTAGTGGTCAGTAAAACTCAAGGCAATCCTTTTTTTGTCAATCAGTTTCTCAAAACTCTCTATCAAGAAAACCTGCTAAGATTCAATTTTCAAGAAAGAAACTGGGATTGGAATATTTCAGAAATTGAATCAGTAGGCATTACTGATAACGTCATTGAATTGATGCTAGGAAAATTGAAAAGACTGCCCGCATCAACTCAGCAAGTTTTGCGTTTGGCTGCTTGCGTGGGTAATAGTTTTGACTTAAACACTCTTTCAATTATTAATGAAAAATCCTGGGCGACCACGTTTCAAGAACTCTTGCCAGCCATCCAAGAGGGATTAATCTTAACTACTTCTGAGTTAGGCGCTGCCGAATCAGAAATAATTAACTCAGACTTGGTAATTACTACTTATAAATTTTTGCACGACCGCGTGCAGCAGTCAGGTTACGCTTTGATTGACTCCCAACTGCAAACAGCAATTCACCTACAAATTGGTCGTCTGTTACTGGCAAATATTTCTCCCGAGCGACGAGCCGAAAGAATTTTTGAAATTGCGGATCATTTGAATTCGGGTCGGAATTTAATCGTTGACGAACACGAGAAAATTGAACTAGCTATTTTAAATTTAACAGCCGCTCGCAAAGCCAAAGATGCAACGGCTTATGCTGCTGCCAGAGATTACTTAAAAATCGGTCGAGAAATTTTACCGGGCGATATTTGGCAAGACTCCTACGAACTAGCTTTTACCTTTCATAAGGAGCTGGCAGAGGCTGAATATTTAAACGGCAATTTTGAAGAATCAGAAGCTTTAATAAAAGTGGCATTTGCCCGGGCAAAATCCGAGCTAGAAAAAGCCGAAATATACAACATTTTGATCGTGCAGTACACTCTCTTGAGTAAATATGAAGCAGCAGTGCAATCTGGATTAAAAGCCCTGCACTTGCTGGGCATAGATTTGGCTGAAGATAATTTAAGCGAGGCGGTTAATGCGGAAATGGCGGCAGCTACAGCCTGCTTGGCAAACCAAGAAATTGCTTCATTAATTAATGCCGAAAAGATGAAAGATCCGGCTCAACTAATGGCAATGAAATTATTGGGAAACATGGGGCCGCTAACGTTCTTTTCCTCTCAAGAACTGTGGAAGTTGACTGTGATTAAAGCGATTAACCTTTCTCTCAAGTACGGTTTTGTAGCGGGAGGGTCTTACTGCTATTCGTGTTATGGAATTATCCTGAATTCAATTTTAGGGGATTACCAATCTGCTTATGAGTTTGGCAGACTCGCTCTGACTCTGAGCGAAAATTCAAATAATTTGTCTCAAAATTGCCAAGATAGTGTGATATTTGCCAATTACTTAAACTGCTGGGTGAGGCCTCTCAAAACTACGGCCCAAATTAATAACGAAGGTTATAAAGTTGGCTTGCAATCGGGCAATTTGCAATGGACTGGTTATAACCGGATGTTTCAAACTATTACCTATTTCTTCCAGGGCATGAATTTGAATAATCTCTTGGAAGATATTGGCAAGTCGCTCCATTTCTGCGAACACACTAAAAATTTATGGGCGATTGATATTATTATTGCTAATAAGTGGGCAATTTTGAATTTGATGGGAGAAGAGGATGAAGTTAGCGAAAAACAGCATTTAGAAAATTTTCATGAGCGTAAAAGTATGGCAGCGCTGTGCGAGTTTTATGTTTTAAAAGCGCAGAATCTTTATCTTGACGAACAGTACAGTGAGGCGCTAGAAGCATCTGAACGGGCGGCAGGGCTGATCGATTATTTGATGGGTCATATTTCTAGTGCTCATCATTATTTTTACCGCTGTCTGATTTTAACGGCTCTATATTCTGAGGTTTCTGAATCGGAGCGAAAAGATTACTGGCAGCAATTAGAAGCTAATCAGAAACTAATCAAAGTTTGGGCGGATAACTGTTCGGAAAGTTTTGCACATAAATTCTCGCTAGTGGCGGCAGAAATGGCGAGAATTTCAGGTCGAGATTTGGAGGCGATGGATTTGTACGATCGCGCTTCTTCTGAGGCTAGAGAGGGTGATTTTATTCAGAATGAAGCGCTGGCGGCGTTTCTTGCTGCTAAGTTTTGGTTGGGGAAAGATAAAGAAGAGTTTGCCCAAATTTACTTGACTAAAGCTCACTATGGCTACCAATATTGGGGTGCTAAACGTCAAGTTGAGTATTTAGAGGAAAAGTATCCTCAATTAATAGCGAGAATTTCTGGGAAGACAACTACTCAAACAAAAGTTAACCGCACCACGACGGCGACTACTAGCAACAATTTGGGAGAGACGCTAGACTTAGCTACGGTGATGAAAGCTTCTTTCGCGATTTCGGGTGAAATTGTTTTGAGTAGGTTGCTGGAAAGGTTGATGAAGATTGCGATCGAGAATGCGGGGGCGCAAAAAGGCTTTTTGATTTTAGAAAAAGCGGGAAACTGGGCGATTGAGGCGGAAGGTTCGGTGCAGGAGGATGAGGTTAGCGTGCTGCGATCGCTTCCTCTCAATGCAGAAGCAGCTTCTGGGGGAACTCCTTTGCTGGCTTGTGCTATCGCTAATTATGTGATTCGCACTCAGGAAAATGTGGTGTTAAATAATGCGGCTCAAGAGGGACAATTTACTCGCGATCCTTATATTGCAGCTACTCAACCGAAGTCTATTCTTTGCACTCCTCTGCTGCACCAAGGTAAGCTGACTGGCCTTCTTTATTTGGAAAATAACCTGATTGAAGGGGCTTTTACTACCGATCGGCTTGAGTTGTTAAAACTTTTATCTTCCCAAATTGCTATTTCTATTGAGAATGCTCAACTTTACGATCGATTAGGGGACTACTCGCGAACGCTGGAACGTAAGGTTATAGAAAGAACTCAAGAATTGCAACAGGAAATTGCTGTCAGAATGCAGACAGAAGTAGCCTTGGGCAAGTCTGAGGAAAAGTTTTCTAAAGCCTTTCGTTCCAGTCCTAACCCGATCGCGATCGCCCGGTTTGCAGATGGACGCTACATCGAAGTGAACGACAGTTTCCTCAGCACTTTTAGTTGCTCTCGCGAAGAGGTAATTGGTTTTACACCAATTGAGTTGAATCTTTGGGTTAATTTAGAAGAATTTGACAGATACAGACAGCAATTGCAAGAATCAGGAGTGCTTCGCAATCAGGAATTTGATTTTCGTACTGCCGCAGGCGAGGTAAGGAAGATGCTGGTATCAGCAGATATTATCGATCTGGGTGGAGAAGCCTGTATTCTCTTAGTCACTAACGACATTACCGAACGTCAAAGGGTAGAAGAAGCGCTCAAAGAAAGCGAGGCTAAATACCGTGACTTAGTTGAAACATCGCAGGATATGATTTGGTCAATTGATGTTGAAGGACGTTATACATTCGTCAACGCTGCCGTCCAACAGATTTTTGGCTACAGCCCCGAACAAATGATCGGGCGAAAATTCAGCGATTTTCAGCTACCTGAACAACTGCCCAAAGATAACGAGATATTCCAACGTATGCTGAATGGAGAGTCCGTATTTCAGTATGAAACTATACAATTAGCTAAAGATAGTAGACCTATCAATCTCCGGTTTAATTCACTTGTAGTGCGGGATTGCGAGGGAAATATTCTAGGAATAACTGGCACAGCAAGCGATATTACGGAAAGTAAAAAAGCAGAGGCAGCCTTACAACAAGCCAAAGAAGTTGCAGATGCGGCTAACCAGGCTAAAAGCGAATTTTTATCTAAAATGAGTCACGAATTGCGAACTCCCCTCAATGCAATTCTCGGCTTTACCCAAGTGTTAGCCCGAGACTCATCCCTTTCTGACGTACAGCAGGGACAGCTAGGCATCATTAGTCGTTCTGGCGAGCATTTGCTGGCACTGATTAATGACGTGCTGGAAATGTCTAAAATCGAGGCAGGTCGGATTATCTTAAATCCTACTAGCTTTGACCTGTATTATTTGCTCTATTCTCTCGAAGAAATGCTGAAAATCAAAGCTGATTCTAAAGGTTTACAGCTCTGTTGGCACATCAATTCTAACATTCCTCAGTATGTAAAAACTGACGAAAGTAAATTGCGTCAAGTCTTGATTAATCTGTTAGGAAATGCGATCAAGTTTACTGCGAAGGGAAGTGTAACGCTCCGAGTTGCAGCAATTAATGCGAAACAAAAGTCCCCCACAGACAACGAACTGCGGACTATTAGGTTTGAAGTGGAAGACACCGGTCACGGCATCGATCCTACTGAGGTAGATTCTTTATTTGAGGCTTTTGTACAAACTGACGCGGGTCGGAAATCTCAAGAAGGAACTGGCTTGGGTTTACCCATCAGCCGACAATTCGTACAACTGATGGGAGGAGACATTACCGTCAGCAGTACCTTGAATCGAGGAACTATTTTTAGTTTTTATATCCAAATTAGCTCCCCTAAGATGGCTGAAGTTCAACCTCGACAATCAAGAAGGCGGGTAATTGGTTTACAACCCAATCAACCCTCATATCGCATCTTGGTGGTTGATGATAAATGGGAAAGCCGTTTGCTATTGGTTCATCTTCTCGAACCGCTTGGCTTGGAGGTGCGCGAAGCAGTAAATGGTCAAGAAGCTATTAGAATCTGGGAAACTTGGAAACCTCACCTAATTTGGATGGATATGCAAATGCCTGTGATAGACGGGTATGAGGCCACCAGACAAATTAAAGCCAAGATTCAAGATGAGGCTACTCCGATTGTTGCGTTGACTGCTAGCGCTTTTGAGGAGGAGCGTGCTCTTGTTTTATCATCAGGCTGTGACGATTTTGTGAGCAAGCCTTTTCAAGAAGAAGTTATTTTTGCCAAAATGGCTGAACATTTAGGGGTAGAGTATATTTATGAAGATTTACCGAACTTTACATCATCTCAGCTTGAGGGTCAAGACTTGAGTGTAAAAGAAGGAGAAAAAACTGAATTTTTGAGGACGACTTTAGCGGCAATGCCTGCGGACTGGGTGAGACAGTTACATCATGGAGCTATTGATGCTGATGCCGACCAGATTTTAAGTTTAGTCGGCACAATCCCCGAATATAATAAGTCTTTCGCGGAGACCATCGCTGATTGGGCTAACAACTTTCGTTTTGATAAAATTACTGACTTAACAGAAAGATTTATTCCATGAACAGCCTGCAATTAGAATCTCATGTTGCCAATATTTTAGTGGTTGACGATACCCCAGACAACCTGCGTCTTTTATCCACTATGCTGAGAGACAAAGGATATAAAGTTAGGGGCGTAATAAACGGGCAAATGGCATTAAAAGCAGCACGTTCAACCCCGCCAGATTTGATTTTGCTCGACATCTCTATGCCCCAGATGAACGGCTACGAAGTTTGCCAACATTTAAAAGCGGATGCCAGAACTTCGGGTATTCCAGTTATTTTCTTGAGCGCCCTAGATCGAGTGTTGGATAAAGTCAAAGCATTTGCTGTAGGAGGAGTAGACTACATCACCAAGCCATTTCATTTAGAAGAAGTTTTAGCTCGTGTCGAAAATCAACTAACTATTCAGCGTTTGCAAAAAAAATTGCACGAGCAAAATGCGCGATTGCGGGAGTCCGAGGCTAAGGAGCGGAAGAAATCCCAGCAGCTAGAGCTGGCTCTACAACAGTTACAACATACGCAAGCTCAACTCATCCAAAGCGAGAAAATGTCAAGTTTGGGGAATGTCGTAGCGGGGGTAGCTCACGAAATTAACAATCCGATTAGTTTCATTAAAGGGAACCTCTCTCCGGTAACAGAGTACACTCAAGATTTGCTGAGGCTGGTGCAACTCTACGAAGAAGATTTTCCCAATCCCACAGCAGCTATCCAGGAACAATTGGAGGCGATGGATCTCACTTTTCTGAGCAATGACTTGCCGAAGTTAATTGCTTCTATGAGAATAGGAGCTGACCGGATCGAAGAAATAGTCCGATCGCTGCGGAATTTTTCCCGACTCGATGAATCTGAGTTGAAAGCGGTGGATATCCATGAAGGACTTGAGAGTACGCTGATGATTTTGCAGCATCGGCTGAAAGATGAAGCAGCTCAAACGATAATTAAAGTGGTAAAAGAGTATGAGGATCTGCCTAAGATAGAATGCTACGCGGGGCAAATGAATCAAGTTTTTATGAACGTCCTGACTAATGCGATTGATGCGTTGCAATCACAAAAAAGTTCGGCAAACGATGTAGATGATAGCAGCCCAATCCCTACTATTACTATTTGCACGAAGTTACTCTCGGAATGTCAAGTGGGTATTTATATTACTGATAATGGGCCGGGCATAACCGAAGATATTCAACAGCGCATATTTGAGCCATTTTTTACAACGAAGAAAGTGGGTCAAGGAAAGGGTTTGGGGTTATCGATTAGCTATGCTATTGTAGTGGAAAACCACGGCGGGCAACTCCGTTGTCTTTCGATACCAGATCGAGGGGCGACATTGGAAATCGAAATTCCGATTCACCACTCTAAAAAACGTTTTTATAAAGAAGATTTTGTCGGTTATAAGCCGCACTAAAATCCAAGTATTCCCACAGGGTGTAAAATTGTGAATCGTGTTTATTTAGGAGTCATATCACGTGCGATCGATTAACCATAAGATCCCGGTCGGGGCGGGTTTTTGAGATTGGAGATTGTTGGCAGGTTTTGTTGGTGAACCCGCCCCTACTATTTGTCACAGAGTCCGAAACCTTTTCCGGCAAAGCTCGTTAAATTACCAAGGGTCGCCGACTTGCTTTTTTTTAGTAGCTTATGCACGCACTCTCAAACCCAAAATAATGATGAATTTAACCGCTCATTTTTTTTCAGAAAAAGCCCTAGCAATTGTTTGTGTAATTGCTGCGTTTGTTGTCCTTGGGGGCAAAGTCTTTGCCACAGCAATCGATTATGCACCGCCATTTAAAGAAACCAGCTTTTACAGTACGACGATATCTGCTAATAACGATTTAGGTGACATTTATTATCCTAAACCATCGGATCTTAATTCGGGTAATTACTCTTTCCCCATTGTACTTTTATTGCAAGGTGCGCTGGTAGATAAATCCTTTTATTCAGATTACGCTAGCCACGTGGCGCGGTACGGCTTTGTGGTAGTCGTTCCGAACCATTTGCGCCCTTCGCCCTTCAATCCCACTTCACCGCCTAATTTGGCGTCGGAAACTTCGCAAATTGCGGCGGTTTTGTCGCAGATGGCGATCGAAAACAAAAAGCCCACATCTCCGATCGCGTCTGTTATCGATACGCAGCGCCTGGGTTTATTGGGTCATTCTTTTGGTGGTGCAGTGGGGTTATCGGTGATTGCTAACAAATGTCTCCCAGAATTGTATTTGTGTCAAGAGCCATTTACGCGCCCGAAAGAACTATTAGCGGGTGCATTTTTTGGAGCTAACTTACGCAATCCGATTTCAAATGAATTTGTCGCCATCGCTAATGATGGCATTGCAGTGGCGTTGATTCAAGGCGGTATCGATGGTGTCGCCCTGCCCGATCGATCTCACAGCACCTTTGACCAAATTCAAACACCACCCAAAGCTTTGATTACTGTTATGGGTGCAAATCACTTTAGCATCACTAATGTTAATAACCCTGCGGGTGCGAACCCCGATCGCAATACTGCTACCTTAGAGCAAGCCGTGGGTATTGAAACGATCGCCCGTTGGAGCGCCCTGTTTTTGCGGGCAAATATGCTTAAAGATCGAGCTGCATTTGATTATATTTACTCTCAAGGTGACGCCCTCGATCCGAATGTCCGTGTTACCAGCGTTGCAGTTCCCAAACCATCTTCTAAGTAGCTCCACCTAAAAAAACGTAAGATAGATTAAGGCTAATAGATAGTGTGCCTACAGTTTTATTATTGGGGATCACTTATCTGACAGACCGCGAGCACTATATTGTTTTAACCATCTATGGAATAAGAATTAAATAACTTACACTCTTGAAAGTGGGGTGGGCGTCGGGCCCTTCCTTTTTGGACGGGCGGAATCGGCCCATCCCACAATAACCATTAAAATTGTAAGTTATTTAATTCCAGATCCTATGTACAGTAATTCTATGTACACCTAAACGTTCAGATACATCTGTAAGGCTTTGACTCGCTCCAGTTTTTAACCAATCAAGTGCCTGAATTTTTTGTTGATTAGGTAGAGTTCGCTACTCGGACAGAATTATTTTTAACTCGTCTGCTGTTAAATCAATTCTTGCTTGGTAGTTTACTTTCATAAAATATTCCTCAAAATTTGTTCTTCATTGTAGAATTTATTTGGAGGAGATAATATTATTAACTAAATTTCCATTTTCAGTAACGTCAGCCTGCCGCTTAAAGACTAGCAACGTAATATCATCAAACACTTTCTGCTTACCGATATGTTGCCGCACATCTACAATCACCGCATCCTTAACTCCTGCTGCCGACTTGTGCCAATTTTGACTAATTACTTGACACAATTGCTTTAGTCCATACTGCTTTTTGCGGATGTTATAGGCTTCTGGAATCCCATCAGTATAAAGCACCACGCCATCTCCAGGTTCTAGCTCAATCAGGACGTGACTGATGAAGTCTGCGATATCATCATCTAAAGCGATCGGGAAGCCTAACTCCATCGTGTCGATGCGCTCAACATCTCCATTTTTTCGCACCACTAGCGTTTCTTCATGTTGACCGCTGATGCTGATCCGTCCTTCGGAGTAGTTCAAAATCGCCAGCGTCAGACTTTTCTCAGAATTCATGCGCTGCACGTTTTTGTAGAGGGTACGGTTGAGTACATCCAGGAATCGAACTGGATCTAGTCCACGAATCTCTTGCAGGGTGCGAACTGAGGTTTGCGCCATCAGCATCAGAATGCCGCTTTCCAGCCCATGTCCGGTGACATCACCGATCGCCAGTGTGACAACACCATCGATCTGTAGCACGTCGTAGTAGTCCCCTCCTACTTCATCGGCGGGTTCCATGTATCCGGCGATATCTAGTCCGTCAATTTCCAGTTCATGAGGGTTGGGCAAAATCATTTGCTGGATCTGACGCGCCACATTCAATTCTGCACCTAAACGGAGGTTGTCTACTTTGAGTTTTTCGTTGAGGGTAATGATTTCCTGATTAGCATTAGCGAGTTCTGATGTTCGTTCTTTAACTTTGTCTTCGAGGGTTTCAAAGGATTCTTGGATTTGCCTCGCCATGCTGTTGAATGATCGTGCTAGCAGACCGATTTCGTCTCGCGATCGCATCTTCACACGCATATCTAAGTGACCCGCCGTAAACTCGGCAACTGCTTGGGTGAGGTAAATCACAGGCTTTGTTAATAGTTGCGCGATCGCCAAAGCGATGATAGTTACAATTGTGGCGATGATTGCTAATAAAAGAAGTGCATCCTGTATTTGTTTTTCTACAGGTGCTAGGGCAACGGCAATGGGTTGTGCGAAAAGGACTGACCAAGGTTGATATTGCAGGCGGGCGATCGCTAAGAGGCTTAACTCATTATTACCCGTAGCTGTCAATCGTGTGATTAGATAAGGCTGTTTAGTGTCTAAAGCCTGCTTGAGGTCGGGCAAATTGATTGCAAGTTCTTCCGTTATATTTTTAGGCAAACGTCCTTCGCGTTGCAGTTGTGCTACAACATTGGGTGACAAAGGCACAATTGATTTGAAAAGAAGTTCAGGTGTAGTGCTATGTGCCAGATGGATATAGTTCTCATCTAAAAGAACGGCTAACGATTTCGCACCTGCACGTTCAGTTTTCCGACTCACCAACTGCTGGACAGATGTGGCATTGTATGTCACCCGCAATATACCCAATATATTTCCCTTCGCATCGCGAACAGGACTGCTAAAGAAGAGCGTAACGAGGTTGGGAATTGTCGGCGATTGCCTAATGCTAGAAACAAAAGATAGTTGAGTTTTGAGCGGTTCTTGGAAGTAATCTTGACCGGATTCATCTCGTCCCACATCCAGTGTATTCGTATCGAGTACATTCCGTCCCTTTAAGTTGAGCAAGGCATAGGAGATAATATTAAGCGTATCTTTGCGACTGAGCCTGGTTAAGGTTTCAGTCGCTAACATCTCTTGGGGACTACCATTTCGCCGTTCTGGAGGTATGCCCAGATAGGCAGCCAAACCTGGTAAAATCGCTTCTACGCGCACGGCATTGAGATTCCCATCGATAAACCCATCTATTCTGTAAGCGGTTTCGTTAGCCGCCGCAGATAGGGCTTGTCGTGCGTTGTCGGTCAATGCCTTTTCAGTTGTCTGCTTGTTGATAAATGCTAGCAACAGCAACGGAATCAGAGCAACGACGAGAAACGACACGATTAACTTTGTACGAATGCTGTTGAAAAACAATCGCTTCATGGTTTAAGACTAGGAGGGGGGGTTAAGAAAGAAGAATTGAACAAGGTTTCTAGATTGGGAAGGCGCGTCACATTGCCAGCGCGAATAAAAAAGTCCGCATATTTCTTGGCGGTTTTGTAGATATAATTAGGACTGTTTGATTGAAAAAAAAATTGATTGTCTGCAAAGTCAGTGAGGTCTATTCCCTCGAAAGAAATGGTATTGATGGGAATATTCAACGCTTTGCTCACGATCTCCTTTCCTTCGGGAATATTTGCTTCCCAATAGGACAAGCCTTGAAGCCCGCCTCGCACAAAGGCGCGAATATCTTCGGGGCGATCGCGTATCACCTCACCCCGAAACGCGATTAAATCCAAAATTAAGCCTGGGGTTTGTTTGCTGGTAAACAGGATATGCGCCCCTAATTTTAATGCTTCAGAAAGATAGGGTTCCCAAGTGTGTCCTGCTTGGATAGTATTGTTTTGTAAGCGATTGGGAACTTCAAAAGTCTCGACTTTAACCAGTCTAACATCATCGCTTGTCAGCTTAGAGGTTTTCAACATCTCAGTAACGAAAACCTCGCTAAAGTCGCCTAGAGTTGCACCAAGATTTTTTCCTTTCAAGTTAGGGATTGTTTTAATATCCGATTGCGCGACTACCACATCTGCCCCTGTCGATTCATCCACAACCATCACAGCTTGTATATCAGGATATGTGGCACTCAAAATCACAAAATCGCCCAAGGTCAATGCGATCGCATCATACTTCCCTGCACTGAAATCCGCGAAAAGCAATTGTGAGTGCTTTATATAGCTGAGTTCCACGTCTACCCCTTGCGCTTTGAAGAATCCTTTCTCTTGAGCAACGATCAGAGGTGTATAGCCAACAAAAGGAACACAAGATACTTTGAGGGAAGGACGTTTTACTTTTAAAGGTTGCGAAGACTGACAGGCAAACAGCAGCCAGCAGGTAATAATAAATATACAGATGTAATTGAGTAGTTTAGACATACTAGCTATTGCATTCCTGGTGTAGAAAAGGCGACTGATATTTTCTCGATCCCGATCGACCTAAGTGCATCGTCCGCAATCGCCGCTAAACCTGTTCCGGTGGCGATATCTAGAACAAGCTTGCCCGATCGCACTTTTGCCAATTCTACTAACCGAGTTGCAGCTTGTTTTTGAAATTCATTTTCGCAGTCGGGGCGGTTGTTGAAGTCATTGAGAATAAGTGGTTTGTAGGCACTTAGCGAGTCAGTCATGCCGAATTACTGGTTTAACTTTCTATATTGTGGCAGTTATGGTCGATCGCGACGAGAGTCGCAGGTGGCACCAGTCAATCGATTTTAGATTTTAGATTTTAGATTAAAGAATTGAAGGATTGACTTGCGCGAGATAAATTCGGGGGGTTCCTTTATCTGATGCAGGTTTTTTATTTCTGGACGGATGAATCCGGGGGCTTGTATCCTGGATGCTTTCGGTTGGCAATCTCTACAATGCGCGCCAATGTATGCAAAACCGCTACCGAGTATCAACTCTCCGGCAACAAACACCGGCCCAATTGGGATCGGGAAGCTGTAATCCGCTACAATCTGTGTTTGGTAAAGAATTTTTACGAGTTCACTGCCCATTACAGCCTTTGCGGCTTGTACTACCCAACCTGCCTGAAAATATGGATTTTGCTACTCTTGCCGCCCAGCTAAATGCTGGAACTATCTTGCCAGAGGGAATTGTCATCATCACCCTCTTGGTGGTTCTCGTCGGCGATTTAATCGTAGGCCGCAGTTCCTCGGGTTGGACTCCCTACGCTGCCGTTGCGGGTTTGCTGGCCGCCGTCGCTGCCTTGTGTTTGCAGTGGGATAACACGGATACCATCTCGTTTCTAGGCGGTTTTAACAGCGATGCCTTGAGTTTAGTGTTTCGCGGCATTATCGCTTTGACTGCGGCTGTCACTATTTTGATATCCGTCCGCTATGTACTGCAAACTGGTACTGCTTTAGCGGAATTCATCGGCATTTTACTAACCGCTACTTTGGGGGGAATGTTCCTCAGCGGCGCTGATGAATTGGTGATGATTTTTATTTCGTTGGAAACTCTGAGTATCTCGTCTTATTTGCTGACAGGTTACACAAAACGCGACCCGCGTTCCAATGAAGCTGCTTTGAAATATTTGTTAATTGGGGCTTCTTCTTCGGCGGTGTTTCTCTACGGAATTTCGCTGCTGTACGGGTTGTCGGGCGGCGAAACTAAGTTAAGTGCGATCGCGGCTAACCTTTCTAGTGTGAATGAAGGTCAATCTCTCGGTTTGGTGATTGCTTTGGTTTTTGCGATCGCCGGCATCGCCTTCAAAATCTCTGCAGTTCCCTTCCACCAGTGGACTCCTGACGTTTACGAAGGTTCTCCTACACCCGTTGTTGCCTTTCTTTCTGTCGGTTCCAAAGCAGCAGGTTTTGCCCTAGCAATCCGCTTGTTAACAACTGCTTTCCCCGCACTTACCGAACAGTGGCACTTCGTGTTCACGGCCTTAGCCATTCTCAGCATGGTGTTGGGAAATGTGGTTGCCCTCGCCCAGACTAGCATGAAGCGGCTTTTGGCTTATTCGTCGATCGCCCAAGCCGGTTTTGTAATGCTGGGTTTGATTGCAGGAACAGAAGCCGGTTACTCCAGCATGATATTTTATCTGTTGGTTTACCTGTTTATGAACTTGGGTGCTTTCGCCTGCATCATCCTGTTCTCGCTGCGGACTGGAACCGACCAAATTAGCGAATACTCGGGTTTGTACCAAAAAGACCCGCTGTTAACTTTAGCCTTAAGTATTTGCCTGCTTTCTCTCGGTGGAATTCCGCCCCTGGCTGGATTTTTCGGCAAAATCTATCTGTTCTGGGCCGGCTGGCAAGCAGGACTTTACGGCTTAGTTATTCTGGGATTAGTTACCAGCGTAGTTTCGATTTACTACTACATCCGCGTTGTCAAGATGATGGTAGTAAAAGAACCTCAAGAAATGTCAGACGCGGTAAAAAATTATCCCGAAGTTCGCTGGAACCTTCAGGGAATGCGGCCTTTGCAAGTCAGCGTTGTACTCACCTTGGTTGCGACAACATTGGCGGGAATTTTGTCTAACCCTTTGTTTAATTTGGCTAATGATGCTATTACCAAAACTCCCATGTTGCAGTCGGCATTGAGTCAGGTGCAACCTGTGGTGGCTGCCAAAATTGAATCGAATTTGGTGTCTCGCGGAGATTAATTTTTCTGGGTTTTGAAATAGTGGAAAACGCCTGACTCTTTGAAGTTGGGCGTTTTTTTTTTGTTGTGATATACTGTGAATTATGATTTTTAACCGCAGATGTAGGCAGATTAACGCAAATTAACGCAGATAAAAGTTAGTACAGAGGTAACAATGTTAGTACAAAGTAAGGAAAAGTTTTATACTCCAGATGAGTACCGGGAGTTAGAGGAAACTGCTGAGTTTAGAAATGAATACCGCGATGGACAAATTGTACAAATGACGGGTGGTAGTATTAATCACAGCCAGATAATCGGTAATATTTATGCGTTCTTAAAATCTGCTTTGCGGGAAAAGAATGCCAGACCATTTATGAGCGATTTGCGGTTGTGGATTCCTCGGTATCGACGCGGGACTTATCCAGATGTGATGGTAGTTGAAGGAGAATTAGTTTGCACAGAGGGACGGAAAGATGAAATACTCAATCCTGTGCTGATTGTGGAAGTGCTTTCTAAGTCTACCAAGGATTTCGATCGGGAGGATAAGTTTCGGTTTTATCGCTCGATCCCTGAATTCCGTGAATATGTGTTAGTCAATCAATCTGAGTTTTTAGTCGCACAATATATTAAAACAGAATCAAATGAATGGTTGTTTCGGGAATATGAGGGAGAATCAGCAATAGTTTCCTTCGCTTCCGTGGAAGTGCAAATGTCGATGCTCGATATTTATGAGCTGGTTGTATTTGAAACCCAGGAAACGGAAGTGCAAGAATAAAATTAATTCTATTGGGGGATGCGAATATCAAGAAACCCGACTGCTGAATCAAATTTATTCAGTAGTAATCGAGATTGTTACCAAGAAGTCAGGGATTTGGTTGGTTTGCACCTGAGTTTCAAAAGTTAAATTAAGAGTAAAATTAGATGAATGTAATTTGGTTACTATTAAAAGCTTCTTGGTTAAATGTTTCCATCGCCATACTCACAGGCTTAATCAGCGGCGGTTGCAGCGCTATGTTAATTTCCCTAATCAACCGCGCCATCAGCGACAATTCCAATGGTAATTTAGTCTGGTATTTTGCGGGATTGGCAATCTTGGCTCTTTTGAGTGGCTTTGTATCCCAATTTTTGTTAATTTATCTCTCTCAAGAAGCTGTTTACAATCTGCGGCTGAGTTTGAGCCGTGGCATTTTGTCTACTCCTTTGCGGAATTTGGAAGAGTTGGGCGCTAACCGCTTGCTGGCAACTCTGACTGATGATGTGGGAACGCTTTCTAATACTATATTTTTGATTCCTTTTCTTTGTGTTGATATCGCCGTTGTCGTGGGCTGCTTAACTTATTTAAGCACCATTTCTGGTACGGTTTTTGTGGTTGTATTTTGTTTTCTGGTGCTGATGATTGGCACGGTGCAGTTGTTGCTCAGCAAAATGCGGAAATTCTTCGATTTAGCCAGAGAAGAACAAGATATATTGTTTAAGCATTTTCGCAGTATTACTGATGGAATTAAGGAACTTAAACTGCATTCCTTGCGCCGCCAAGAGTTTTTTACGGAACAATTGCAGGTGAGTGCTGATGCTTCCCGCGATTATAACGTGACTGCTTTGAATACTGGTGCAGTTGCGATTGGAGTCGGGCAGTTGCTATTTTTTATGCTGATGGGTTTGCTGTTATTTGCTTTACCCCAGTTTGTGCCAGTTTCTACTCCGGTTTTGTCCGCTTACATTCTGACAAGTACCTATTTAATGTCTCCGTTTCAGAATATTTTGCAAAGGTTGCCGGCGATTTTTCGTGCTAATACTTCTGTGGAAAAGATAGAGAGAATGGGATTGGCTTTGGCGAGTCAATCTGAGATAAATTCAACGGTTAAACCGATTCAAACTGCTGAGTGGGATAGGCTGGAGTTAAATCGAGTAATTCACAGCTATCCGGGAGAAAAAGAAGACAGCAATTTTATTTTGGGCGAGCTTAATTTGAAGTTTCATCCGGGTCAATTGGTGTTTATAATTGGCGGTAACGGCAGCGGTAAGTCTACTTTAGCTAAGCTAATCACTGGTTTGTACATTCCTGAATCGGGAGAAATTCTCTTAGATGGCCAGCCAATTACTGATGGAAATCGAGAGTGGTACAGGCAGCATTTTTCTGTGATTTTTTCGGATTTCTATCTGTTTGAAAGGCTTTTGGGGATGACTGATCGCGATTTGGACAAGCAGGCGGCTGAATATTTGCGAGAGTTTCATTTGGAGGATAAAGTTCAGGTGAAAGAGGGAGTTTTGTCCACTACGGCTTTGTCTCAGGGACAGCGAAAGCGGCTGGCTTTGCTGACGGCTTATTTGGAAGATAGACCGATTTATTTGTTTGATGAATGGGCTTCGGATCAAGATCCGTTTTTCCGGGATATTTTTTACAAGCAGTTGCTACCGGAGTTGAAGCGGCGGGGGAAAACGGTGTTTGTGATTAGTCACGACGATCGCTATTTTGATTTAGCCGATCGCGCAATTAAACTAGATTACGGTAAAGTAGAGTATGACAGATAAAATGGATAACTACCGAATTGTCGAAACTTTGACCGAAAACCAGGTTTCTGACTTGATGGATTTGTACAAAAACGAGTTTTGGAGCGACAAGCGGACGCGGGAAGATGTTGTGAAAATGCTGGCGGCGACTGATGTTATCATTGGTTTTGTCGATGAGACCGATCGGCTAATTGGCATTACCCGCGTCATTACCGATTTCGTATATAGAGCCATGATTTTTGATGTGATTATCAAGCCGACACACAGAAAGATGGGACTGGGTGCGAAGTTGATGGATGCAGTTTTAACTCATCCTGAACTGCAAGCTGTCGAGCATTTTTATCTTAATTGTTTGCCGAACATGATGCCGTTTTACGAGCGTTGGGGTTTCTCGGATGATATGGGCGAACTCAAGTTTTTGCGGCGAACAACAGGCTGAACTCAGCCATTTTCAAGCCCCAATTTTTCTCTAATTGCGTCTTCTTTGAAACCTACTAAAACAGCCGTTCCATCTTTAACGAAAAGAGGACGTTTCAGCAGCATCGCATCCTTAGCAAAAGCCTCCACCCACTGTTCGGTAGTCCAATTTTTCTTGTCATCGCCCAAAGCGCGGTAAGATTGACCGGAAGTATTTCGCATGGGTTGAAAACCCAAAGCAGCTACCCAGCTTTGAATTGTTTCGCGAGTCGGCGGCTGTTCTTTTGTGTTAATGAACTCGTAATTAACATCGCTATCTTTGAGCCACTGGAAAGCTTTTTTGCAGGTTCCGCAGTTCGGGATTCCGTAAACTTGAATTGACATAATATGGGGGAATGGGGAATGGGGAATGGGGAATTGGGAATTGGGAATTAACCAATAACTAATAACAACTAACAACCGACAACTGACTAATGACAACTGACTAATGACTACTGACCGATCTAGCTTGTTGAACCCATTTTTGCACGCGATCGACTGAAGGAGTTAAGTCATTGCGCTGCATTGTCGCTACGTGCAGCCTTAAAATTTGTTGGTGCAATCTCTCCACGGGCATTTGAGCCAATTGAGCCGGCGAAGCAACGCCGGCGTGAAGTAACAGCCCGCAATACTGACACCCTACACTTGGAATTCGAGCCAAATTTGCCATCGCTACCCATTTATTAATATATTGAATGTTAATCTGTAATTGATTGGCTAGCAACACTTTCGCCGCCTGCGTTTTCGTCATGCGAATTAGTTGTCCGGTTGTGGTGATGCTGCACTCTTCCAGTTGAGATTGGTTTTCCTTGCTCAATCCCGGTAAGTGTGCGATCGGCCAGTCGCGTACTTGCACAGAAGTTTGAGGATCTGTATGAGAAATTTTCATGTTTTTTCTGTGAATTTTACTTATACTTTAAAGTCTCATATATCAAACAGTCAAGAGAGGCGATCGCTCACGTCACCCAATCAACAAAAACCAGACCAAGGAATTTGACTAATTGCAGGTGTTGTCACATTTCTGCTAATTGCCTGCCAAGTAGCACTTGCAGCCTGTTTTCCTCCCGATGGATCGGGCTTACTGCTTAACCAAATCATCCAGGCGATGAGGACAAAGGCTATAAACAAGACAGCCTATAAATGCTAGCAAAAAAGAAGTGACCGATGAGAATTTTCGCAAAAATGGCTGCCAAGTTGGCAGTCATAATTTTAGTGCTTTAATGCTGAGAATGCAAAAACTTGTGGCTGACTGCAAACCCAACTCAAAATTATAGGTTTTTACCCATGACAATTACACAAGGTTATGATTTGTTGACTAATACTCTACACCAACGGCGGCAAAAACTGGCCCGTTTAATTAATTTTCCGGTAATTTTATGGTCGGGGCGCAGCATTCCTCGCAATTATCCGGCACTTACTTATCCCTTTCGTGCCAGCAGCCACTTTCTATATTTTGCTGGTTTGCCCTTAGAAAATGCTGCCATTCGCTTAGAATCGGGCAAATTAGAATTGTTCTTAGATGACGCACCTGCTAGCAGCACGCTTTGGCACGGAGAAATGCCGAAAAGAGCAGAAATTGCCGAACTAATTGGGGCTGATGCTGCTTTCCCAATGGCCGAATTGAAATCGCGATCTACAAATGCAACCACGATCGCAGTTCAGGATTCTTGGACTCAGTTGGAACAGTCTCAAATTCTCGCTCGCCCTCTGGCACCGCCCAAATCCCCAACCGGAATCGACCTAGAATTAACCAAGGCAATTATATCTCTGCGCCTGAGCCACGATGCAGCCAGTTTGGCCGAATTGCGTCAAGCTGCGGCTGTCACTGTAGAAGCTCACAAAGCGGGAATGGCGGCCACTCGAAATGCTCAAATTGAAGCAGGGGTGCGCGCTGCAATGGAAAGTGTCATCATCTCCAAAAATATGACCTATGCCTATCCCAGTATCGTGACGGTGCATGGAGAAGTGCTGCACAGCGAACATTATCACAATCCCCTACAAACCGGAGATTTGTTGTTAGCAGATGTCGGTGCAGAAACATCAACCGGATGGGCGGCTGATGTGACTCGCACTTGGCCGGTTTCTGGCAAGTTTTCTCCGACTCAAAGAGCGATTTATGATGTGGTTTTGGCAGCGCACGATGCTTGTATCGATCAAATTAGTCCGGGGGTGGAATATCAAGATATTCATCTGTTAGCTGCTCGAATTATGGCGGAAGGATTGGTTGATTTAGGTATCTTGCGGGGCAATGTTGAAGATTTAGTAGAAATGGATGCTCACGCGCTATTTTTTGTCCACGGTATCGGACATTTAATCGGTTTGGATGTTCACGATATGGAAGATTTAGGAGATTTGGCTGGCTATGAAGAAGGAAGAACCAGAAGCAGTCGCTTTGGGTTGGGATTTTTGCGGTTGAATCGAGTTTTGCGTCCGGGAATGCTGGTATCGATCGAACCGGGATTTTATCAAGTTCCGGCAATCTTAAATAACCCAGAAAACCGCGCCAAATATAAAGATTTTGTAAACTGGGAAAAGTTGGAAAAATTTGCAGATGTGCGGGGGATACGCATAGAAGATGATATACTTGTCATCGATGAGGGTAGAGAACTATTGACAGGCGAATTGCCGACAAAAGCTCCAGAGATTGAGGAGTTAGTGGCGGTAAATACGTAAGTAGAGCCGAGTTCGATCGCACATACGCAGTTCCATCCGGGGTGAAAAAAAATAAATAAAGATGAATAAAGGTTGGAAAACAAGTCTTTTGATATTAGTTAAAAAAGTAATCTCGCAAGTCAGAAAATTCGCAGCACTAATAGTTCCACGCATTGTTCGTAAACCTATATCCTCGCGGCCTCCGATGCAAGCTGCACCTTTGCCCAGCAACGAAGAAGAGAGGCTAGAAGCACTTCACCGCTACAACATTCTCGATACAGAAGCCGAAGCAGCTTTTGATGACCTAACAGCTTTAGCATCTTATATTTGTGGCACTCCTATTGCCTTAGTAAGCTTAATAGATTCTAACCGACAGTGGTTTAAATCTAAAGTCGGTCTGGAAGCGCCCGAAACTCCGAGAGAGTTAGCTTTTTGCGCCCACGCTATTTTAAATCCCAAGGAATTGCTAGTTGTACCCAATGCTCTAGATGACGATCGCTTTGCCGGCAATCCGCTAGTAACTTCCGATCCAAATATTCGGTTTTATGCTGGAGCCCCGCTAGTAACTCCTGACGGTTATCCGATCGGCACTTTGTGCGCGATAGATACAATCCCTCGCAATCTCACCCCACAGCAGCTAGAAGCGCTGCGGACTTTAGGACGGCAAATTATCAACCAGATGGAGTTGCGAATAAATATAACTAAATTAAAGCGCGCACAGATCAAGAACAAACAAGTAGAAGAAAAACTGCGTTCTACAGACGAGCAAATTGTCAATTTTTTAGAAGGAATGAGCGATGCTTTTTTTGCTTTCGACACCCAGTGGCGATTTACTTACGTCAATTACAAAGGATCGCAATTTTTGAAGCGCTCGCAGGAAGAACTTTACGGTAAAAATTTTTGGGAAGAGTTTCCCGAATTCGTGAATTCGGATTTTTATAAAGAGTATCATGAAGCTGTAGCCAAACAAATTGGAGTGGCTTTTGAAAAATATTATCGTCCCTTAAAAGTGTGGTTGGGAGTCCGGGTTTTTCCTTCTCACGACGGCATTTCTGTGTTTTTTCATGATATAACTAAGCGCAGGAAGATGGAATCGGCACTCAGGAAAGAACAGAAAAAAACTGAAAGTTTACTGCTAAATATTTTGCCAGAACCGATCGCCGACAGGTTGAAGTACCAACCGGGGCTAATTGCAGATAAGTTTGAAAAAGCAACAATTCTTTTTGCCGATTTGGTGAATTTTACCAGAATTTCTACCACCATGCCTGCAACTAAATTAGTATTTTTGCTGAATGAAATTTTCTCAACTTTCGACCAACTGAGCGAGAAGCACGGGTTAGAAAAAATCAAGACGATCGGGGACGCTTACATGGTAGCAGGCGGCATTCCCATTGAACGCCCGGACCACGCAGAGGCGATCGCCGAAATGGCGCTGGATATGCTAGCAGCAATTGATGAATTAAATGTGAAGCTAGACGCGAAATTTGACCTCCGCATCGGGATTAATAGCGGCCCGGTGGTAGCGGGGGTAATCGGCACTAAAAAATTTATTTACGATTTGTGGGGAAATGCCGTGAATACAGCCAGCCGCATGGAATCTCACGGCATAACAGGTCGCATTCAAGTCAGCCACTATACTTATAAGTTGCTGCAGGATAAATATGAATTTGAAGATCGCGGCGAGATCGAGATTAAAGGTAAAGGGCAAATGCGGACTTATTTGCTGACGGGTAGAAAAACAGCAAGCGATCTCAAAATTGCAGAGTAAATAAAACTAAGACTTGAAAGTACCTGATTGTTGAGGGAAACTCCAGAGGCTGCGATTAATCATCTCTTCGGCGCGATCGCCCGCTCGGCAGAACGGCTGCCGCAGAGCGACCAAATAAGATTATGCTATAGACAGAGATATCCGAGCAATCCTAGGCGCGGTACTCGACGTTATAAAAATACTAAGTTGAAGTCCTCGGAGCCTTTAATATGGTTCAATTTCATATTCAAACCGATAGCGATATTCCAGCATCCACCCAACTATTCAATCAAATCAGGTTTGCGATCGCCTCGCGACAATTTCCGCCCGGACACCGCTTGCCCAGCACCAGACAGCTAGCCATGCAGACGGGTTTGCACCGCAACACCATCAGCAAAGTCTACCGACAGCTCGAAAATACCGGACTCGTAGAAGCCCAAGCCGGATCGGGCATTTACGTCCGCGCTCAAGGCAACGAAGTGGTAGGCAACAAACTCAAATCTCCGATCCTCGAAGAATATCCCCTTGCCAACAAAATAGTGCAAGGAAGTATCGATCAACTGCTGGGACAGGGCTGTACGCTCAACCAAGCGAGGGAATTATTTTTGACCGAAATTGACTGGCGGCTCAGGTGCAGCGCCCGAGTGCTCGTCACAGCCCCCACAGAAGACATCGGCGTGGGTGAACTGATGGCGAAAGAACTCGAACAAGCTCTTCGCATTCCCATACAGTTAGTGCCGATGGAACAGCTAGGTACTTTTTTGGATCAAATCTCTTCGGGAACTGTGATCACGAGTCGATATTTTATCGGAGAAGCAGAATCGATTTCGGCACCGCGTTCAGTGCGAGTTATTCCCGTAGACATCTACGACTACAGCCAGGAAATCCAGCTAGTTGGGGGTTTGCCGAAAGACAGTTATTTGGGTCTCGTTAGCCTGAGTCCGGGAATGCTGCGATCGACCGAAGTCATCATCCACAGCATCCGGGGAGAGGATTTGCTGGTGATGACGGCCTTGGTGTCAGACGAATACAAGATTAACTCGATCGTGCGATCGGCCAGAACAATTTTTTGCGACCAACCGAGTTTTGCTACAGTAAAAGCTGCCATCAATGCGGCTAGAGAAGATATTATTCGTCCCCCGCAACTGATATGCTCCGAAAATTACATCGGCTCTAAGTCGATTAATTTGCTCAAGCGCGAGTTGGGCTTGGGATGACGAAGGAAGAAGGAAGAAGGAAGAAGGAAGAATGCAGAGGGAAGAAGGAAGAAGGAAGAAAAACAATTCAACTTTTTTAAGTTACCAATCCCAATGCCCAATGCCCCATGCCCCAATCCCAATGCCCCATGCCCTGCGCGGGCCAATGCCCAATTACCGATTACCAATTACCAATTACCAATTATCCATGACAATTGAAATCCAACCTTCAATTAATGTTAAAACCGCGATCGAAAGCCGCCGCGCCGCCCGCAGCTTCAAACCAGATCCGATTCCCCCAGCAATATTGGCAGAGATTTTGCGGTTGGGAGTGCGATCGCCCTCTGGTTACAATTTACAGCCTTGGCGGTTTATCGTACTTCAAGATCCAGCCAGCAAACAAAAATTAAAAGCTTGCGCCTTCGATCAGCGCCAAGTGGTAGAAGCCCCAGTAGTCTTAATCTGTTGTGGCGACCGGCGCGCCGCCAGCCCCGAAAACACCGAAGCCGTCATCGAATTGGGCAAAGCCACAGGGGCAATGAATGACAATTTAGCCGGTTATATGCGACAAGCAATCCCGCAATTGTTCGAGAACCGTCCCTGCTTCGACTCCCTAGAAGCTTGGACAAACAGACATACAATGCTCGCAGTAGCCCACTTAATGATTGCAGCTAAAAGTTTTGGGGTAGACAGTTGTCCGATGGAAGGTTTTGTCAGCGCTAAGGTGAAAGAAGCCTTTCAAATTCCCGAAGAAGTAGATGTTTGCTGTTTGCTGCCGCTTGGTTATGCAGCAGAACCTTTCAAACAATATGGCGGACGTTTTGACGTGACTCAAGTTTATTACAGCGAAAGTTATGGACAGGCATTGTCAGTTGAGATTTGAGAGTTAAGATTTTTTGGCAACTTGAATTTTCAGAGTTAAGATTGGGAATGAATCGGGGCTCAAGTTCAAACAGATCAAAAATCCCGACTCTTCTGCAATCTAAAATCTAAAATCCCCAATCTAAAATCGAAAGTGGTGATATCAGAGAGAGGAAAAAATATGACAGCAGCAACGCGACAAAGCAACGCCCAAATTCTAGAAGTAAAATTGCAGCAACACTTGCAAGCAGCCGGATTTAAAAACTTACCGCTTTATATTAGTTGCGATGTTCGAGATGAATCTTTAACGGTTGTGGGAGAACACCCGCGCAGTTTAGTTCTCAAAGCCAAACCGACTTTTGCGGTGCTAGAAGCAGCAATTCTCGAAATAGAACCAGCATCTATTCAACAGATTGGACTTTGCCTAAAAATTACCGGGCAAAAACAGCCTTATGCTTTCCATTCTTTTACCATGCACAACCCTGTTTTGTCAAGACCAAAAACAGTGCAGTTGTTAAAAAAAACAGAGAATATCCCCGCAGCAGAAACCGGGATAGTCTTAACAGAAAATGTGGCGCAGACGGCGGATGTAGAGGAGGAGATACCGTTAGAAACGGATGGGAAAGATGCGTGGGATGAAGAATATTTCCCCAATTTGTCTGAGAGTTCCAGCAATTCCGCTCCGATCGCCTTTAAAGTAGCTGCCATACCCACAGATATTGCAGACAATCCCTTCAATCCGCTGGATATGGAAGCGGTAACAGTTGCCCAAAAACCCAAGCATTCACCGTTGGCGATGCTGGCTGCAGCAGGAATGGTCAGCATGGCGGCGCTAATTTTGGCAGGCGGTTATTATATGCTGAGCCGCCCCTGCGTCATCGGAGAATGTACTGCATTAGCTAATGCCAAACAGTTGAGCGAGAATTCGACGAAGACGCTGAAAACCTCAAAAGTTGCCAACAGCCCCCAAGAAGCGCAGCGACAGTTAAAACAGGCGATCGCCCTTTTAGAACCGATTCCCTCCTGGTCAATTCATCGCGGTGAAGCTCAAAGCGCTCTGGAAAGCTACCGTTCGCAAAATCAGAATTTAAACTCTGCGATCGATGCAGCGCGCCTCGCACAGTCAGCAGCCCAGAAAACCCAAAATCCGCCTTATTCTGCCGAGAACGGGCAAGAAGCGCAATCTCTGTGGCAAAGTGCGATCGCCGAACTCGGAGAAATCCCCACAGACAGCCCAGTTTATCAGTTCGCTCAGAGAAAAACGAAGGAATACCGGAAAAATTTAGCAACTGGAAATCGCCAGTTAAGCACAGAGAAAAAAGCCGAAAAAACGCTGCTCGCGGCCAAAAGTAGAGCCCAAATAGCAGAAGCTCGCGAAGCCGTAGCTCAGACAGCCGAGACTTGGACTCAAGTACAATCAGGTTGGGAAGAATCCCTCGACATCCTATCAGAAATTCCCACGAGCACGACATCTTACCAACAAGCTAAACTGTTAGTTCCCAAATACGAAACCAAACTTTCAGAAGCTCGCGAGCGCAAAAATGTCGAAGGAATTTCGGAAAATGCGTATACTCAAGCTGTGACTTTAGCAGCGGAAGCTCAAATTTTTGAGGGCAAAAACGCCTGGTTTAAAGCATCAGAATCCTGGCGAAGAGCTTTGAGTTACGCGGAACAAGTGCCGGCGGCAACTGCCTATTCTCAGAAAGCCCAACCCCTGATCGCTTCCTACAAAACTTCATTGCAGCAAGCAGAAGTAAGGTTGCAGGAAGAAAGAAATCTGCAAAAAGCCCGCACGGATTTAGATAGAACTTGTAAAGGCAACCCCAAGATTTGCGACTATACTGTTAGCAAAGATTTGATTGCCGTACAGATGACTCCCGGTTACGTGCAGAAACTGCAACAAACCTTCATCCAAGCAAACAACAACAATGCTGTGAAGACTCGCCAAGCTGTAGAAAAGCACGTTCAAACATTGCAAAAAGCTTTGGAGGCGATCGCCGAAAACGCCAAAATCCCGATGCAGGTGTATGATGGCGAAGGCAAGCGGATTGCGAGTCACGAACCGAAGTAGTTGTAGTTGTACGGTGCGTGAGGGCGAAAAATCTGTCAGACTGAGCAATATTTACACTCACGCATCGCCAGCAATTTCATCCGCAGTCAATCCAGCTTGAAAAACTTGTTGCGCCGTTAGTTTCACCTCTGGAAAAGTTGGCGACTCGATTATCTCATCACCGCGAAATTGACTAAGGAATGAAAATTTAATAACTTTAGCGTCTGCTAAATAGTCGGAACTGCACGATAATTCCATTTTGGTAGATATTCATCAAAAATAATTTTCATTTTTTCTTTAAATCCCTTAGCTACTTTTAGACCACTTTCATAAATTTTATCGCTCACATTTACTACCACAGAAAGCCCGGTTTTAGTATGAGTTTTTGCCCTGAGTTTTTTCACTAACTCAAGAGGAGTAAAAATTACTCCTTGACAGGCTCTGGTTACGTGAGGAAACAAACGATGTTCAATCGGATTATACTTCGATGTATAGGGGGGATAGTGTGCGATTCTAATTTCTATTCCTAGCTCGTCAACTAATTTTTCTTGCTCTCCTGAACTTATGGTTTTGACACTCTCCTGGCTAAAGCCGAGGAGATTCTTGATTCGCAGAATCGACTTGCCGGTGCAGAATTACTTCAACATCGGTAGCGGTCAATTCTCCACAAGCGTTCGGATCTAAGATCCAAGTTCCGACGTGCCCCGCCGTACTCAATCCCCGACTTAGGATATTTTTAGCTGCGTTCCAGTCACGATCTAATACGCATCCACACCGACAAGCGTGGGTTCGCGTTGAGAGACTTTTCTTAACAATTGTTCCGCAACTAGAGCATTCTTGACTTGTTCCGTTAGCTGGCACAGCAATCGTAATTCTTCCGAATACTTTGCCAAAATATTCCAACCAAATTCGGAACATATACCAAGATGCGTCGTTAATCGATTTTGCTAGAGAGTGATTCTTCACCATATTTTTAATCCTCAAATCTTCGTAGACTACGCAGTCGTTAGACTGGATGACGCATCTTGCCAACTTCACGGCAAAATCTTTACGCTGTCTGCTGATTTTGAGGTGGCGCTTTCCTAGAATTGCTCTAGCTTTTTTTCTGTTTTGCGAACCCTTGACTCGTTTTGAAACTCGTTTTTGGGCTTTCTTCAACCTGCGTTCTCCCTTGCGGAGGAAACGCGGGTTATCAACTGCAATGCCATTTGAGTCAGTGTAAAACTCTTTAAGTCCTACATCTAACCCGATGGCGTTACCCGTGATTTCAATCTTTTCAGAACGGTCAACTTGAATGCAAAACTGGACATAATATCCGTCTGCCCGTCTCACCAAACGTACTCGTTTGATTTGACTGCGCTGAGAGAAATGTAAGTCGCGCGTTCCTTTTAATTTAAGTTTGCCGATTCCTTTTTTATCGGTAAAAGTGATTGATTTTCTGTCGTCTGCCAGACGCCAGCCCGTAGTCTTGTATTCGACGGAGCGGTTGTGTTTCTGAAATTGCGGGAATCCTTTTTTTCCTGGGACTTTCTTTTTACAGTTGTCGTAGAATCGGGAGATTGCCGACCACGCTCTTTCTGAGCTCGATTGTCGAGCCATGCTGTTCAAGTCATCGCCAAACGGAAATTCCTTAGCTAAAACAGCGCTATACTTGTTCAATGCGTATTTATCAACTTTTTCGTTTTCCATCCAAAACCGCAGTGCTTTGTTTCGGATGAACTGCACCGTTCTAATCGCTTCATCTACAGCGTCAAATTGCTGTTTTTTCCCGTATGCCTTGAACTCAAAAACTAACATGACTTCGACCTCATCACGATAGTCTTATGCTACCAGAGTTGGCTTAATATCCCTCGAGTTGTTCACCAAGATTTACATGGTTTTACTTGACAGCGCCATCCTGAGAGCTCAGAAAATAGACTGGGAGGCTAAAGCCTCTTTGTCCCTTTCATCCCCGGACTAAAGTCGCGGGGTTTTCAGGGTATTATTTATAATCATGGCTTTAACTACCAGCCCAGGACTGACTGTCTCGCCCGGTTGTTCGCCTACTAATTCATTGATTTTTTGGACAATTCCTAGGTCATCAACTAGACCTGCTACCAATCCCAGATGGTCTAAGTTTTCTACTTTCATGGAAGATGCTTTCTGCATGGGCTGCTGAATCCTGATTTGAGCGTTCATACCCAGCGCAACTTTACACTATTTTTGGTGATGATTGACTATGGTTGCCATCGCAATTCAGGCATTTTCGCCATCACTCAGGTAACAGTGAGGTCATAAACTTGGTTTGTGACGAGCGCAATTTTAACCTACATCAGATTTAACTCACGCCCTCACGTCTATGATCGGGAATTCTTAACGCTCGTGATGCCAGCGTGACCGAGATTATTCAGTATTTTTACTCACTATTGTTTCGGATGATTCACTTTACCCCCTCAATCCGCGTATGTGCCAGTTGTGGGTGCGGAATGCGGGTTATTATACTACCGCGAAAGTGACACAAGAGGGATAACTACTCCGAATCAACAAATAGTGCAATTAGTCAAGCGCTAGTGGGAGAGGGTAAATTAGTATTGGGTAGGGAAAAATCTACAGGAAGTATCGAAGTGCCTGTCCCATTCGGCTTGCCCGCAGCAGGCTCAGGCTGGTATAGTTGGATACGAGCACGCCCAAGTCGTTTAGCTTGATAAAGCGCTTGGTCGGCTGCGGCAATCAGAATTTCGGCTCCCGATTCAGATCCAGGAACAATACTCGCTACGCCCAGGCTGAGAGTGACGTACTGGCTCACCTGAGAACCAGCGTGAGGAAGCTGCAAAGCTGCGATTTTGAGCTGTATGTGTTCGGCTACCAGCACGGCGCCTTGAATCGCGGTATTGGGCAAAATAACGGCAAATTCTTCGCCTCCGTAGCGAGCTACTAAATCGGCGGGGCGATTGACTGCATTGCCGATCGCCGCGGCGACTTGCCGCAAACATTCGTCTCCCCCTGGGTGCCCGTAGGTATCGTTGTAACTTTTAAAAGAATCAATATCGCAGAGAATCAGCGACAGAGGCGTTTGTTCCCGCGCTTGTCTTCGCCACTCCACTTCTAAATACCGATCGAAGCGGCGGCGGTTTGCTAGCTGCGTGAGTTCGTCTAAACTGGCCAAGCGCTCTAACTTGAGGTTGGCGGCTTGCAACTGCTGGTATAGTTCTGCTTGCTTGATGGCGATCGCCAACTGGGTGGCCAGAGAAGACAGCAACTCTACTTCCAACTGCATCCACTGCCGGGGACTGCACTGGTGGGCCATCAGCAGCCCCCACAACTCGTCTCCTTGCACTAGCGGTACCACCAAAGAAGCTTTTACATCAAATTGTGCGAGCAAGTCAATTTGATATTGTGGCAAATCGGCGGCCGAGACATCGGCGATCGGTCGGATCGCTCGATGTTGGTACGCTTCGAGATAGAACTGATCAAAACAGAAATTTTCCAGGGTTTCCCCCAACATCGGCTGGCAGTTGGCAGCTACAGATTCGACTGTTACCGCCCCCGTCGCCGGGCCGGCGCAGAGACTGCCGGTACAGGTGTTAAAGCGGACGATCATCACTCGATCGGCCTGAAGGAACTGGCGCACTTCTGTCACTGTCGTGCTGAGCACTTCGCCCAAATCCAAAGACTGGCGGATGTGCTGAGTAATTGTCGCCATCAGCAGTTCTCGTTCGTTCTGCTGCCGCAGCGTCTCTTCTGCCCGCTTGTACTCGGTGATATCTTGAGCGGTGCCGAAAATTTGTTTGGGGCAGCCGTCGGCTGTGCGGGCGAAAACTTGGTCGCGGCAGCGGAACCAGCGCCATTGGCCCGATCGATGTTTGAGCCGATACTCCAACTCCAAAATATGCCCGTCTTGAGTCAAGGGAAATTTTTGCTGGTGGGCTTTGAGCCTCGGCAAATCTTCTGGGTACACCAAACTCGAGTACAAAGCAGTTTGCATCTGTAAAATTTCTTGGGGAGTGTAGCCCAGCAATTTAGAAGCTTGACCGTTGACGTAGACGTTGCGCTGTTGGGTCAAATCGTAGATGTAGAGCAAATAAGGCGCCGCGTCAGCAATTTGCTGGATGAAATGCTGGCTCGATCGCAATTCTTCCTCCACCCGCTGGCGCACTTGCACTTCTTCCAAAGCTTGATCCCGCATTGTGCGGTAAGCTTGGATGCGGTGGGTGAGGTCGGTCACGTCTTGAATCACCAGCAGCGCGTAGAACGATGGGGCATTGACCCCCGGCCATATTGATGACGAAGCTGAGGGTGGAGATTCCCTAGACAAAAAAGCACTTGTTGGCGATCCGACTCCGACAGTACCGTCTGATTCCAACTCAAGAGTATGGAGAATCCAGTCTCTAATCTCCTGTTCTTCAATGCCAGCCTCCAGTGCCGGCACAGCCGTCACAGTAGTTTGCTGAATTCGCTGCTGGCCGTCTTGCCAAGTTGCCGGAATCAGGTGTTTGTGAATTTGAGAAGAAAAAATTGTTGGCGGGCCTCCTGCAAAGATTTGCTTGAAGCGAGTGGCGTACTTTAGCTGACTCAGGTGAGGAAAATGGGCTGTGATCTTTGTTCCCAATATTTGGCTGCGGGGAATTTTTGTCCACTCTTCCAGACAAGTGTTCCAAAACAGCACCACAAAATCATCTTGCAGCAAGCAGGCGCCGACTGGTACGCTGTCGAGAACCCCAAACTTTTCCTTAATACTTTTGCTCTCCTCAATCATAGACCCCCGGCAAGTTGATTGATAGCAGTCAACAAGGTGTCAAAGGAATTAACATTGAAAATAAGAATGATATCTCCTTCAATGTGAAGCCTTTCAATCATGAAACTGGTCTGGGCTAATAAAACAACTGTATCAGTAGCTAAACCGCCAGATATCAGCAAATTAGCAATCGTCCCTTCGCTATAGGTGGGAATTGAGTAGTTCAGGCGCTGCTGAAGTACGTTGCTGATTGCACCCATGACCCCATTAATTACAATATTTCCCACTTCACTCAGCGTACCAATTTTGACTGAATCGAGATCGTGAGTTCCAACTTCTTCACCTGTAAGCATTGTCACCAGCAAGGCAGCGCTGTTGGTGGGAAAGACTAGCTGGGCAATGCCTCCAAAGGAGCCTGTGAATTTGAGCTGGACAGCGGCGATTGGCTCGCCGTTGAGGTGCTGCTCTAACTCTTCTTCCACGTCGATGGGAGTCAGGATTTGAAGGTAGGGGATTTGCAAGCGAATCGGGGAGTCGATCATGTCGTTCAAAACCCCTGCGGCTTGACCGATCCCGATGTTGACGAGTTCCTGCAAAGCATCGAGCTGTCGAGTGCTTAATTTCATTGGGTGCTCTCCTCGCTGACACTGACAGCTTTTTTGATCCACCCGATCAGTTCGTCTGAGTTGGGCATTTTGTGAATGACTGCCAGGGCCCCGAGTTCCATGCACTCGGAGCGGGTGCTTGCTTGGATGTCTGCGGTAATTACGATCACTGGAATTTTGTATCCTCGATCGCGCATGGCTTGCAGGACTTCCCGACCTTCCATTTCTGGCATCAGCAGATCTAAGAGCATACAGTTTGGGGTTTTAGTGCCGAGCTGTTCTAGAGCTTCTGGGCCGCTGGATGCTTCCCAAGTGTCGTATCCTTCTGCTCGCAGGATTTTGCAGATTACCCTGCGAGTCAACCACGAATCTTCGACAACGAGAATTGATGTCACTACGTTCTCCTCCTTCTATTGTTTAGAACTGACCGGCGTTGCAGGTACTGCTTTTATCTTGACAGTAATTTAAAGTGGTGGGACGGTGTGCGATCGAGCTTCACTTGGAATTCCTGTTCTTAAAAACTAACGCATTAATGTGTTGGATAGTTTAGTATCTTGGACTATATGAAGAAAAAACCCGGTTTCTGAATGAAACCAGGTTTGCGGGATCTCTATTGCTCATAACATGGGCGCTCAATTATAGATTACCAAACGCTTCCGAAGGGACTCTACTCGCTGTTTGGCCGTGGTATTGTCTGGATCGCAGGCGAGAGCTTGTTCGTACATTTCCAAGGCTTGAGCTGTTAATTTCTTGCGCTCGTAGGCGTGAGCCAGGTTGTTGAGACATGTAACGTATTCTGGCTGCAACTTCAGGGCTTCTTTGTACTGGCGGATGGCGATGTCGTACTGTTCTTGGCCGAAGTGTGCAAAACCGAGGGCGTTGTAAATAACAGCTTGATTTTCTTCGCCTTCTAAGTCTTTGGCTTTCAGGGCTTTTTGAAACAGTACGATCGCCTGGGAGTAAAGCTTCTTATCTACATAGATACTTCCTAATTCGTAGTATTCCTGTGCTGTTCCTTTTTCTACTGTCAGCTTATTTTCTAAGCGTTCCAGAGACATTTCCAACTTCCGAGTTTTGAGAATCTGGCGCACCACAAACCAGGAAGTGCTGCCGAGTATAGCGAGCAGGACTGACAAGTAAATAATGAGCAAATTACTATCCATGTTTTTCTTAAAATTAGGTAGGTCTGTGGAAGGTCTTATTTATTTTAAGGCGCTAGCCATCTCTGACATTGGCCTCTGCAACTGTATAAAAAACAAGGAAATAGCGATCGACCGGCCCGATCGCGATTTCTGAAAAAGCCAGAGTCCAGAAGTAAGAACAAAGAAGGAAAGTTTGTCTCAACCTCCTCAATTTATCAGGAGTTTTCCTTCTCTGGCAGACCGTTAAATCTTTCTTACTTCTGCTTTCTGCCTTCTGAAAATCAAGCGAACTTTCAGGCTCCGGCTCGATTAGCCATTTCCACGACTTTACCGAATGTTGCGGGGTCAACGATCGCCATTTGTGCCAGCATTTTGCGGTTGATTTCGATGTTGGCTTTTTTCATGTTGCCGATCAGTCTGCTGTAGCTCGTGCCGTGCTGGCGCGATGCGGCATTGATCCGAGCAATCCACAGGCGGCGGAAATCGCGTTTGCGTTTTTTGCGATCGCGATAACCGTTACGCAGGGCCTGCATCACCCGTTGGTTAGCTGTGCGGAACTGTTTGGACTGTGCGCCTCGGAAACCCTTGGCTAATTTGAGAATTTTTTTGCGGCGCGCTCTGGCGACATTACCGCGTTTTACCCGTGTCATCTTTAATTTCCGTTAAACTTTACAAGTATGGAAGCATTAACCGCACGTTAGCGTCGTTGGTCTCGTCGATGACGACCAGCTTAGAGAGACGGCTTTTGCGAGCTGAACTTTTGTGCTGTAGCAAGTGGCTTTTGTAAGCTTTGCGGCGCACAATTTTACCGCTGCCGGTCGCTCTAAAGCGCTTTGCGGCTGCTTTGCGAGTTTTGAGTTTTGGCATGAACTGGTGTTATTTGGACACAAGCTTATACCGTATCACGTTTGTGGTACTTTCTGCAAGGCAGATTTGCTGGTTGGGGGTAGCGCTGCATTTGCGGCGATATACAGGATGGGCGATCGGCTAATCTTGTGGTTGTTTGCTGCAGTTAACACCTAGTATAGAATGTTATACCGCAGTTGCGGTATAATTAAGGGTTATACTCTAAGTTATCGGCAGGGTTAATATTTGAAAGCTGCTGGTGAGGCACGATAATTAAATCGAAGATGCAACATTAATTATTGGTTATGGCGCTTAGAGAGTCCATTGAAAAAATCCTTTGGGAATATCCATTGGTCAGTAAGGACAACTTCCAGGGACATTCCTTTGCTAGTTATGTCAAAAATGTAGTGCCGAAATCAATAAGTGCTTCATTGGAATTACCAGAAATCTATAGCGTAGAAGCTTCAGCAGGTAAGGGTTCTTGGGCTAAAGTTCCTTGGATAGCAATATTTAACAAGCTTGTAACTGAGAGTGTCCAGTCGGGGTTTTACTGTGTTTATTTATTTCGCGCCGACTTCTCTGGCGTTTATCTTTCTCTCAATCAAGGAATAGCAGATAAAAGAAAGAAGTTCGGACTTGGGAAGTCGAGGGACATGGTAAGGGATCAAGCACAACTATTTAAAGATAAGCTTGGTTCTGACAAGCTCAGAGAATTTTCCGAACCTCTCGATCTTCAGCTTGATTCGGTTCCCAAAAAAACTACTTCTAGAAGGCTTGGACTTGCTTATGAAGCAGGAAACATAGCATCGAAGTTTTATTCAAGGGAATCACTTCCTGATGACAAGGAGTTGGTAGACGATGTTAGGAAAGTGCTTGAAATTTACTTCTCCCTGTTTGAGGAGGTTTCTTTGAAGGAGGAGGCTGATTCTGATTTGTTCAAGTAGGTTTCTTTGAAGAAGGAGGCTAAGAACAATGAACAAAAAAAAGAATGGTTTGAAGATCCGACAAAGTATAGACTTCATCGAGTAACAGAACGAAATCAGACGTTATCTAAAAAAGTTAAGCAGTTGCAAGGATATGAGTGCAAAGCGTGCGGTTTTGATTTTGAGTCTCGATACGGAGAAATAGGCAGAGGATACATAGAAGCTCATCATAATGTCCCAATTTCTAACTTGAGCGGGGCAAAGATTCAACTAGATCCGCTTAAGGATTTTACTGTGCTATGCTCAAATTGCCATAGTATGATTCATCGCATTAAACCAACGCCAACCCTAGAGGAGTTTAGGAAAAACTTGCAGATATAGTATGAGTATTTGAATGTTGATTTCGGGGTATAACAAGGGCTTGCAATAGTTAGAGTAAAATAAACCCATGCAAGTTATAGCAGCTAAATCCTATATAGAGTAACGGAAAAAGGTTTTTCTTTCAAATCCGGGAGATACTGTTGGCCTATACATTAGACATCTTGCAAAAGAAGGCGGGCGTAATTGCTTCTGTGCGCCTATGATTCTATTGATATTTAGGAATTTTTATGAATAACTAAAAATTTTGAAACTGGGATAGATAACTTACATTTTCCAAAGTTTGGTGCGACGTAAGTGGAAAATTTATGTACAATTATTAGAGACTTCTTGGCGATTTTTTAAGCTGAGCTACATCAAATTTTGGCGTTGCTGATTTACGGTATGAAAGGCTAAATATGCCAGTCATAGAAACCAGTATCCACAAAGCTTGGGAATTTTCAACTTATTTTTTTCATACCCTGATTAAGCAACGCCTAATTTTATTGTAAGTCTTGCGTTGGTTTTGGGAACCTTTTACCTGTTTTGATGCTTGGCGCTGTAAAGATGAGTTTGAAGAATGGCTCTACGACTAAAAGCCTTCGTAAACCTTGGAATATGTGCTGATTAAAAATGCTGGCATCATGCCGATATCGGCACTCGAACATCACAAATAAAGGAGGTATTTAAGCTGGATTGAGTATTAAACTCTCAATACAGGCCTTTCGGGATTTTCGGGATTGGGAACTAGACGCTGATTTTTGCAATCTACCAGCAAATCTAAAGTTTCTAACACAGTTTGACCGATGAGCACCATATCCCCTAAAACCATTGCCGCCTCAATTGTCTCCCGCCCTTCTATTTCAATGATAACAGGCCCTGTTAATCCCACTGTTTCTTGTCTGCCATCGGCATATTTTGCTATTTCTTGACTCCGAATTCTTAAGCCGAGGTGTTCGCAGACTTCTACAGGAATAGCTGTGCGTACTGCACCAGTATCTATCAGTGCTTCTGCTTCGTACACGCGCAACAGATTTGGATTGAGCAATCCTCTCTTGACTAACTCTTCATCAATGGCATTGGTTAGCTTGACTTTGACTCGAACTGCACCCATATTTTTGCTGGCTTGAGTTAGATCGAGATTTATCATATCGCCTCTTTTCGTCTAAAAAGTCTACCTTTGATTCTAGCAATAATTTATGGTAGTAAGGTTCGCGGTGCACACCCTACAAGTAAAGTTTGTACGTAAGTCTTACAGCGTATTTCCGGTTTAGGAAGTGCAGTAGGGACAAAGGGTTTCGCCCTGTCCCTACGGGGTTCTATCACTCTTGTGGGGTGGGCATCCTGCCCGCCCTAAACATACAAGTTAAATGCACAACAGCTTACTCATCTTCTGCATAGATAAACCGATACAATTCGCTAGGATCTGGCTCGGCGCTTTTCTCAGCAAAATCGACTGCATCATCAATTACTGCTTGAATTTTATTATCGATCTCTTTCAATTCTTCAGCAGTCGCCAAAGTTCGATCGATCAACTCAGCAGCCAACTTCTTAATCGGATCGCGGGGGAACCAATATTCCTTCTCTTCCTTAGAACGCAACTCATCAGGATCGGCCAAAGAATGGCCGCGAAAGCGATAAGTCAAAGCCTCGATCAAAGTCGGTCCTTCGCCGGCTCGCGCCCGCGCTACAGCTTCTTTCGCGACTTCCCGCACCGCCAAAACATCCATCCCGTCAACCTCGACGCCAGCCATGCCAAAAGCATGAGCCTTCTTGTAAATCAGCGGGTCAGAAGTAGCTCGTTCGTGGGCCATCCCGATCGCCCATTTGTTGTTTTCCACAACATAAATAATCGGCAACTTCCACAAAGCCGCCATATTCAAACATTCAAAAAACTGCCCGTTATTTGCAGCACCATCGCCAAAAAAACAAGCAGTCACCCCATCGGAACTCTCATCCCCCAAAGCTTCGCGGCGGTACTTCGATTGAAAAGCCGCCCCCGTAGCTACAGGAATCCCCTCAGCCACAAAAGCATAACCTCCCAACAGTCGGTGTTCGGCCGAAAACATGTGCATCGAACCGCCGCGGCCCTTAGAGCAACCAGTTTCCTTCCCGAACAACTCCGCCATTACCTCCCGCGCCGGGACGCCCGCGCTCAAAGCGTGAACGTGATCGCGGTAGGTGCTGCTGACGTAATCGGTGTCATCCCGGCGCATCGATCGAATCACGCCAGTAGACACAGCTTCCTGACCGTTGTACAAGTGGACAAAACCAAACATTTTGCCCCGGTAGTACATCTCAGCACACTTGTCCTCAAAATAGCGCCCCAAGACCATATCCTCGTAGAGCATCAAGCCCTCATCCCGAGAAATGTTTACGCTTTGCGCGTCAAAAACTGGTAAAGTCCGTTCCTGAACCATAAATAATTAATACCCGACGATCGGCTTCCTAGACATCTAAATTTAAACCGAGATGGGACACAACCGCAGCAGAAAACGATCGCACCTTTGCTCCGCAGCAGTTCACCAATTGTTAAAATGAGTTTGGCCCTCGGGGCGGATTGCCGGGACTCGGAGAACCAACTCCCATCTAAACCCCATGCCAACGAATGATATAATTCCATTACTCTCAAACCCGAAAATGCTCAAGAGTGAAACAACTCATCGATCTGACGGTCAGTAGGGCAAGACATTTTCCTCACTGTAAAAAGCTGTAGAGGAAAAAAATCAGAGGAGATCTACGGCAAGTCCAAGATACCGTGAATTGGGCGGTTGGAAGCCAACACCAGAATTTTTGATTTGGTTTGCGGGAGTATCTCACTTAAGATAGGCTAATTCAGTTGCTAGCGCTTTGGGGAAGTGGACGAGTGTTAATTCCACTAGATTACTACCGGATTTTGGGTCTACCGATTCAAGCTACTGCCGAGCAGTTGCAGCAGGCTCACCGCGATCGAACTTTACAGCTTCCGCGCAGGGAGTATTCCGAAGTTGCGATCGTCGCCCGCAAACAACTGCTCGATGAAGCCTGCGCCGTTCTGTCAGACTCAGACGGGCGCAAAGCTTACGATGCCAGTTTTTTAGCCAAAACTTACGATCGAGAGTCGGAAGCCGCACAGGAAGCCAAGCACCAGAGGTTAAAAACCTCAGCAGGTACGGCCACATTTCTGCAAGACGCAGGAGAAACCGCTCCGGAGTCCAAGGCTTTAGAGGCTGCTCCCGACCCCCACACTCCAAGTATTGAAATCGATGACAACCAATTCGTAGGAGCCCTGCTCATACTGCAAGAACTGGGGGAATACGAACTCGTACAGAAGCTGGGTCGCCCGTATCTTAACAATGGCAGCATCGCGATCGCAGAAGGTCGTTTCGGCGACAAAGAGCTCGTGAGGCCAGATATAGTTTTAACCGTCAGCCTTGCCTGTCTAGAACTCGGCCGCGAACAGTGGCAGCAAGGTCAGTACGAAAATGCCGCACGATCGTTAGAAGCAGGTCAAGAATTGCTGCTGCTTGAGGGCCTATTTGCAAGCGTGAGGGGTGAAATGCAAGCCGACATATACAAACTCCGTCCGTACAACATTTTAGAGCTTTTATCACTCCCCGAAGAAAAAGTCGCCGAGCGTCGCCGGGGACTGCAAATCCTGCGAGAAATGCTTCAAGAACGAGGCGGTATCGACGGTTCGGGAGACGATCGATCGGGTTTAGGAATAGAAGACTTCCTCCGGTTCGTGCAGCAAATGCGTAAACACCTAACCAGCAGCGAGCAGCAGGCGCTATTTGAAGCCGAAGCCGGCCGCCCCTCCGCAGTCGCCACTTACCTCTCGGTCTACACCCTGTTAGCCCAAGGATTTGCCGCCAGACAGCCATCGATGATCCGTCGGGCAAAGCTGATGCTGATGCAGCTCGGTCGCCGCCAAGACGTTCACCTGGAAAAAGCCGTCTGTTCCCTGCTGCTGGGCCAGACAGAAGAAGCCAGCAGAGCCCTCGAACTCAGTTCGGAAAAAGAACCCCTGGCCTTCATTCGCGAACATTCCCAAGATTCACCCGACTTGTTGCCCGGACTGTGCTTGTACGCCGAACACTGGCTACAAGAAGAAGTGTTTCCCCACTTCCGCGACTTGGCCAACGAGTCAGTGTCCTTAAAAGACTACTTTGCCGACCCGAAAGTACAAGCTTACCTAGAAGCTTTGCCACAGGACGCAGAAACCGCCAACGAATGGGTCGTCGTGCAGCCCCGCTCCGGCAAGCTCTCGGGGCGACTGCAACCGACAGCAGGCAGATCGCCCGCTGCCATACCCCCACAGCCACCCACAGCCAAGCAGGGAGCCAGTACCGTCACCTTGACCCCCGTACCGGGCGACGCTTCCACCGCAGCCTCGGGCGCCAAACCCCAGGCAACGGCGGCCGCGCCGAGCGCTGTTGCCCCCGTCTCTATCCCGATAGCTACAGTGCCACACCCCGCAGACTCGACTGCCAAACAACGCAGGCGCCAACATTCAGGGCGCAGCGGAGCAATCGGTCATGGGGTAAAGGGCAATTTGGTCGATCGGGCGCGCACCAAGGCAGCAGAAATTACCGCCCAAGTCAAGTCCATGCCTCCAAACAGGCTGGCTTTGTTTCTAGTAGCAGGTGTCCTGAGCCTGTTACTCCTGTGGTTAATACTCAGTCTGTTGGCTAGCGCGATGCAAGCCCTATCGGGCCCATCCCTCCAAGGAGAGCAAGCCCTCCTCCGCCTGGAAGAACCGCCCCTAGAAATTCCTGCCTTGGCCGCGGCCCCAGAGCCGAGCGCAGCAGGCCCAGTGTCGGGAGAAATCACTGAGCAATCAGCAAGAGACTTAGTTCAAAGCTGGCTGTCGGCTAAAGCAGCGGCTTTGGGCCCCAATCACGCTGTCGAAGAATTAAAGCAAGTTCTGACAGAACCGGCTTTGTCTCGCTGGCAATTGATGGCAGAAGCTCAACAGCGAAACAACGCGCACCAGCGTTACGTACACAAGCTGGAAGTTAGTGGAGTTAAGACGAATCCGACTAATCCCGATCGCGCCCAAGTAGAAGCGCAAGTCTCGGAAAAAGCCGAAGTGTTCGATCGTTCTCAACTCGTTTCTTCGCGCAATGAAAACCTGCGGGTTCGCTACGACTTGATCCGCCAAGACGGACAGTGGCGGATTATGGATTGGCAAGTGATTAAGTAAGGAATTGGTAATTAGTAATTGAGCAGAAGGAGTCATATTATGTCCGGTCAATTACCCCTAATACGGTAGGGGCGGGTTCACGAAAAATATCTGCCAACAATCTCCAATCTCAAAAACCCGCCCTTTTAATTGCGGTCACTCGATCGGACATGATATCAGAAGTCAGAAGTCAGAAGATAGAAGACAGAATTCAGAATACACCATGCCCCAAGTCAGGGGTAACGGTCACGGAAAGAATTTTTTGCGATCCACGATTAAAATCGCGGGCTTTAAACCTCGATTCTCCATCAGTCGCACAGAATCAATTCTGGATTCTGGCTCCTGAATTCTGAATTATTCTTCGGTAATTGATAATTTATGCTTGCTATTTGCTAATTACCAATTTCTCATTATTAGTTAAATTTTTAATTCCAAAAGCGGGAGTTTTGAATTGCAGATTATTGTTGAAGGCTGGCGTTTTATTTATCATTCCTATTGCGTAGCCAATCAATTTCAACTGCTGGAAATGCTCGATAGCCCGCGAGGAAAAATTGAGCTTTTCCACCGCGATATGCCCTACATTGACGCAGCTTGGGAGACGAAAATTAGTTTGTTCGATCGCCCAAATGAAACATTACTTCGCAGCATTAAGAGCCCTGCGGTAAATCAGTCAGCGGATGTTACCCTGCGAATGTACTGCCCGTGGGACTTCTCGGCATCCAGCAGCGCTCAAACTTGGGTATTTGCAGCCACAGAATGGGGGATTGTTACGAGTTCAGTATTACAGGCGATGGGTGTTAAGTCGATCGCCCAAACCCCGGTTAATTCAGAAACGAAAATTATTACACCTTCAGCTTGGTCAAAAGCCGGCTTAATTCGCAGCGGAGTTGAGGCCGATCGCATTGCCGTCGTACCTTTGGGAGTCGATCCTCAGATTTATTATCCTGCTGCGGGCGATCGGCGTCAATCGCTGCGCCAAAGCTTGGGCTGGTCAAACTATTTTATATTTTTAAACATCGGAGGACAAACCGATCGCAAAGGTATTCGCCCTTTATTAAAAGCCTTCGCTGCGGTAGTTGACAAATATCCAGATGCGAGATTAGTTTTAAAAGGTTCGGAACTGCTTTATCCGTCGAGAGACGAGATTGCTGAAGCCTGCCGAGTTGTGCTCAACGGTGCGGAAAGAGCGAGGGTTTTACCGAGATTAATTTATACTGGTAGCCAGCTATCTTTTGCTCAAATAGCAGAGTTTTACCAAGCAGCAGATGTTTATGTTTCTCCCTATTTGGCAGAAGGTTTTAATCTGCCGGTGTTGGAAGCAGCAGCTTGCGGTTTGCCGGTTATTTGCACTGCAGGTGGCCCTACGGATGATTTTACGCGATCGGACTTTGCAATGCGGATTGAGAGTAAATTTACGGCTGTGGCGAGTGACGGGGAAACCTTATTTATCTTAGCTCCTGAGTGGGAACATTTGGCTGATTTGATGCAAAGGGCGATCGAACAGCCTGGAATCGCTGCGAAAGCGAGGGTTGCGGGCCCGGCTTTTGTGGCTGAAAATTTTACTTGGAGGCGTGTAGTCGATCGATTGCTTGAGGTTATGGGAGGAGATAAAAAGAGAGAGGAGAGGTCTATTTTTGAGCCAATCATTTTGTAGGTTGGACGTTTCAAGCCCTAGATGGGGAAATAGGTTTTTTCCGGCGCACTGGGATATCGCAGCTTTGAAACCTACTGTCAGTTTCAATCCCTGATAGGGTTTTAGGTTTTTTCCGGCTGTCAGGAATCGATCAGAGTGTTGGAAGTATTGAGTTTCAATCCCTGATAGGGTTTTAGGTTTTTTCCGGCTGAGTGCTCTTGCCAAAGATGTCTAAGGTTCCTTGTTTCAATCCCTGATAGGGTTTTAGGTTTTTTCCGGCTCAAGCTGGTTAGTCTGGCGCAGTTTTTCCCGTGCCGTTTCAATCCCTGATAGGGTTTTAGGTTTTTTCCGGCTATTAATCCTTTTAGCAGATATCTGGGCGCCTAGTTTCAATCCCTGATAGGGTTTTAGGTTTTTTCCGGCAGTCGTCGGGGTCTGGCGGTTCGTCGGTCGATTCGTTTCAATCCCTGATAGGGTTTTAGGTTTTTTCCGGCATTCTGATGCGCTTTCCCAGATGGGAGGATTGCTCCGTTTGTTTCAATCCCTGATAGGGTTTTAGGTTTTTTCCGGCATGATTGTCGATCGCAATTTGATGTTTCTGATGATTCTTGTTTCAATCCCTGATAGGGTTTTAGGTTTTTTCCGGCTTAATGATAGGTGACTGCACGCGATTTAAATGAGTTTCAATCCCTGATAGGGTTTTAGGTTTTTTCCGGCTTCAGCGTCAAGCGCCTTCGCCTGGTACGAATTGTTTCAATCCCTGATAGGGTTTTAGGTTTTTTCCGGCAATCGTTCCTTGGGACTTCCCCGCCCCGATGGGGGTTTCAATCCCTGATAGGGTTTTAGGTTTTTTCCGGCGGCACTTACTCTTACTACTGGCGCAAGCATCTCAAAAGTTTCAATCCCTGATAGGGTTTTAGGTTTTTTCCGGCATACAGAAGGCTAAAGGGCGATGGCTGGTAGTGTTTGTTTCAATCCCTGATAGGGTTTTAGGTTTTTTCCGGCCTCAAAAGATAACTTGCAGCGGACTTTAAATCCTTAGTTTCAATCCCTGATAGGGTTTTAGGTTTTTTCCGGCGAATATATGCACCGCTTCCCCCCTAGGCAGAAAGGGTTAGTTTCAATCCCTGATAGGGTTTTAGGTTTTTTCCGGCTTTTTCATAAGAATGGGAGGAAGCGATCGCCCTGTTTCAATCCCTGATAGGGTTTTAGGTTTTTTCCGGCTGATTGATTCGCGCTTCCTGGGCGCGAGACTTTGCAACGTTTCAATCCCTGATAGGGTTTTAGGTTTTTTCCGGCGAGATTGCGATTGTCCGTAGCGTCGCATCGCGGCCCGGTTTCAATCCCTGATAGGGTTTTAGGTTTTTTCCGGCTCTTCCTCTGCTTGCACCAATGCCTTGAGAGCTTCGTTTCAATCCCTGATAGGGTTTTAGGTTTTTTCCGGCTCAGGTTCACAGTGCAGTTCACGCGATTTGTTCTGTTTCAATCCCTGATAGGGTTTTAGGTTTTTTCCGGCGTTGCTTATCAACCCATTCAACAACAGCCAAAGGTTCGTTTCAATCCCTGATAGGGTTTTAGGTTTTTTCCGGCACAGCGAAGGCAGCCGAGGCCCACGAACCAGAGCCCGGTTTCAATCCCTGATAGGGTTTTAGGTTTTTTCCGGCTAATTTTCTTGCTAACGAACCGACCACCGATGCGTTTCAATCCCTGATAGGGTTTTAGGTTTTTTCCGGCCTAATTGTCCAAAAGTTGGATTAAGAACTGCCGCGTTTCAATCCCTGATAGGGTTTTAGGTTTTTTCCGGCTTTTCGCTAAAGAAGCCTCGAAAGGCGACACGGGCGGTGTTTCAATCCCTGATAGGGTTTTAGGTTTTTTCCGGCTGATGCGCGTGTAGGATGCGCGCCCCCCGTTGGATTGTTTCAATCCCTGATAGGGTTTTAGGTTTTTTCCGGCGTATCTAAACCAGGTGACAAGCAAGGAGCAAATTCTTTGGTTTCAATCCCTGATAGGGTTTTAGGTTTTTTCCGGCAAAAACGAGGTGACTAAAGGGTTTAAAAAATCTAGTTTCAATCCCTGATAGGGTTTTAGGTTTTTTCCGGCGCACTTATCTTGGCTGCGCGTAATAATTATAAAAGTGTTTCAATCCCTGATAGGGTTTTAGGTTTTTTCCGGCGATACTTTACGGATTTTGAAAAGCGCTGCTCGATCGCGTTTCAATCCCTGATAGGGTTTTAGGTTTTTTCCGGCACCTAATTTAACGGCTTTTGTTCGGTAATTCCGGTTTCAATCCCTGATAGGGTTTTAGGTTTTTTCCGGCGCGAATGAGTGAGATTTAGTCAAGAAGTGAACCCGTTTCAATCCCTGATAGGGTTTTAGGTTTTTTCCGGCTTTCCTGGAGCTTGTCTGTCGGTCGCTCACCTCTTGCTCCTTCGGTTTCAATCCCTGATAGGGTTTTAGGTTTTTTCCGGCAAATAATCCCGAAACAGCATCACATTGAAAATCGAGTTTCAATCCCTGATAGGGTTTTAGGTTTTTTCCGGCGCTAGGAGCGATCGCACTTCTTGCACTTTTGCCCGTTTCAATCCCTGATAGGGTTTTAGGTTTTTTCCGGCTGTTGGGCCAGATTTTCTGGCTCCGAAGTTAATGTTTCAATCCCTGATAGGGTTTTAGGTTTTTTCCGGCGCAAGGCAAAATACTGGATCTGTCGGCTCAAAAACTGGGTTTCAATCCCTGATAGGGTTTTAGGTTTTTTCCGGCGGGATGCCCTAAATTTTACGGGCAGTTAAGAGGACGTTTCAATCCCTGATAGGGTTTTAGGTTTTTTCCGGCTATTTACCTCAAATTTCTTGACAGTGGCAGGACTGTTTCAATCCCTGATAGGGTTTTAGGTTTTTTCCGGCTCTCGAAAGCTTGGAAGATTGGTTGGAGCGAAACCCTGGTTTGTTTCAATCCCTGATAGGGTTTTAGGTTTTTTCCGGCTTCGGCCAGGCGCATTCTTAAGCGCGGCAGCTACTGGGTATGTTTCAATCCCTGATAGGGTTTTAGGTTTTTTCCGGCGGGGCGGGAGATGGCTCCCGCTGGAGTGCAGCCTTTTGTGCGTTTCAATCCCTGATAGGGTTTTAGGTTTTTTCCGGCGCGTACTGGGGAAGGTGACCGGGCAATTCTTACCGATTGTTTCAATCCCTGATAGGGTTTTAGGTTTTTTCCGGCTGTGCGGTATCCGCACCACAAAGTCCGCCCGATCGGTTTCAATCCCTGATAGGGTTTTAGGTTTTTTCCGGCTTGGGTACGATAAGCCCCAGCCCGGATTACTCTAGTTTCAATCCCTGATAGGGTTTTAGGTTTTTTCCGGCGCACCGACCGAGCCGATCGCACCGACCGACGTAGCCGCAATCAAGTTTCAATCCCTGATAGGGTTTTAGGTTTTTTCCGGCTTAGTCAAATGTAACCTTAATTGATAGGAATAGAAGAGTTTCAATCCCTGATAGGGTTTTAGGTTTTTTCCGGCGGGGCCCGATTAGTTTCAGTGGCTCCCTAATCCGTTTCAATCCCTGATAGGGTTTTAGGTTTTTTCCGGCATTGAAAACTTTTAAATTACCTCTGTCCTCATCAAGTTTCAATCCCTGATAGGGTTTTAGGTTTTTTCCGGCTTGAAAAAATTCTAGATGGGGCATTTTTCATATCTAGGTTTCAATCCCTGATAGGGTTTTAGGTTTTTTCCGGCTTTGTATTTTTGGGTTAACTCATCTAAGGTTAGAATATGGTTTCAATCCCTGATAGGGTTTTAGGTTTTTTCCGGCGCAGAGAAACCGTGTGGATGTCTGGCACAGCCGTCGGTTTCAATCCCTGATAGGGTTTTAGGTTTTTTCCGGCTTTGCTGTTCAGTTAATTTAATATTTGTTTCAATAAAGTTTCAATCCCTGATAGGGTTTTAGGTTTTTTCCGGCGGCAGCTTGCATAGCCCAATCCATCGAAAACTCAATGTTTCAATCCCTGATAGGGTTTTAGGTTTTTTCCGGCTTTTCTCCTGTGTTTAAATTACACACACCAAAAAGTTTCAATCCCTGATAGGGTTTTAGGTTTTTTCCGGCTCAAAAGTTGCGTGCTCATAGATATCTCCGGGCGAGGTTTCAATCCCTGATAGGGTTTTAGGTTTTTTCCGGCAAGTGAGAAAAGTCTGAGCATCAAAGGCACTAATGTTTCAATCCCTGATAGGGTTTTAGGTTTTTTCCGGCTCTATCAATCATTTTAAAACAAGCAAATAATGTTTAAGTTTCAATCCCTGATAGGGTTTTAGGTTTTTTCCGGCATTTTATAGCCGCAACAATTGCTTGGGGGTGGCGAGTAGTTTCAATCCCTGATAGGGTTTTAGGTTTTTTCCGGCGGATTTGACTCAGCACAAGGTGAATATATTGGGCGTTTCAATCCCTGATAGGGTTTTAGGTTTTTTCCGGCGCACATCGTAGGCGATGTCGATAAAATAACAGCATTGCGTTTCAATCCCTGATAGGGTTTTAGGTTTTTTCCGGCGTCAAAGCAGCCACTCCTTCACTGGCTACTGCTGTGTTTCAATCCCTGATAGGGTTTTAGGTTTTTTCCGGCTAAGTCAGGCATCCGTATTTCGGAATCTCGATCGAATGTTTCAATCCCTGATAGGGTTTTAGGTTTTTTCCGGCAGGAGCAATGGAACTGTTTACAGTGTTTACAACAGGGTTTCAATCCCTGATAGGGTTTTAGGTTTTTTCCGGCAAGCGCAAAAACTGTACCTCAAAGTATCTAGCGTGTTTCAATCCCTGATAGGGTTTTAGGTTTTTTCCGGCATAAAACTAGAGAGTTTCGATCGCACTCGATCGAGTTTCAATCCCTGATAGGGTTTTAGGTTTTTTCCGGCGTTTTTAGCGCTTGCTGTTTTTTGTTGTCTTCTATATCATGTTTCAATCCCTGATAGGGTTTTAGGTTTTTTCCGGCATGAAGGTCATAGTTTCCACGAAATTGAAGAGAGTTTCAATCCCTGATAGGGTTTTAGGTTTTTTCCGGCTGAGCAAACCACTGCCGAGGTTCGCCGCCTGAAGTGGTTTCAATCCCTGATAGGGTTTTAGGTTTTTTCCGGCTGTGGTGTGTGTTTGGGTTAAATCCTAAGCGTCGGTTGTTTCAATCCCTGATAGGGTTTTAGGTTTTTTCCGGCCGCCCGTTCCAGAAGCCTTGCTGTATTTGGTTTTCAAGGTTCAGTTCTGTGAATCTAAAACAAAAGTACCATTCCAGCCTGGGTCTTGTCAATAGCAAATTCTTCTTCCTCACTCCAAAACGTTATCCTGTAAAGCTTTCAGACTTTCCGTGAATCGTTTTTTCAGGTTGGGGGCATCAAACTCTTGCCGGACATGAGTTTGAGCCTAAAAATTTGATACCCCGATTTTAACACCTACCGATTCACGGAAACTAAGCAAAAAATATTGTGCGATCGACTGGCACTACCCCACCAATGCGTTCGATCTTACCCTGACAGCAAGCGTACAGCGGAAAAAACCAAATACTGTCTTCCTTGGGTTAGATGACTTTCTTCAAGGGCGATCGTAACTTAGACTTGAGTCCTAGCCTGCATCAATCTCCTCAACCGGTTTGATAACTTTGTTCGGCGGGGCGATCGTAACTTAGACTTGAGTCCGAGCCTGCATCGAGCTCCTCAACGGGTTTGATAACTTTGTTCGGCGTGGCGATCGTAACTTACCATAGTCAGTCTCACTCAACTCACCACACTCAAACACACTCTACTACATCCACTGCCCATAAAGGGAAGCTCAAGGAAAAACCAATAACCAATAACCTACCGCAATATAGCCCTAAAAGGCTACTTAAAATTAGCCAAACAACCACAACAATTCCGCCAACCAAAAAGCAAAGCGATTTAAAAACAACTCCGATATATCATTTTTTTTTGTTCATATTTAACAGCTAATCGATTTAGACACTTATCGATAAACTCTCACGAAAAAGCCAGATAAAACGTTCCCAATCGTAGAATTATCAAAATCTATGCTTTAGCAAATCACCGATCGGAATTTATATTCTACCGCGATGGAAGCCAAAATGAATTGCTGCGAGCGATTTCCCGCAACTTATTCAACAAAACCTAAATATTCAATAATTAGCGAATTTTTACCTGCCATATTTGCAGCATTTGCGCTTTGCAGTTCCGAAAAATATTATTGGCTAATTGCCTACAACTCACCCAAATTAACTTAAAATAAGTAGAGTGGCATTTACCTTAAAACTACCTATGACAAAAACCGAAATTAGCACCAAAAACATCACAGTTCCTAACGGGGATTTGCAAATAGCTGCATACCTAGCCCAACCAGCCTCCCCAGGGCAATTTCCCGCAGTAATCGTGATTCAAGAAATCTTTGGCGTCAACTCGCACATCCGCGAAGTTACTGAAAGAATAGCAAAAGAAGGATATGTGGCGATCGCCCCAGCCATTTACCAGCGTCAAGCCCCCGGCTTTGAAACCGGCTACACACCCGAAGCTATCAAAATCGGCAGAGAATACAAAGAAAAAACCACCGCTTCCGAACTTCTGGGCGATATCCAAGCCACCATCGATTACCTCAAAACTCTACCCTCTGTCAAACAACAAGGTTTTGGCTGCATCGGTTTCTGCTTTGGAGGACACGTCGCCTACCTCGCCGCTACTTTGCCCGAAATCAAGGCTACAGCGTCGTTCTACGGCGCCGGTATCGCCACCCAAACCCCCGGCGGCGGCACCCCCACGATCGCCCGCACAGCAGACATTAAAGGCACTCTCTACGCCTTTTTCGGCAATCGAGACCCCAGCATTCCCTTAAAACAAGTTGACCAAATCGCCGCGGAATTGCAAAAACACCATATTTCTCACCGAATTTTCCGCTACAATGCCGATCACGGCTTCTTCTGCGACCACCGCGGCAGTTACGACGCTACCGCAGCAGCCGACTCGTGGATGCAGGTGAAGCAGCTATTTCATCAGCAACTTCAACCAGCTTAGAGAGTGGGAGATGGGGAGATAGGGAGATGGGGAGAGTGGGAAAATTTTTTCTACTGACGACTGCCAACTAAATTACTGACAACTGACAACTAAACTCACATGAATTCCAAATCTACAGGTTCTCAAAGCGCAAAAGCATCCTTTTCAATGGATGATTTTGCTAAAGCCCTCGAACAGCACAATTACGAATTCCAGAAGGGACAAGTAGTGCGCGGCAAAGTGTTCGAGTACGACTCAAACGGCGCGTATGTTGATATCGGCGGCAAGTCTTCGGCTTTTTTGCCGATCGAAGAGGCTGCTTTGAGAACAGTAACGGATTTGTCGGAAGTGGTTCCGCTGGACGAGGAACGGGACTTTTTGATTATCCGCGAACAAGATGCAGATGGCCAAGTTACTTTGTCTCTGCGGCAGTTACAAATTCAGCAAGCTTGGGAAGATTTAATTGAATTGCAGGAAACCGGTAAAGTTCTTCAGGTGCGGGTTTCTGGGGCGAATAAGGGCGGCGTGACAGTAGATGTTCAGGGAATGCGCGGCTTTATTCCCCGATCGCACTTAGTGGACCGCGATAACCTAGAATCGCTGATCGGTCAATCTTTGAGCGTTAATTTTTTGGAGGTCGATCGCGAACGAGAAAAACTCGTACTTTCCCAGCGGATGGCCACTCAATCGAATGCTTTCAAGGACTTGCAAATCGGTCAGTTGGTGGAAGGAAAAGTCAGCAGCATCAAGCCTTTTGGCGTGTTTGTAGACTTGGAAGGAGTGAGCGGTTTGCTGCACATCAAGCAAGTCAGCCAAAAATATATTGATAACCTTGGAAAGCTCTTTGCTCCCGGTCAACCCCTGAAAGCGATCGTGGTTGACCTCGATGAAAGTCGCGGCCGCATTTCACTTTCTACTCGCGTACTGGAAAATTACCCAGGGGAAATGGTGGATAAAATGGCGGATGTTATGGATACCGCTCAAGAGCGATCGGAACGTGCTAGAAAGACTCTTTCTTAAGTCTCGATCTAATTACAACCCCGACTTCTTTAAGAAGTCGGGGTTGTAACAGCGCGATCGTTTTACGTTTAATTAAATTGATTTACTTAGTTTCGATTTTACATCGACTTCTTATACCAGTTTCTCCAAAAAATCCAACTAGAGGCTAACTCCAAACCCCTATCGAGTAAGTTAATACCCCTCGCCAATCAAAAATCCAAAATAGTCTTACTTCTTCCTTTGGCTATCTAGGGCTTGCTGAATCAGTGAGAAAAGTAAACAGTGTATGGGTTTTCCGAACAAAAAAGTAGTAAGGGTCGCCGTGAAAAACAGGTATAATCAGTCAAAACCCGTGCATCACCACCTGCGATCGTGTATAGAAAAGCTGAGCTTGCCCCAAGCTCCCCATCCGACTTTGAACTCCCCTTTGAAGGAAGATTGTCAGAAGATAACCGTTGGGTAAAAATGACCCAACTAATTCCTTGGTTAGAATTTGAATCAGAATATGCTGCAAATTTTCCGACCGAAATGGGAGCACCCGCTTGCATCATTTAGGATGGCATTAGGGGCATTAATTATCAAAGAAAAGCTGGGAATCAGCGACATAGAAACAGTAGAACAGATCCGAGAAAACCCATACCTGCAATACTTTATAGGTCAATCAACATACAGTAATGAACCCCCATTTGATCCATCATTATTAGTCCACTTTCGGCAGCGAATCAGTGCAAACTTAATCAAGAAAGTGAACGAACGGATGGTGGAAAAAATGCGCGAAACCACCCCAAAACCGCCCGAAAAAAAAAAGGATTCGGACGCAAAAAATGAATTAACCAATCAAGGAAAATTAGTCATAGATGCGACCTGTGCTCCAGCAGATATTAGCTATCCCACCGACTTAGGGCTATTAAACCGAGCCAGAGTTCATACCGAAAAAATCATCGATATTCTCTATAAATCCCTCAAAGTAAAAATCAATAAAAAACCCAGAACCTACCGGAAAATAGCCAGGAAAGACTACTTAGCAGTAGCAAAACAACGACGACCTAAACGAAACAAAAAAATCCAAGCCCTTAAAAAACAACTGCAATATATCAAAAGAAACCTCGCTAATATTGAACAGCTAATCGAATCAGGTGCCACCCTACAAAGTTTGACCAAAAAGCAATATAAAACCTTGCTAGTTCTCACAGAAGTCTATCGCCAACAACTCTGGTTATTGGAAAATAAAAAACAGAGTATATCGGACAGTTGGGGTAAGTTTAAGCCAACCGCACATCCGTCCCATTGTTAGAGGAAAAGCAGGAAAACCCGTAGAGTTTGGAGCTAAACTGTCAGCGAGTTGCAGTGAAGGATATGTATTTTTAGACCGGATAAGTTGGGATAACTTTAACGAATCAGGAGACTTAAAAGCACTCATTTGAAGCATTTAAAATTTACACAGGATGCTATCCAGAATCAGTCCATGCCGATCGCATTTATCGAACCAGGGAAAATCGAGCCTGGTGTAAAGAAAGAGGAATTAGAATTAGTGGCCCCCCTTTAGGAAGGCCACCAGCAATTGTTAGTAAGGAAACCAAGAAACAAGCCTGGGAAGATGAAAGAATTCGTAACTCTATTGAGGGCAAATTTGGACAAGGTAAAAGAAGATTTAGCTTGAATCGAGTGATGGCAAAGCTTGATAATACTTCGGAAACAGCTATTGCTATTACTTTTTTAGTGATGAACCTTGCTACCTGGTTAAGACGGGTTTTTTGTGTGTTTTTATGTCAAAAACCAAAAATCACACCTATTTATGGTTCAATGATTATTAAAAGCTATAACTGGGCAAGTTATAGTCAACAAAAAGTTATGTTTTGCCGAGCTTGAATTGCCCATTAATTGCGATCGCGATTTTTCCTAACTTATTCAGTAAGCCCTATCTAACTCCATTTGAGCGATCGTTATTTAACCCCATTAGCTACTACTCCCAATACTTTAAAATCCGCTACCTTTAGTTGATCTAAAGCTTTGTTGACCAGACCGCGATCGGTTTTTTCTATTTTTACTATCAGCACTGTACCATCAGTTTGAGATGCTAGTAAATGACCGTCTGCTAAACCCATTAAAGGTGGCGTATCGTAAATGACTAAATCAAATAAGGCTAGGAATTGTTCCATTAAATAGTGCATCTTTCTCGATGAAAGTAATTTAATTGGGTCGGAGGGAATAGTACCTGCCGTGAGGACAAAAAGATTGTCATCGTCTGGTAATCGCTGAATAGCCTCATTTAAGCTTAAATCAGAACTTAAAACATTACTTAAACCTTTCATATTTGATAAGCCAAGGTATGTGTGCAGTTGAGGCAAACGCATATTAGCATCCACTAATAATACTCGTTTACCAACAGCAGAAGCAGTTTTAGCTAAATAAAGTGCTACAGTTGACTTACCCTCACCTTTAATAGTCGAAGTGATGGTTAAAGAACTTATTGGGTGTTCAGCATTTAATAATTGAATATTTGTGTATAAGTAGTGAAATGCCTCGACCACAGGAAAATCTTTGTAATTTGAAACTATTATTCGTTTTAAGCTTGCACTGTTAGTATTTGAACTTACGCTAGTGAATTGAGCGGGAACCCTTTCACCTCTACGAGATTTAATTTTCATCGCTTTGGCGATCGGAATTACTCCCAAAAGAGGGCTTTTAGTTGCAGATTTAATTTCTTCTGGAGTATGGAAAACAGTATTTAAAACTTCTACTAGAAAACCTATAGCAATGCCTAGTAAAGTGCTAATAACGAGCGCGATGGCTAGGTGGCGGCGGGTTGGTTTTTCTGTGACTGGGTTGATCTCACCATTTTCGTTTGTGACTAACTGGGGTTTAGATATAATTTGCCAAGAACCCTCAATTTGACCAGCATCTAGTTGTAAAGCTTTTTGTTTTTCGATGAATAGTTTGAGAGTATCTTTAGCTAGTTCTAGCTTTAATTGTATATCATCATAGCGACGTTGAGCTTGGGGCATTTGAGTGATTTTTGCTTGCAGTAAATTTTGACTATTAGTTATCAATCGCTCGCGAGCTTCTAACTGTTTGAGTTGTGATTGCATCTGCAAGAGGACAGTATCAGCTTCTTTTTTCATTAAAGCGCGCAAACTTTGCTGCTTTTCTCGCAAAGATTGAATGGGAAGGCTATTTTCATAAAATTGAGTAGAGGTTAAAGCTAATTGCGACTCTATTTCATTTACTTTGCTCATTAAATTTTCATAAGATTTGGGGCTAATATCAACAATCCACCGATTATCGCCCGTTAACGATCTTTTTTTGTAGCTTTCATATTGAAGCCTACTTTCTGCCAGTTGTGCTTGCACTTCTAGGCGACGATTAGTTACACTATCTAGCTGATCGGATAGGCTGCGGCTGCGTAGTTCTGGTTGATTAAAGTTATACTGAACTCTTAATATTTGTAATTCTTGTTGCAATTTATCTACTTTCTGCTGGAGTGGTGGCATTTGTCGATCGATAAAATCACTACTTTGTTTGCTAACTTTTAAACGCTCTTTGTCCATATATTCTAGGTAATATTTGGCAGTTTCATCCAGCACATATTTGATCCGCTTGGGATCTCGATCGCGGTAGCTAATATCTACAAGCTTAGTACCCCCCTGCTTCCCATCTCGCAAGAAAGTAACACGTTGGATGGTCAAGCGGCTGTTGAGATTTTTATAGTCAAATTTTGGATATTTTTTCTGCAACTTATTAACTAAAGGTAGTAATACTTCTGGGCTTTTTAAAACCCGCGATAAACTTTGATAATCCACCGAAGAACCTTCTTCCACTGATGATTTAATTTTGTTCAAGTCTGTGATGCCTAAACTGTTATTTTGAGCTTGCACCAAGAGCTTTGACAGCCGATCGTCAGCCGTAATGGGTTCCGCTAAAACTGTAAATTTTCCTTCATACTCAGTAATAGAGTTTTTGGCAGCCCTAAGCACGAAACTACCGCTTAAAGTAGCTATGCTGGCAGCTACTATGCCCATCACCAGAAGGCGACGTTTGATGACAGCTAGTACCCAATTCATATCAAGAACTTGGTCATCCTCTGCTGGGGTACTAGCTAGGTAATTAGCGGAGGGAACAGACAAATATTGACCATTCAGGTCATTCTTGAGGGAAGACAACAGTTTTTTATCCATAGCAAAAATGTTATTTAATTCCTAATTTCCGAATAGTCTGAGTAGCTCGATGAGTCGGGTAGGAACGAGAATTCCACCAATAATATTATTAACTGGTGAGAGAACAGTGTTAATGTTGTCTGCCAAGATAGCAGTCCTCGAACGTGCCACTATAATTATGTCATTATCTTGAATCAGTGGGTTGCTTTGAGCGTCGATTCCTTGATTCAAATTAATTGCTACTTGCGATCTGGATATAGTGCCATTAGGATTCAGCCTGATCAGTTCCACATATCTAGAGTTAGCGCGATTTTGTCTGAAACCGCCCGCACTCATAATTGCTTGATTTAAGGTAGTATTAGGAGGTAACTTAAGTCCACCCGGAGTATTTACTTCTCCGATAACACTCACTTGCACAGTCCCCGGAGCAAAGCTAGCAGTAGTTAGAACCGAAACTTCTCCGGGGTCGATCGCCGTCGCTGTCGGGACAAAGATGATATCCCCTTCTTGTAGTATAGTATCTTGAGAGGTATCTTGTTCTTGCAAATATTGCCAGAGGTTAATCGTTCTAATTTGTTGTTTGCCACTTCTAGTATAACGTTGGAGTTGGATTTGGCGAATATCGGCGATTGATGTGATTCCACCAGCTAGTTGTAGAGCACGAATAATTGTCGGCTGTCCGTTGCTTCTTTGACCATTTTGGGTATCACCACCAATGGCTACATATCTACCGGGACGCTTCACCTCTCCGAATACTGAGACAGTACGGGGTTGCTCTGCTGGTATAGAAAAATTAGATTCACTAAGTTGACTTGTTTCTGCTAAATTAATTGTTTCTTGAGGGGGAACCAAGATTTGATCTCCATCTCGCAACGTGATATCTTGGCTGGTCTGACCAGTTTGTAAATAATCCCACAAATTATAAGTGATAGTTATTTCTTTGTTAGCCGTGAGCCGACGCCGCACAATTACTCGTCGAATATCAGCGCTAGCTCGAATACCCCCAGCTTTTTCTAAAGCTTGAGGAAGCGTGGGAAACTGAACAGATGGTCTGTTTCCGCCTCCATTAGCTAGGGGTAATAAGTAGGAGCCGGGACGGCTTATTTCACCCGATAACCAAATATTGAGCGGGCGGGCAGCTTGTAAGCTGATGGTAACTAAAGGTCTTTTTACAACCCGGCCATAAGCTCTACTGATAACTTGGGCTGCCTGTTCTAAAGTTAATCCTTGAAGGGGAATACTACCAATAATGGGGATTTGAATAGCTCCCCCAGCGGGAATTTGATACTCCCCACTAAGCTGGGGCAGATCGTAGATATCAATTCTAATATTGTCTCCACCACCTAGATAGTAGTCAGTATTAATACTTGTTGCGGGGGCTGGGGACTGAGCGAGGTTGGTTTGAGGGTAGGAGAGAGTGAGTACCAGCGCCAGCAGTGGCAGTTGTAAAGCAGGGAGAGTAAGCCATTTCATAGGTAGTAACAAATTTATGATAGAGGTAAAGCCATGAAAGATATTTTAAGGGTGCCGATGTTTGCGTTGATGCTATTGTGTTTAACGCTTATCGTCTTTGTGACTATTTATATTTTAGTCGCACGCTATCCCAAATTTGGTGCCAGATTAGAAAAGATTTTTGTGGGGATACTTTTTTTTACCATAACTGGTGGATCGGGTATCGTAGCCATGCCCTTTACCAAACTCCATCCTAACGTTTTCTACAATTTAGAAACTACACCCCCAACGATGATTGGTCAAATTGCCATTTATGGGGCCATGATATTAATGATATTTCCCCGCTTAACTAAAACAACCCAAAAAGCAGTTTCTATCTGCATTAAATGGATAGCAGGAGACATTTTTTTGGGTTTATTTTTGTTGATTATGACTTTATCGGGCTTGTGGTCGGAAACTCCTGAAATTACTTTTAGGGCTATTTTTGCTATTTGGATAGTAACACTGGTTTCTATTTATGTAGGGAAAGTGTATAGTTGGTTAGAAATTTATGGATTATTAAGATGGCTAACTGGTTTATTAGCTTTATGGTTACTTGTGAAAAGAAATCCAGCGCTGGACGGTTGTTGGACAGGAGTTTTCGGTCATAAAAACCCTTTTTCTTTTCAAATGGCTAATACAGCTTCTTTATGGATTTTATATGCTTTTAAGGAGCGTAAGTATCGATATTTCTCATTATTTATCATTTTAATAGCTTTAGTAGGATTGCAAAAAGGTTGTAGCGGTGCTAGTCGGATTTTGACTGTGGTATTAATCAGTTTGTGGAGTTATTTAGCTCTTTTAAAAAGATTACCTGTAAAATGGGCTTTTCTCTGCTTTATCTTATTTTTGGTCGGTACTATAGGTATAAGTATTTTGGTATTAAATAATTTAGAGGCTATTATTGTCGAGGGTTTGAAAAAAGATATGACTTTAACCGGTAGAACCGATTTTTGGCCTTTAATTATTGATCGAATTAATCAAAATCATCCCATATTTGGTTATGGAATGAAAGGATTTTGGCAGTCTTGGCGTGGCTCGGCAAATCCGGCTTACGGAATTGTAGTAGCTAAAACTGGTTTTGTGCCACCCCACTCTCACAATGGTTTTATTGATATACTTTGCGAACTGGGTTGGGCTGGATTATTGTTGTTTATTGGGTCATTTTTTAATAATATCTTTAGAGGTATAAAGTACCTAGTTAAAGGAAGTTTTCCAGAGTCAGGTTTGCCTTTGTATTTATTAACATTTATGCTAATGACCAATTTGACAGAGGGAGGACTATTGGGGGTTGGTACTTATTGGTGTTGGTATGTAGTTTTATCGGTAAAATTGAGCTTAGATCCCACAGCTAAGGATCGTCAACACTGATGGTGTCAGCGTTTGGTGAGGCCTATGAGGAGAATCTTTAAACAGAATAGGCATATCCCCGACTTCTTTAAGAAGTTGGGGCATTAACACCGATCGCATTTTACGTTTAATTAATATCGTTTCCGGTGGAATGGGAATGATAAAATCAAGGTCAGTAATTCCACATTCTCCCACTCCCCACTTACATCAATTCCGGTGTTACCGGAATTGAGATAAGTGGGCTTACTTAATATGACTCGCAATTGTTTCACTCTCCACAGTTGCTTCCACTGGCCAAGAATTTTCCATCTCTACTGTTTGTTTCGGCTGATAAACTGCCAAGTCGAACCAGAAAGTCGTACCCACATTAACTTCGCTAACTAAATTAATTTTAGTGTGGTGCTTGTCAATAATGTTTCTGACAATAGAAAGACCTAATCCCGTTCCTTCTAAAGTGTGTACTCGGTTTTCTACCCGGAAAAAGCGATCGAAGATTGCTTGTTGGTCTTCGGGATCTATGCCAATTCCAGTATCAGAAATTTCGATCCGCACTACCGGACAATGTTTGGCATCCGGTGACAAGTTTTGGTTGACGGATTGACTGTCTTTATGGGTGGGCGTCTCGGGTTCTAACAAATACGCTCGAATTGCCACCTTGCCGCCGGACTCAGTAAATTTTAAGGCATTTCCTACTAAATTTGCAAATACTTGCAGCAGCAAATCGTAATGACCTAAAGCAGGCGGCAAATACGGGTCAACTTCTTGCTCTAATTCAATGCCTTTATCCTTAGCATTTAACTGATAAGTCCGCAGGGTTTGTTCAACAGCTTGCAGGAGGTCAACAGCTTCCAAGTGATAAACTCGGCAGGATTCCAGTCGCGACAAGTCTAACACATCGTTAACTAAACGAGTTAGTCGATCGGTTTCTCGATTGGCAATTTCTAGGAATTCCCTGCGCTCGCTTTCTAGAAGGTCTTCTCCGTACTCGTGGAGAGTCTCGATAAAAGATTTGATATTAAATAAAGGTGTTCTCAATTCGTGAGAAACATTGCTGATAAAATTGCTTTTAGCCTCATTGAGCTCTACTTCCCGAGTGATGTCCTGCACTGTCATTGCAATGCCTTTTAGACTTTCGCGGTAATTTCCGGAACCTTGATGCTTGGAGGTTTGCTCGTAGAAAGTACACTCTACAGCTACCGGGCGTTGCGGTTCGGTACAGGTATCTTCCTCGTGGCGGATGCAGCTTCTGCAAAGCGGTTCGGCACCGGGCGCTTTGTGCAGAATGACTGTAGTTAAAACAATCCGAATTGTACGGTTAACTGGTTCGCTCATCGAGATGCGAAATTCGCCGCCTTCGCGATCGCCCGCAGCTATTTCCTGCAAAGGTCTCGCCAACTCCTGCTGCACTTCCGAAGGCAAAATGTTCAGAACATTTACTCCGAGCGCATTTTTGCCTTCCCATCCAAAAATCCGCATCCCCGTCGGATTAACTAAAATCACCTGCAAATTTGCGTCTAATAAAAGCGCGCCATCAGCAATCGTTGATACCAAAGTTTCTAACTTAGCTTTTTCCGCTGTCAGCTCTTCAATATTTTGTTCTTCATAACTTTCGAGTTTCTGGGCCATTTCATTAAAACTGCCGATCAACTCGCCCAATTCTCCCCCTAAAGGTAGGTCAACTCGCTGCTTAAAATTGCCGCTGGCAATATTTTTGACCCCAAAGACTAATTGTTTGATCGGCTGAGTAATTGTCAGGGCATTAAATACAGCTCCCAAAATTACCATCACCCAAATAGTGACGAATACTGCTAAAGTGACATCCCTAGTCAGATTTGAAGAGATAACTGCTGCGGGATTGGGGTTAATGCCGATCGCCAAAACTCCCAAATATTTGTCTTCATGAATTAACGGCACAAATACATCGGTAACTTCTCCATCTGGCGTCAAATGCTGCCGTACCAAAGGCAAAGAAGTTAAATTTCTCGCCTCAATATCGGCGAGAAAATTATCGGGAAGTTTGATCTGGCGGCGCAGCGTTAGGGAAGTCTGCACCTCGGATTCCGAAAATGGTATCCCCAGGAAAATATCTCCCGCTTCGTCTGCGTAAAGCATATAGCGGACGCTGGAGGTGCTGCTGTAAAATTGGCGGGAAAAGCGGGCTACTTCGGAGCGATCGTTTTTGGCAATCAGCGGCGCCACATTTGCCGCCAACAGCAGGCCGAGGTCGCGGCCGTAACGAGTATCGTTAAGTCTGGCGTCTTGTTGGATAGTATTCACGGCCCAGAATGTCAGGCCGCTCATAATTAACGACACTACGAGGGTAGCACCGGCCATCAGGCGGGTCTGGAGGGTAAAATCCGACCACCAGCGGGCAATAATTTCTCCGATTTTGTTTAGTATGGCCAGCATTTCACCAGTTCAATATTAAAAGCAAGATCAATTCCGTTGGCTCCCGATCGAATTTTCTGCTGCGACTTGTCCGCTACCGCCACCGCAGAGATACCAAACTTCATTGTTACATTTCTACATTGAGATTGCTTGGCTTTCGGATGGCGGCCGATGTGGCAATTCCTAATTTTTATCGCCCAGAGCTCGGCGACCGATGTCCCGACGGCAGTAGACCCCTTCAAATTGGATGCAATCAACTGCTGCATAAGCTTTGGAGATAGCTTGTTCCAAAGTTTCTCCCGCCGCGGTGACACCCAAAACCCGGCCGCCGTCGCTCACCAACTGGTGCTGCTTCAACTGGGTGCCGGCGTGAAACACTTCTGCTCCTTTGGCTTCAGCTTCCTCGATACCTGTAATAACTTTGCCTTTTTGATAACTTCCAGGATAGCCCCCTGAAGCCAAAACTACGCAAACAGAGGCCCCCGACTTCCAGCGAATAGAATATTCACCGAGACGCTGCTGACAGCAGGCGAGCACCAAATCTTCTAAAGGAGTTTCCAGCAGCGACAAAACCGCTTGAGTTTCGGGATCTCCGAAACGGCAGTTGAATTCTAAGACTTTGGGTTCTCCGTCGGGGGTAATCATTAAACCTGCGTAGAGTACACCCCGGTAGTCGATTTTGCGTTTTTGCAGTGCTGCGAGGGTGGGTTCGAGAATTTCTTCTTGAATCCTTTCCATGAGTTCCGGGGTGACGATGGGCGCTGGGGCGTAGGCTCCCATACCGCCGGTGTTGGCTCCCTTGTCGCCTTCGCCGATAGCTTTGTGGTCTTGGGCCGGCAGCAACGGTTCCACTGTGATGCCGTCGGTGAGGGCGAGAATTGAGACTTCTTGACCTGTTAAAAATTCTTCGACGACGACTCGGATGTTGTCGGTGCCGAATTCGCCTCGGAAAATGGTGTTGATGGCGCTGTGAGCCATTTTGACGGTGGTGGCAACGGTGACTCCTTTGCCTGATGCGAGTCCGTCTGCTTTGATGACTATGGGGGTTCCTTGTTCCAGAACGTATGCTTTGGCTGCTTCTGCGTCTGTAAATACGGCAGCTTTGGGTGTGGGGATGCCTGCTTCGAGCATCAATTCTTTGGCCCAGGATTTGCTGGATTCAATTTGGGCGCCGGCTTTGGTGGGGCCGAAAATCATCATTTTTCGCTGTTGGAAATAGTCGGCGATGCCTAGCGATAGGGGCAATTCGGGGCCGACGATGACTAATCCGATGTTGTTGACCATCACAAAGCGTTCGATGCCTTGGAAGTCGTCGATGTTGAGCGACAGATTTTGACAGCCTGGGGTGGTAGCTGTGCCGCCGTTGCCCGGTACGCAGAATACTTGTTTAATCCGCGTAGATTCTAGCAGTTTTTTTGCGATCGCGTGTTCGCGACCTCCGTTTCCCACAACTAAAACTTTCACAGTATCCTCACCTATAAATTTTGTTCCCTGAATGTCTGATTTTCAGTGTTGGCATCTGTCTATCTGCTTTTTGCAGTGCTGTCAATTATGCCATGCTTGGCGCTAGGGAATTGCTAGATGTGGCACTTTTCTGGAGGAGTGGGGTGCGACGCCTGTTTCTCAATGGCTGGGAGCGTGCAATAATTAAAGACTTTAGCCGACCAATTTTTCTGGGTCGGTCTCGATTTAATCATGCAATTAAAACTATTTTCTGGCTTTTAACTCTGCAATTACTGTAATTGAGCCAGGGCCAAATAGCGATAAGATAGGCAGGTTGACTTTGGGGAATTTTACTCACATGAAATCAAATCAAACCGCTGCGAGTTCGTCTGCCAATTTTCAGCGGGTAGGCGTTGTCGGCGGCGGCCAGTTAGCTTGGATGATGGGGGATGCTGCTAGGGCGCTGGGTATTGAATTGGTAGTGCAAACTCCTAATGCTACAGATCCGGCAGTTTCTGTTGCTGCTGGTGCTGTTTTGGCTGCTGTTGATGATGTTTTGGCTACGGCTCAATTGGCGGCTGGCTGCGATGTTATTACTTTTGAAAATGAGTTTGTGGATTTGGATGGTTTGCGGCCGCTAGAAGAGCAAGGTGTGTTGTTTCAGCCGAGTTTGTCGTCGCTTTCTCCTTTGTTGGATAAGTACGTTCAGCGCTGTTATTTACAAGGTTTGGGTTTGCCAACTCCGAGGTTTTGGGAATGGGATTGCAGCGCGGATTTGCCCCCAGAATTGTTTAAGGCGGTGGCGATCGACTTTCCGGCAATTTCTGTTTCTGACAGCCTGCAGAGTGAAGAAGATTCGGATGCTGGATCGATCGACTTTCCCTTTGTCGTCAAAGTTCGCCGCCACGGTTATGACGGCCAAGGTACTTTTATTGTTAAGGATCGGGGGAGTTTTGAGTCAATTCGTGCTAAACTCAAGGGTCAGTCTTTGCTAGTGGAAGAGTTTGTGCCGTTCGATCGCGAGTTGGCTGTGATTGCAGCTCGATCGGCAAATGGCGAAATTGCGATTTATCCGATAGTGGAAACTCAGCAGCAAAATCAGGTTTGTCATCTGGTGATTGCGCCCGCTGATATTAGTTTAGAGGTAAAAACTGAAGCTTGTGCGATCGCCCGCACTCTCCTCAACAGTTTGCAAGCTGTCGGCGTATTCGGCATTGAATTATTTTTAACCGCCGATAATAAGCTGTTAGTCAATGAAATTGCACCCCGCACCCACAATTCGGGACATTTTACCATCGATGCCTGCGAAACTTCACAATTTGAACAGCATTTGCGCGCAGTTTGTCAACTGCCTTTAGGTAATTCGGCTCTGAAATGTGCAGGCGCTGTCATGGTAAATTTGCTAGGCTACGAGTCGGCCCAGTCCGATTATTTAGCAAAAAGAAAACAACTGGCACAAATTAGCGGTGCTTTTGTCCATTGGTATGGTAAGAAAGTATCGCGTCCGGGCCGCAAACTCGGTCACGTTACAGTTGTGTTCGACGCGGACTTGGTGGCTCAGGGGCGATCGCAAGCACTGGCGATCGCTCAAACCGTTGAATATATCTGGTATGCAAGTTAAATTGCTCGAAGCTTGCCAAAATCTGGTTAGTTGGTATATATTAAATAAAGGTTCTACTGCGACGTTGGTGACTGCCAATAATGTTTTTTTGATCTATAACTCTTAACTCTCGGGAATCAAGATGTTTGGACAGCAGTAAACTGGGCTTGTACCCAGAAACTTTAAGTCCGAGCCAACGGTACCCACCTGGTAAAATACCAGGTCAAAAGCTGAGGTAAGACGGCGTTGCGGGGAGCCATTAAAATTTTGATTGAGATAGGCGCTGTGAAATATAGCTAGCCTATTTTTTTTTGAGCTCAACGCTTTTACTCATACTTAACGGGGAGCATCCCGGTTTTGTAAATGGTTAAAAGTATGATAGAAGCCAAAGTTGTGTCGGACATCTCAAAATTACACAAAAACAAGCAAACTGCTTGGGGATAGAGCCTTACAGCCGTAGAATTCCTCTACGAGAAAAATGCTGTTTTCTACTTTCGGCTTCTGAGTCGTACCAAAAGGGAGCATCTCATATTTGTAAAAAAACTTTTTCTGGATGCTTCATTCTGACTCTTTCCTCGCAGCAAGAGAGCCTCAAAACTCCAATTTCTAGCTGGGCTGCTTTCATTGAGATGCTCCTTTCATTTTTAATGAAACCCTATTTAAATCCACAGCAGCTTAGGGCTTTGCTAAGTTCGACAATTTTCGTACCCGGTTATGAGCTGGGTTGTGTGATTAGTTTGATTTATCGCCACAACTCCAGAAAATTTAACCTTCTTTCTGACATCCATTAAATTAGAAGAAAGCGAATCCGTTGCCGAACTTCCTTCTTCAACATCTGCTATATCCTTGAGGGTTGCAGCTTCGGGATGCTAAAATCGAGCCGTACCATTTATCTATTGGTATTTGCTTTCCGATCCGAAATCCTAAGCTTTCAATAATTTGTCGGGTTTCCGCGTGAGTGTGACCAGACCACAAGTGATATTCTAAAGAAAGGTTTTGCACAAGTTGCCAAGTATCTCGATCTTCAAATAACAGCCATTCTGCACCTTCGCAGTCTACTTTGGCTAAATCGACGCTACCACCAATTCGCTCGATCGCCCTGCGAAATGATATCATTGGTATTTCGCCACTTTCGCTAACTGTCGATCTGGTTTTTCCCGAAACTTCCCGAATGTCGAGGACTACTTTACCATCTCGACATCCTACTGCTTCCATAAAATATGTAAAATTTGCGATTTTAGATTGATGTTTGAGGTAATTTTCTAGGTAGGGATTAGCTTCGTAGGCGTGAATTACGGCCTGGGGAAACCTGTTCCTCGCAGCAATCGGAAATAAGCCGACATTGGCTCCAATATCAATAATTGTCATCAGCGATTCAGATAGTTGCTCGACTCCGTAGCAGTCGTCTAAAAGCACTTCTATAAATTCTCCGTCCATGCCTTTCTCTGAAGGCACGTTTACTCGATGCAGTTTTCCTTGCACAATTAATTGTTCTGGCAATTGAAAGTTAGCAACTCTGCTAAATTTAATCCCTAACTTTTTGGCTCGAATTTGGCGCTGCACGAGTTGCTGAAGTTTATGGACAAACATAGGGAGAGATTGAGATTTGTTGTATTTTTAAAATAACCTTAAATGATGGAAAAGCCTCTAGGTAATAATTCGCATTTTGCACCGGTTGTAAATCGAGTTTATGTCTGCGAATTTAACCTGAAGGCGAGAGTTTTAGTCAACCAATTCGGCTGATGAAGAGTTTGTTGAGAATGCGCTAGATCTGATTACAGAGAGTTAGTTTTTTGTTCATAAGAAGAGTAAAGTAAGAGTAAATATGGTTTAATATATGTCAAAATGCGCTTCAAAACACGGAATTGAAAAATGTTAGAGTTCGATCGCCTGTTCCAAACAATCGAAGAATTAGTAATGCTGCACTCACCCAGCGGTGCGGAGTCGGAAATTAACCAGCGGTTGATGGAAAAATTCGCCGCTTTGGGAGTGAATGCTTGGGTCGATCGCGCGGACAATGCGATCGCCCTAATTAAGGGTCGCAATCCCGAAAAGTCGATCGCCATTACCGCCCACAAAGACGAAATTGGCGCCCTAGTTAAAACAATAGGCGAGAGTGGCCGCGTGGAAGTCCGCAGATTGGGCGGCGCATTTCCTTGGGTTTACGGCGAAGGCGTGGTGGATTTGCTCGGAGACAAGCAAACAATTAGCGGCATTCTCAGCTTCGGTTCCCGCCATGTTTCTCACGAATCTCCTCAGAAAGCTCAGCAGGAAGATGTTTCTTTAAAGTGGGAAAATGCCTGGATTGAAACTAAGTGTACCGCCGAGGAATTAGCCGAGGCCGGAATTCGACCGGGCACGCGGATGGTGGTGGGAAAGCACCGCAAGCGCCCGCTGCGGTTGAAGGACTGGATCGCGAGCTACACTCTGGACAACAAGGCTTCAGTGGCGATTTTGCTGGCTCTGGCGGAATGTTTGAAAGAGCCTGCGGTGAATGTTTATTTGGTAGCGTCGGCGAAGGAGGAGGTTGGGGCGATCGGAGCTTTGTATTTCACCCAGCGCCAGCCGTTGGACGCGCTGATCGCTTTGGAAATTTGCCCTCTGGCGCCGGAATACCCGATTCTTGACGGCGAAAACCCGGTTTTGCTGGTTCAGGACGGCTACGGAGTCTACGATGAAGGATTGAACGCCCAATTGCGCGCAGCAGCCGCAGCAGCCGATGTAGAGGTGCAGTTGGCGGTAATTAGCGGTTTTGGGAGCGATGCTTCGATCGCCATGAAGTTCGGCCACGTAGCCCGCGCCGCTTGTTTGGCTTTCCCCACCCAGAACACCCACGGCTTTGAAATTGCTCATCTCGGGGCGATCGGCAATTGCGCCGCCATCCTCAAAGCCTACTGTGACGAGCTTTCGGGCGAGTAGAAAAAAAACTTTCGCAAAGTGGTTGACAGATTGGGAAAGATTAGTTAAGGTAATAAAGGTGCGGAACACAAGCAAACGCGACGCGCCCCCATCGTCTAGAGGCCTAGGACACATCCCTTTCACGGATGCGACGGGGATTCGAATTCCCCTGGGGGTATTGAAAATTTAAGTCTGATATCAAACTGATATCTAGTATGTGGGGTGGGCATTTTGCCCGCCCTTATTGCTTTAGGACTTAGGCACGGGTAGCCAAAAACCGGGTTTTTGCTGAGAAGACACGTGAGAGCCCGCAGCAACAGCAAAAACGGGCTTTATTTAGTTTGGTTTCTGGTGCATCGTTGAGCGATTTACCCCGGATTATTGAGCGGATACATAGGCTCAATATAGTTGAACACTTAGACAGCTAATAGCAGCAAAGGGAGTGCGATGTACATACCTGTTACTTTCGACCACAGCGGCATCCAAAGGAACGAAGCAATAGAAATAAAAGTTAGAAACTTTAAAGACTTAAACTTACAGGAAAGACATATTGAAGAGTTCTTACGCAAAAACATTAATTTGCTCTTTGGGGATGACCAAACTCTTCTAGTTGTAGGTCAACAAGTTCGTAATGCGAGTAACGGGATTAGCGACTTAACTGCCATTGATGCAGATGGCAATATTGTTCTAATCGAGATTAAACGCGACGAACAAGACATCAAAGCCAGAAAAGAACCTTTTGAATCTCAAGCTATCAGGTATGCCGCGAGTTATGCCAAAATTTCTACACCTGAATCCCTTGTAGAGTTGGTCTATAGTTCGTATATCGATATCCACAAAGATGAGTATGAATTAGGTGATTTGACTCCTAGTGAAAAAGCGAGACGAGAGTTAAATAAATTCTTGTCAAGCAATGACGCACTCAAAACCTTTAACAAAAAACAACGAATAATACTTATAGCCTCATCCTTTGATGAGCAAACCCTTTCTGCTGTTGCTTGGTTGATTGCAAATGGGGTAGACGCAATCTGTCTTAAGATCACTCCTGTTTTTATAGGAGAGCAAGGTTTTTTGAGGATTGAGAAACTTTTGCCTCCGCCACAACTGGATGATTTTTACGTGGGTTTAGCCGGAGAATGTTCTACAATCAAGGAAGAAATTATATCCACTGATTCGGGCTTTAATAGAACTTGGCTACCTCGAATGGACCAGTTGTTTGAGTGGGAATTAATCAAAGCTGGGGATAGCATTGAAATTAAATATTTTGAAAGCTCTGAAGCTATAATAGTCGATCCGACATTTGTCGTATTTAATGGGGAAGAAATCTCCTATAATAATTGGGGAAAGAAAGTTACTGGTTGGTCTTCTATAAGTATTTATGAATGGGCAGTGCTTAGTTCGACTAATAGAACCTTACATGAACTAAGGAAGGAAAAAATGGCAGAGTTGGAAGCCAAAGGCAGTCCCTGGGAAGAATGAGACCAGCGGTTGTAGAGCTATTTGCTTTCTTGAAGCAGCTCAAGGCTTTTTTCGGATATGGCAGTCGATCGACCGGACACGATGTCAGACTATTAATTAGATTAACAGCTTAAGGTGCGCCGAAGCGCACCCTACAGAAGCAATTATCAATCCTGCAACTTCAACAAAGGTTCAATCTGCTGCCTTTGAAACTGCAATTCATCCGCCAAAGGCTGGTAAATTTCTCGATCGCCCGATTCATTGCAATAATCCCACAAACCATTGTAACAGTGCCTGTCGTCGTCCCAACCCGGATGGTTAACAATCGGATACAAGCAGATTCCCTCTATCGGAACTCCTGCTTTCATCGCCGCCATTACCTCACTGCACACATAATTAAACCAGACAGGTCTAAAATCGTCTTCAGTGCCTGTTTCAGCGATGAATAAGGGGCGGCGGTAGCGCTCAAACACTTCTTGCAGCATTTCACGAAACGGGCGGTACAGCGGATCGGTGTATTTCATTGGGTCTTCATTGTGAATCCACTGATTGCGATCGTAATAATTCACCCCAATAATATCGAGATATTTTTCCTTACCGCCGAGTTCCGGGCGAAAGCGTCCCGCCAACATATCCCAAGCTTGATATTGAGATAAGCGATAACCTTCCGCCGCGTCCCGATCCTCCGGTTTGTCAGGGTCAGCAATAATGTTAATTGTGGGGTCGATTTGAACGATCCGGGTGCGGGGATTTACTTCCCAAACAGATTCTATCGCTGCGATCGCAGCTTTGATTAACTGGACTTTTAGCTCGTCTCCCCGCCCTTTTGCAAACGGATTGATGTAGGCGACATCGCCGCCGGCCCAAGCAATAAATGAAATTTCATTGACAGGTGTTACGAAAGGTGTTTGGTCTGTTTCCTCAGTTAGCACTTCCATAAAAGCGCGCACCATGTTTGCAAACCTGGACACAAATTCGGGACTGAAAATATCAATATCGTCTGGCCAGCCGTAGTGAAACAAATCCCAAATTACCTGCATTTTCATGTCGCGGGCGGCGCGGATGATGGGCAGGGAACTGGAAAAATCGTATTTTCCGGGCGACTGTTCAATTAAGTGCCAGCGGAGGCCTTCGCGGACTGTGTAAATGCCTTGATCCTGCAAGCGTTGGTAGTCGGCGACTGCAAATTTATCGTGACCGGTGGCGGCTGTGACATCGAGGCGTTTTCCAGATTGCAACCTGTGGGTGGAACATTCAAATCCGCCCATGAAAAAACTTTGAAACATCAATCGGATGGGTAATGGGTAATGGGGCATTGGGAATTGGGCATGGGGAATTGGGCATGGGGCATTGGGCATGGGGCATCGGGCATCGGCCCGCGCAGGGCATTAGGAATTTAGAAATTGGTAATTGTTAGCAATTAACTAATAACTAATAACTAATAACTAATAACCGATGCCGCTGCCCCATTCCCCATGCCCAATTAGCATTGAGTAATAGCTTGCGGCTGTGAACTTTCTTCGGGAATATCCCAGCCGAGAGTTGCCGCCGCGATCACCTCTAAGGGAAACTTGGGAGTGCGATCGGCATACAGCAAACCGTTAGCTTCTTGGTAAGTATCGGTTAACTGCGTGTAACAAAATCCGCTGAACATTTCCACTCGGTTTACCACCTTCAACAGCGCGCTGTAGCGCCTTTGGAGTTCCAGCGTGTCCTCCGCGCGCACGTAGCCCCAAACCCTGAAAAAATCGGGGTTTTCGCGACCGGCGCAGGCGATGCCACCGAATTCTGTCAGCATCACCGGCTGTCCTTGGTGGGGGTGGCCGTCGAGGGTGAGGACTCGCCCGCCGGGACGCCCGCGATCGAACAAATCGGCTAGCTGGACTTCGGGCCCGTAGCGCTTGGCTAGGGTTTGCGGGTTGTTGTCGTAGTCGTGAATTGCCAGGATGTCGGTATCGATGCTTTCCCAGCCGTCGTTACCGATGACGGGGCGAGTCGGATCGAGGGTTTTGGTCAAGAAATACAGCGCTTGCACGTAGTTGCGGTGGGCTGCGGCTTCGACTAAATTCGGAACTCCCCAGGATTCGTTGAACGGCACCCAGACTACGATACAGGGGTGGCTGGTGTCGCGCTCGATGACTTCCGTCCACTCCCGCGTCAGCCGTTGCACGGCTTTGGGAGTGAAGCGGTAGGCGCTGGGCATTTCTTCCCAAACTAAAAGCCCCAGCACGTCAGCCCAGTACAAAAATCGGGGGTCTTCGATTTTTTGGTGCTTGCGGACGCCGTTGAAACCCATTGCTTTGACTAATTCGACATCCTGCCGCAAAGCTTCGTCGTTCGGGGCAGTCATCATGGTGTCGGGCCAGTAACCTTGGTCGAGCACCAGCCGCAAATAGTAGGGGCGGCCGTTTAGCATGAAGCGATCGCGCTGGATGCTGACCGTCCGCATGGCGGTATAAGATTTAACCTCGTCGAGCAGTTTGCCGTCGGCCCACAACTGCACTTGAGCGTTGATTAATGTCGGTTTTTCGGGACTCCACAGCAATTCGTTGCGGTAGTCGTCGATACCGGGGTCGGAGAGGGCGATGCGGCGGTGGATTTCGCCGTTGATGACTTCGTAGGTGTCGTTGACCAGCAGCATACAGCCGATCGACAGTTTAACTTTAATTTGGATTCCCGACTGGCGATCGCCCGCGACAAACGCTTCAAAACCGATTTCCCAGCGTTCAAACTGGGGAGTCCAGCGGATGCGCTCGATATAAGTGTGAGGCACCAATTCTACCCAGACTGTCTGCCAAATGCCGGTCGTGCGCGGATACCAAATACTGTGGGGCTCTATTTGCCAGTCTTGCTTGCCCCGCGGCTGCTCCAAATCTTGCGGGTCGTCCTGGGCCCAGACTGTCACCCGCTGGGGCCCGTTGAGGTTCACAACTGCTGTAATGTCTGCGGTGAAAGGAGTGTGTCCGCCTTCGTGTTCTATGACAAACTGACCGTTCACCCAGACGCGGGCGCGGTAGTCTACGGCCCCAAAGTGGAGGAGAACTCTGCCTTCTGTGTGGGGTACGTCAAATTCGCGTTCATACCAGCAGTTGGCGTGAAAATTCGTGTCGCCGATCCCGCTTTTTGCGGATTCTGGAGCAAACGGCACTTCTATAGTGTGAGTCCACTCAGAAATATCGATCGGCTGCACGCAGCGGCCGGTGTCATCGTAAGCAAACCTCCACTGACCGTTGAGACAAATCCAGTTGCTCCGGCGCAGTTGGGGGCGCGGATAACCTGTTTTCCGTCCTTGAACTGTCACCTTACTATCAAGAGTTGCAGACTCTTCTATCTCACAATTTTCTATTTCTCTACCTAACCAACTCATCGGCACATCTACCTGAAGTTATATATCTAGGTTAGCGACAATTACCCCGACTTTGACAAGTTTTTTGCTGATTAATTTGCAAAAGTTATGCCCATTAAAACAGCCTCATCAGAAGGCTCTCTTGTGCTGAAGTCATTAGTCAGAAGAAAAAAGAATAAACCAGGAAGAAAAAATAAGGAAGATTCTTCCTATCCCCCACTCTCCCCTCTCTCACTCTCCCTCTAGCTAGCAAGACTTTGCAAACCTCCTAACGGTTCAGTTAGCTCACTTTTGAGATAAAATTCTTCTGCAAACGGCAAACAATGAAATATTTGCTGTAGTCCCGTGAGTTCAAATAGAATTCTAACTTGTGCGCTCATGGCAGAGATCAAAAGTATACATTCGCTGTCTCTAACTAATTTCACGATCGCCACTACAGCCATTAACTCGGAATTTTTCAGGAAATTTATTTTTGAGAAATCCAGCATAATAATTTTGCCACCGCTTTCAATTAGGCGCTGTATTTCTTTCTGAAACAGAGCCAATTGAGAATTTTCCAAAACCTCATGAGACAAAACAATTTTAACTAGAACGTTCATTTTCACCTCAATGCTTGTTTTAATTATTAAATGACTTTTGATGAAAACCGAGTAAGGTGCTCTGTGGGCACCTTACCTTTTTACCCTTAACTCGCAGATTCCAGCTACTTGCTACCAGATTTGCCGTTGTGGTTGACAGCAGCGACTTCTAGAGAAGCTGCGGCTGGGCGATGGGCAACTCCCTTATTGGAGGAGCTGACATTAGAGGCAGAACCGTTAACATTTTCTACCAATTCAATCACCGGCTTGGTAGTAATTTGTGTGTAAGTTGTCAGAGCTTGAGCGACCACTTGATCCATGTTGTAATACCTGTAAGTCGCCAGCCTTCCCACGAAAGAGACTCCCGGAGTTGCATCAGCCAAAGCCTTATATTTCTTGTAAATTTCGGCATTTTCGGGACGAGGAACCGGGTAGTAAGGGTCTCCCTCAGCTTGGGGATATTCGTAGACAATGCTAGTTTTTTGATGCTCTTGTCCGGTGAGGTATTTAAACTCGGTGCAGCGAGTATATAAATGCTCGTTGGGGTAATTTACCACCGGTGCTTCTTGGTGTACGGGTACGTTCAGCGTTTCGTGCTTAAATTCCAAGGAACGGTAAGGAAGTTTGCCGTAGCAATAATTGAAATAGGAATCGACTGGCCCGGTGTAAATCATTTCTCCGTAAGGGATAAAACCCTCAATTTCCCGGTAGTCGGTATTCAGCATCACCTTGATGTTTGGGTGAGAAAGCATCTTTTCAAACATCCGAGTGTAGCCGTGCAGGGGCATTGCTTGATAGGTATCGGTGAAATAGCGATCGTCCCGGTTAATGCGAGTGGGAACGCGCGCAATCACTGAGTTGTCGAGTTCCGACGGGTCCATTCCCCACTGTTTGCGGGTGTAGTTGCGGAAGAATTTCTCGTAAAGTTCGCGACCGACTTTGCTGACAACTACATCTTCGGAAGTGCGAATGTAATCTTTTGGTTCTGCTACTTTCGCGAAGAAATCTTCTACTTCAAATGAGGTGAGATTGAGTCCGTAAAGTTTGTTTACGGTGTTGAGATTTATCGGAATTGGCAGCAGTTGACCGTCAACGCTGGCGAGGACGCGGTGTTCGTAGGGCCGCCACTCGGTGAAGCGCGAAAGATACTCGAAAACTTGGCGCGAATTGGTGTGAAAAATGTGGGGGCCGTATTTATGTACCAGGATGCCGTGGTTGTCGTAGCGATCGTATGCGTTGCCGCCGATGTGGTTGCGGGTATCAATTATCAGGACAGTTTTTCCGGCATCATTTGCTAGTCTTTCGGCAATGACACTACCTGCAAATCCGGCTCCGACGATTAAATAGTCAAACATTGAAACACCTCTGATTGTGGGTAAGGGTAAGGGTAAGGGTAAGCAATAATTGGTAATTGGACATAAAGCGAGGAGTGTTGAATGTTAATTTTTGAATCCGTAACGTGTATTTTTTTAACTTCAACCTCAACATTCCTAACTTAAAACTTTCATCTTGGCTTCGGCTTTCTGCCGTTTCTCATCGATCGCAATTTCGATCAACCCCAGCATTTCGCCCCAGGTATTGTCCCAAGAATTGTCTGCTAAAAAGGCGTCTACTTCGCTCAGCCACTTGGTGCGAACGTCCGAACTTTCGCTGAGGATTTCTTGGGCACAAGCAACGAATTCTTCAGAATTGCTAGCAATCCGAACCAAGCCCTTTTCTCCGTAGGGCCGCACCACGTCGCGGATAGGAGTAGAAATCACCGGTTTGCCGGCAGCGAGGTATTCTGGAGTTTTCGTGGGACTAATAAACTTAGTCGATTCGTTAATCGCAAAAGGCAGCATGGCTATATCCCATCCGCCAAGATACGCGGGCAGTTCTTGATAAGATTTGCCGCCGAGATAGTGGATATTGGGGTGAGTTGGCAGAGTTGCCGGATCGATTTTTACCACCGGGCCAATGATGACTAAATGCCAGTCCGGCTTTGCTTCCGCAAGGCCCGCTAGCAGTTCGATATCCATGCGTTCGTCTATGACGCCATAAAATCCCAAACGCGGGTGAGGAATGTCTTTTTGATCCGCCGGTTCTTGTGAAAGATTCCTGGCTGTCGCAAAGTGTTCTTTTTCGATGCTGCTGGGGAAGGGGTGAATGTTTGGGTGCTGGTGCTGTTTGGCTTCGTAAAGGTTGTGTCCCCCGGTAAATACTACGCTAGCGCGCTTTAATAATTGGTTTTCATTGGCTTTTAAATCCGGGTGCGCGCCTTGAAATGCTGACAGTTCATCCATGCAGTCGTAGACTACAGCTAGCGGCTTTAAGTGGCTGGTGAAACTGACAGCCATTGGTGTGTAATACCAGAGGATGTACTGGCTGATTCCGGCCGATCGAAACAAATCATCTAGCATGGCTTGCTGAGCAGTTTGTGCTGTTGCTTCGCTGATTCCTTCGCTCAGGTGCGGTACTATTACCCAGACTCCGCTTTCGTGGATGCTGACATCAAGCCACCAATCTGTAGCTGCGCTAAAAACAGGTTCTTCTACAAAGAATACGCGACGAGTTTTGGCACAACGACTCAACAGATGTTGCGGACGCTGATAGACAAAATTCCACCGCAAATGAGACAGGCAAACTAAATCTGGTGTATCTAAAGCCTCAGTTTTGGATAAGTTGGCGCGCAATGCGGGCGAGGGAGCAAATTGAGAGGGCGATTTGGCTGGATCTATAGAGGTAAATCGGATCTGCCATGCTCGCTCTTTATTGCTATAATTATTGTTGACTGAGTTTTCTGGGGGCGACATATTAGCCTCTGGAATTTGTCAAGGAAAATTTGTCAGTTAAAATTGGTCACTAGGATATATTTCTCAGGATTGTCTTACTGAAAGTAGCAAGCATAAATCTGAGAACTTTTATTGACGAGCAAGCGCCGAATTCAGTGAGCCAAACAAAGAAACTGTTTAGCTGCGGAAAAACACGCTTATCTGCTTTTTTCACAATTGAAAGTTGGAGATAAGTTAATATTGTTAGACTTGCTATTGTTGTTAAATGTAACCCAGTTTTTCGGTCTTAACTTCTATCTGAAGGATGACTTTTATCTCATGAGACACCTAGCTTGCACGCTGGGTTCAAAAGCCGTTAAAATGCCGATCGATCTTGTAAAATGACTCTTAACTGGCAGGTACGGGGTGAAAAAAGAGCGAGTTTTATTGCTTTATTTGGAGATGATAGAAAATTTGCCATCAAGTTTATGTTGCTTTTTAATTTGACAAACCTAGCCTTTTTTAAACTCATCCGATCGCTCCTAGGGAAAATTTGTATCTTAATATACAAAGCTGCACCAGAGATTTCTGACTTGCGATAGATTAACAATTGACAGTTTATGCAGTGGGGTGAAACTCACCGAAGAGCGCCTGTCTCAACAATAGCAAAGAAACCAGGCAACCGCAACAATAAACCTAAGATTTTGCGCGAGTCTGTGGCAAGAAACGAAGGTGATGACATTTGCGCTGTGGGCGTAAATTTAACCTCGCGCCCACAGCACAAATGTCAATCATCCCTCTAAGGGCGGGTTCGCCGATATCTGCGATCGAACGCCAAATATCCACGTAAACCCGCGACTAGAAAATAGCAGCAACTTTACAGTCGGCGGCTGTCAATTTTGGCGATTCCTCCTCCAAAGGCAAAATCTTGCACCGTCGAACTCTTTAAGAAATCGTGAGGGAAACCCAATTCAATTGCGCTTACTTTGTCTAACTGCTGCATTTGTTCGGGGGTTAATTTAAACTCCAAACAAGCCAGATTTTCCTGAAGTTGCGAGAGTTTGCGCGAACCCACAATCGGAATAACTTCGACTGGCTGTTGTCGCAGCCAATTTAGGGCTACTTGAGAAGCGGGTTTGCCAATTTCGGCTGCTATTTTGCTAACTTCGCCAGCAATTTTGAGGTCTCGTTCGTTAATTGTTCCCGATTCAGGTGAATTCAGCCGTTTAGCTTCGCTGGCTGTTTCTGAAGTGTTGTATTTTCCTGTCAGCAAACCGCTTGCTAGGGGGCTCCAAGCTGTGACTCCAATATCAAAGGCTTTTGCCATAGGGATCAAATCCCGTTCGGGAGTTCGCTCTTTTAAAGAATACTCGATTTGCAAGCCGATAAATGGTGTCCAACCGCGCAGATGGGCGATCGTATTTGCTTGAGAAATAATCCAAGCCGGCGTATTAGAAATGCCGATATAAAGAACTTTGCCGGCGCGCACCAAATCGTCAAAAGCGCGCATTACTTCTTCGACTGGTGTGGTAAAATCCCAAGCGTGCAGCCACAGCAAATCTATGTATTCAACTTGCAATCGCTTCAAACTTGCTTCTACTGCTTGTACCATATTTTTGCGGTGGTTGCCGAAACCGTTGATTTCGCCATTTTTCATGTTGAGGCTATACTTAGTGGCAACTACCCATTTTTCGCGATCGGCTGCGATGAACTCGCCGACATATTTTTCGCTAGTACCGTTGGTGTAGAGATTGGCGGTATCAATGAAATTGCCGCCCGCTTCTGCAAAGGCGTCGAACATTTTACGGCTTTCGTCGTAGGAACCGCCCCAACCCCACTCTTCCCCAAAAGTCATGGTTCCGAGGCAGATTTCCGAAACGCGAAGTCCGCTGTGACCTAGTAGTTTGTATCTCATGTCACCCTTCCGCTAGTTAGTGGTTGTTAACAGTTTAGATCGGGATTTCCCACACTGTTGCCATAAGTCGGGGTGACGGGCTTTTGTAATGTGTTAAGCTGTTGCGGCCTTGAAATTCTATATCAAAAAAAATTAAAGTCTTGTGGGGTGGGCCTATGAGCCCGCGGAGAATATACAATTTAAATGCGCGACAGCTTAGCGCTATGCCGGATGTTGAATGTTTGACCAAGTTAATCAAAATGTCGTAGCAGGGGCGAGGGCTCCGGGGCATTGCGCCTGCATTTAGTTTAAAAAGCGCGCAGGGGCGATCGTCTTACTAATGTATTTAGGATTACATTGCTAAATAAAAATACACTAAAACTGAAAAATAAATATCTACCTTTAGATAGGTATTTCAGGAAAGTATTTAAATAAAAAAATGCTATCTTAAATAAGCAGAAAACCAGACATAACTAGAGAAAAAATTAATGTAGCTAAATTAACTTTTTAGCGTTATAGTGATTTATAGATTACAAAAACTAGGTGACTCACTTGGCTGATATCGTTGATACCGCCGTTTCGGCAGGCTCTTTTACAACCCTAGTTGCTGCTGTCAAAGCTGCTGGTTTAGTAGATACTCTCAAAGGCGCTGGCCCCTTCACAGTTTTTGCGCCTACTGACGAAGCTTTTGCTAAGCTTCCCGCAGGTACTGTAGAAGCACTGCTTAAGGACATTCCTAAGCTCACAAAAATCTTGACTTATCATGTCGTTTCTGGCAAAGTTATGGCCGCTGATGCGGTCAAGCTGAAATCGGCTAAGACAGTTGAAGGTTCAGAAGTTAAAATTGATGCTTCCAATGGCGTCAAAATCAATGATTCTACCGTTACAACAGCCGATGTTGCTGCTGATAATGGCGTCATCCACATTATTGATTCAGTCTTGCTTCCTGCGTAAGCACAGACTTAGATAGCGCAATACTATCTTGAGGGCGGTGGCTGTTGTTAGCCACTGCCCTGTTTTCGTTGATAGTTGAGATTTAAATATTTTACGCAGCTCGATAATTAAAAGTATTATAGAGTAGCGGGAATTGGCCGATCGCACTCAGCTTGATTCGGGCCCAAATTTTTCGCTGCTGAATTTACCGGGAAAACTGGTTGCAGGCTAACTGCGACAGGTACTCTGGACAAAATTTTATCAAAAAAATCAAAAAGTGCGATCGAGTGCGTTAGCAATTGCCGATAATTAGCGGCCCAGTTATTTTGCACTATCGGGCTGATTCCCGGTTGATGCGTAGATACCATGCCACCAAACCCAACATTTCTCCGAGAAACTGGGTTTACGAGGCCTTGTCCTAATTAAGATACAATAAGAACCACAAGGAAAGTGCGATCGACGTTATTTGACATCCAAGCTATGCAATCTACAACAAATCAGCCCGAGACAGAACCGGCGATGGACGCTCCCAAACACGGATTGCCCGTTACAATCATTACAGGATTTCTCGGCAGCGGCAAAACAACCCTGCTCAACCACATCCTGACCAATCAGCAGGGTTTGAAAACAGCAGTTTTGGTAAATGAATTTGGCGAAATCGGCATCGACAACGAACTGATTGTCACCACCGACGACAACATGGTTGAGCTGAACAACGGCTGCATCTGCTGCACAATTAATGAAGATTTAGTTAATGCAGTTTACAAAGTTCTGGAACGTCAAGAAAATCTCGATTATCTGGTAGTGGAAACAACCGGACTCGCCGACCCGCTGCCAGTAGCGATGACTTTTTTAGGCACAGAACTGCGCGATCTGACTCGTCTCGATTCGATAGTTACAGTAGTAGACGCAGCCAACTACAGCTTAGATTTGTTCAACTCTCAAGCAGCTTACAGTCAAATAGCTTACGGCGATATAATTATCCTCAACAAAACTGATTTGGTTGAAGAAGCAGATTTAGATTTGTTGGAAGTTAAGATTCGCGATGTCAAAGAAGGTGCTAGAATTCTGCGAACCGTAAAATCGGAAGTTCCCTTACCGCTAGTCCTCAGCGTGGGATTGTTTGAATCGGACAAATATTTCCAATCTGAGGAAACTCCTAGCAGTCACGACCATCACGAACATCACGAACATCACGAACATCACGAACATCACGAACATCACGACCACAGCCATCACGACCACAGCCATCACGACCACAGCCATCACGACCACTCCCACCATTTAGAAAATGACGGATTTACCTCAATTTCTTTCCAGAGCGACAAGCCGTTTTCTCTGAGGAAATTTCAATATTTCTTAGACAACCAACTGCCAATAAATGTGTTTCGCGCGAAAGGGATTATGTGGTTTGAAGAAAGTCCCAAACGGCATATTTTTCACTTGAGCGGTAAGCGATTTTCGATGGATGACGACGAGTGGAAAGGCGATCGCAAAAACCAGCTTGTTCTCATTGGTCAGGGTTTGGATACGGAGACTTTGCGATCGCAACTCGAAAACTGTCTTTGTATGCCTTCAACCAATCGCGGCAAAGGTTTTGGGAAAAACTAAAGGTTGAAAATTAAACAGAACAGACGTGCGCTGGCTAGAAACCGGGTTTTTTCGTCGAGACTTCGCGGTCAAAACCAAGATTTATCCGAGAAACCGGGTTTCTTTCGATCGTTCCTATTCAAAAGGTAAGTTTACCTTTTGATTTTTAGTTTGAAATTTAAGCATTTCTAATTTCCAATGCGAGTCATCATCCAGCGAGTCAAATCATCTCAAGTCGAAATTGACGGTCAAATTGTCGGCAAAATTGGCGGCGGACTTAACTTGCTTGTAGGTATTGCAGACACCGACACCGAAGCAGAACTCGATTGGATGGCTCGCAAATGCCTAGAATTGCGTTTGTTTCCCGACACTGCCGGGGATACCGGCCGCTGGAACAAGTCCGTACAGGACATCGGCGGCGAGTTGCTGGTTGTGAGTCAGTTTACGCTCTATGGGGACTGCCGCAAAGGTCGGCGACCTTCCTTTGACCGATCGGCAGCTCCTGAACGAGCTGAAATGTTTTATGATAAATTTGTCGAAAAGTTGCGCCAGAGCGGCTTAAAAGTCGAAACAGGCTTGTTTGGAGCGATGATGCAAGTCTCGATCGAGAATGACGGGCCGGTGACTTTGGTATTAGAGAAAGAATCAGGGTGAATTGTTTGCAAACAAAGCTCTCTGTGCTTCTTTCTTATTCCTTCTTCCTTCTTGGATAAGATCAAATTTTCAGATTAACCGGGTTTCCGAATTACTGTGCCGTAGCTTCAGAATACATTGCAGTTAGCTACACTCTGCCGAGTCTCGATTCCACAATCTCTAACGGCCAAAACCACCTCAAATAGCCAGTTATTAGATTGTCCACTCAGCGGCCTTGGAGCACCCCCATCTCAAAGAGCGATCGCCCCACCCGAATAACAGCTCAGAATGCTTGTACAGTCAGGCTTTAAGGGCAATAAAACCAATCTTCTACAGCCAGCGCTTAGAATCAGATTCAGCAGCCAAAAACTGTTGCATGAGAGAGTGGAACACTCCCATCACTACGGTTATCTCTACTTCTCTAACATTCAATGTATAGAGAGTTGAATCAGCACAGCAAGCGAAACCGCCAGCCACTGCCGCCTCACTCTCTGATAAAAGTCCTCGCACATCCGCTGTGCCCTACCACCCGATAAAGGCCATGACTGTCAAAACTGCCACCACCGTCCACTGCAACACCGCTTCTGGCTTCAACTGCATTCCGGCTACCTCCAGCGAACCAAACGCCGAAATCAATACTGTTCCCAGCATCAATATCCTCGCTTTGGCTGACTTCGCCCTCAAAGAATTGCAAGCGGAAATGAAAACTCCCAGCCGCAGCGCTCAAGCAGTGGCGATGCGGATTGCTAAGGAAGTCGAACGGATTTGCCAAAAAAGCGATCGCATCCAAATTTCCGGCGAAGTTGAAGCTTGGCAAATCACTTTGGCCGAGCACCGGTTGCAAAAAACCCTGCAATACTACCGCCTCGGTTCCAAACAAGGCCGCGTCGAACTGCATTCTCACCTCGCGGCTATGATTTACCGCCATGTTGCTTCTTTCCGCTCGAACTTGAACTTCCAAGCTCGCTACAACATGATTGAAGACTTTTTGCAAGGCTTTTACATCGAATCTCTGCGAGCTTTCCGCCGCGAACACCAACTCGATGTCACCTACCAGCCTCGCACGCAGCTAGAATTGGCTGAGTACATGGCTTTTACCGAACACTACGCCAAGCGCCAAATCGGCTTACCGGGCCGCAACCGCCAGCGCCTGATCGTGTTGCGCGCTCAAGGATTTGCCAAGGGCCAGCCTCCGGAAACTGCGATCGACATTGAAATGGCTGTAGAATCCGGCAAGGGAGAAGAAGCGGAAATGTACAGCCGCTCTCCGGCGCTGCAACAAGTGCGCGAGCAAATGGTATCGGAAACTGTCGATCCGGCTGATGCTGTGCTGCGCGATCGAGTAGTCTCGGAATTGATCGCCTATCTGGAATCGCAAAATCAGCCAGAATGCGTGAATTACTTAACTTTAAAATTGCAAGATTTTTCGGCTTCGGAAATCGATCGAGTTCTCGGTTTGTCTGCCCGCCAGCGCGACTACTTGCAACAGCGGTTTAAGTACCACGTCGAAAAATTTGCCCGCACTCAAAATTGGAAACTCGTCCACGAATGGCTGGGTGCTGATGTCGATCAAAAGCTGGGAATGACTTCGGACAAATGGGAAGAATTTCGCGCTCAACTTGCGCCCGAAATGCAGCAACTGTTAGAAATGAAGCGGAATCAAGAAAGCGACAAGGCGATCGCCACCGCCCTCAAATGCACTCCCAAACAAGTCCAAAAACGCTGGGCGCAACTGTTGGAGCTGGCTAGCCAGACTCGCAACAGCAGCCAAGCTTAACTGGTACTCAAATATGAATGCAACTGTTTTCTTGAGACTGAAAAATGCGATCGGGTGCGGCACCTGCACAGGAATGCCCGCCCCGGCGTCCGCTCTCAAATCAACCAGCGCTGCTACTTATTTATCGCCGCTTTTTGGCCAATTCAATTTATTAAAACAACATTACTTTTTTTAATATCTTTCCTTCCCTGGTTAGGCCGGGGAATTTGTTTTTATTACTCATTAGCCATCAGTCATCAGTCATCAGTTATGGAAAATTGCTTAAGAGGCGGCATTGCATATATTCATAATGAGATTTCAACATAGGGAGTAGCATAATCAAGGCCAATTTGTTCAAATGTGTTTCCCAAAAATATCTCACACAAAAGCCTATTTTTAAAGTAATAAATCATCTAGATGAAACTTTTTATCCGTTAATATACAGTATTAAAGTATAATTTATAGATTTATTGATTGAGAAAAATAGTTAAAAACCGATTGTGAAACTTGAGGGTGCGGAAGGTAGATCGAAAATGACAATTCATCTATCCAAAGACATAAAAAGATTAAAATAAATATACTCATCGTATTATTCTGTTTCACTTAATCCTTCATAATAAAGAAGCATCAAATTTGAGTTAGTTCTATCTAAAATGGGGGCATAAGTTGATGTAGATAGAAAGGGAAGGACTCGTATGTTACTTGACAAAATTGAAGAATTTAATCCCAACTACCGCGAAGTTGCTTTTAATGGCGAAGATATCAAAGGTCTGGATATCTATGCTGGAAATACACATGAGAAGATTGGCTCCATCGATACCGCGATCGTTGATGAGACAGGGCGTTTCCGATATTTTGTTGTTGACACGGGTTTCTCGATTTTTGGCAAGAAGGTATTAGTCCCAGTTGCTCTTTGTCGAGTAGAGGTTGATGCAGAACGCATCTACGCGACGGGTTTGAGGAGTAAAAACCAAGCAGAAAGACTACCCAGGTATGAGGATGGGATGGTGGTTGATTACGATTATGAAGAACAAGTGCGGGGTGTTTATCGTACTCTAACTGTAGAAGCGTCTCCACCTGTAGAAGCATCATTGCCTTTAGAAACCTCATTGCCTGTACAAGCATCTGCACCAGTTTCTATGCCGCGTTCTGTCTCTAACCAAGCTAGGGCTGCTGATTATGACCGCAACACCTACACTTACGAACAAGAGCTTCAATTGTATCAGATGAACGAGCGCGGTCATCACCAATTCCGACTCTAAGAATAACGACTGGTTGCAGAAAAAAGCCGTCATAAAGCTGGCGAGGTAGCAATTGGCAAGCGAGTAGAAACCGAAACAGCACGAGTTTCAATTCCCACAGAAAAAGAGCGAGTTGTAATTGAGAGTATAACTCCAGACAAGGCAGGTGCGCCAGTAACTCGGGATACTCCCTTCAAGCAGGAAAAGGTGATGCGTATGGAAGTTTACGAAGAAACTGCTGATATCAAAAAAGAAGCTTTCGTGCGCGAAGAAGTTAACATCAGGAAAGAAGTTGAAACGGAGACCGTTGAGGCAACGGAAACACTGCGTCGCGAAGAGTTGGACGTGAAGACGCAAGGGCGTTAGAGTGCGAATGAATTGAACAAGAGTTGGTAGTTGCGCTGTCTTCGCCCACATGAGCGTTGAAGCGCAAATACGAACCTCAACAATCACTACAACTACCAAAAAACAGGATATTTATAATGTCTAATTGCTGGCGTTTCCCGTTAATTAAGTGCAGCATTTTTAGCTTTGTCGTTTAGCATCTATGCGACCAGTTTTTTTGTAAAGTCTGAGCTAGTTGCAGCTCAACAAGTTCAGCAGACATTTCCTGATGTTCCGCCTAATTACTGGGCGCGTTCATTTATTCAATCTTTAGCTGAAACAGGCTTTTTTACAAGATATCTTGATGAAATATTTATACCAATTTCCTCAAATAGTGCTATAGTTAGTCGGGGCAAAATTTGTCAGCTAGTAGTGAAAGATTGGGAGAAAAAATGTCATGAGTAGTTCGGATTGAGATTGTGGAAACACCCCTTGAACTCAAAGACCTGATGCGTCAAAAGAAAGATGCTATGCGTCAGAAAAAACTCCTAGTTCTGTATTTGCTCACAACCCAAATGGTAGACAGTGTATTGTCTGCTGCTGTGAGGCGCACGGAAAACATCGTACCACTACAAAGATGGTTATCTAGCTATCGAAAGGTGGGAATAGCGGAATTATTATCTCAGAAGCCTCCCTCGCGATCGCCCAGAATTATGAATGCCTAAATTGTAGAGAAACTCGAAAAAGAATTGAGTCAACCAGAAGGATTCAGCAGTTACAAAGAAGTGCATCAATGGTTGACAAACTGTTGCGAAGTTCCTGTAGCATATCGGACAGTACATCTTGTCAAAGTTTTGAGTTTTGAGTTTTGAGTTAGATAAGTTTTTTATTAAAAAAATGTTGTACTCAAAATTCATAACTTTCTGTATAACGGGCAAGTTTATGAGCGCAAAAGTCGCCGATAGCGAGCTTCAATTACCGAGTAAATGCCATAGGCAATTAAACCCAAAGGTACTAGACCCAAAATCACTGGACTAAAAGGCTGTTGTGCCAGAATTGCCAACACCTCGCCCAATCCCTTCGTTTGGCTGGCATCCGATAACCTTGCTGCTTGAATTAAGAAAAAACCGATGATAACGAAAACAATTCCACGGGCAGCAATTCCGCATCGACCCAACCGTGTCGCCCAAATTAGCTCGGTTTGGCTCATTTCATCTAGCTTGAAATGGCGGCGAAATTTGGCTTTATATGCTTCGTAAAAATAATAAAATCCTACACCAATAACGATTGAACCTGTCAATCCTACCAGCCATTGTCCAAACGGTTGCGCTAAAATTTGGGCTGTCAAATCTTGGGTTGTATCGCTATTACCACCGCCCGAACCCATTATCAGTTTTACAGCCGTTAAAGCCAAACCTGCGTAAGCTAAAGCACTTAAGGCGTAGCCAATGCGTTGGGCAATTCGCTTGGCATCCATTTTGTCTCCTTGGTGTTCAGGGTCGAGAATTGTCTGAACGATACGCCAAAGGGCATAACCAATAATGCCAATCGTTACAAGAAATAGCAGAAATTTACCGAAGGGTTGGTTAACAATTTCTGATAATGCACCCCTAGTATCGGTTGTCCTGCCTCCCATACTAAAGGCTGCTTGTGCTGCTAAAAAACCGACAATAAAGTAAACTAAGCCTTTGGAAGCATATCCCAATCTTGCCAGTCGCTCAAACCAGGCATGAGAAGCTGCCTGTCCAATTGACTGTTTAATGCTGTCGGTGGGTGAGTTGTTCCCTTTCATATTTTTTATACTTTAGTTGTTAACGATTGCGGGCATAGGCATATGGTGAATTCCTTTGCAGTTAACTGAGTTTTTAAACAAATAATTTATGTTATTATCTCTTAATTTAAGTGTTAGCTTGTTTAGAGGTTGTTTTCATCTGTCTTGAGTGGGAGTGTCATCGGTTGATAGATTGATAAATTTCACATTTATTAGCGTTGACAAATATAGCTCTATAGGCTATGCGATGGCTTCCCTGATGGAGCAGTCTGCAAGCAGTATAGTAGATCTTTGATTAAAACTTCTTTAACCCAAGTTTGAATAACAATTAGAATGGCCAGGGCTAAAAAGATTACAAAAAAAATATAATAATCGGAATAATGTCTAGATTGCTAAAGTGTAATTGGGAAGCAAAGAAACCTGATTTGTCATAATAATAGGTGGACAAAATTGTGATTGATTTTTATTGATTTGATTATGGATAGTTTGGAATCTGCAATAGCTGGCCTAACTAGCTTATGCACGTTGCAAGAATGGATGCGCCCCTGTGCGGGAGTTGGGAATCCAGCATCTATCGCCAATACTCCGATCGATCGCACTTAACTCAAAGCTGTATCATAAATTTTTCCTCAATCATCTTCCATCAGGTGGATATTTTCTTATGGCATCAGACAGATGGCACGGTTGGGCTAGTTAGATTAAATAGAGATAGAAGCAAGATTTTGAAATGGTGAACAAAGACAATAGACGTTTTGCCTAAGTCGATTTTTAAGACTTTAAATTCCCATTGTCGCAAGAAGTTGATTGTTCAGAACCGGGAGTATTTTAGGAAAATCCAATCAACCACAACGGCAGTTGCTGTGTTGAGTTCAACCTTTTATTTACCGGAAATTGCCCAAGTCGGTTCCCAAACATCAGGCATCCTGTCCTGCCCTTAACTGACTTTTCAGAAAAACTATAAGAGCTAACCACAAGGCGATCGCTTGCGACAGGAAGACAAGCAGAACCTATTTCTTACATCGTTTGCTTTGACGATAAATTCAGCAATAAGGTGTATATAATGAATCAACCAGAATCCTTGTCGCAACCGCTGACCCAAAGCGAATTCGTCGCAACTTTTCGCTTGTTCAGTCGATTTAGCTTCTGGATACAGTTATTCTTGGGTGCTGTTTCCGGCATTGTTTTAGTATTTGCTATGTTGGGTCGCAACATGAGCGAGCAAACCAATAATGCAGGTATTGGTTTCGGGGTATTTTTAGCAATAGTTGGCCTGTTATTGCTGTGCTTTAGAATTTTTTGGGATTTTCGCTATAGGCTTTTAGGCCGACTTTTGCACGCCGAAAATTCCCAGGTATATCCCAGCAAAGAACATATTACTCACACCTTACGGATTGGATTAGTTTCTAGTTTGGTGGGGGTATTAATCGCGTTTGTCGCTTCTGAAGAAACAGTTGCTGTAGTGCTAGCGAAAACTCTTAGTCAGCCCCAAGCGATGGCAGCTTATGCGCCAGAAAATGTGATTCGTTCGCTAGATATTTTTGTGACGATGGCAAACGTCAATCTGATTGGCGCTCACTTTTTTGGAGCTGTTACTTCTCTTGGGTTACTCAATTGGGTAGAGGATTAGTTGGCAGCATTGGCATCGCTCAAGGCAAACACAGCTCCTATGTCGTTAGGACTGACAAAGGCTGACGGATTTAACTAAGGTTTGTGGTTTTGCACTGTCTTGGCTAAAGAGAGCGAAGACAGTGCAGCTACAAGCTAAACAAGTTGGCTATTTGGATGAACATCTAATCGGAAATTGGTAGCGATCGCTCCTGCTAATGGTAGTCAGCCTGCTCAACCGTTTTTAAAATTAAAAAACGTAATTTATTTATTATATTGATAGATATTTCATCTACCTTTAGATAGATAGATTTTTTATTGGGAAAAACAGGACTTAGGCTCATATTCCGAAAGATGAGCTATACCCGTGGCATTCAGCTTCCTAAATGGCCCTGTGACCGGGTTTCTGAACACAGCGATGTTACACCGTTTCTCTATTAGGAAATTTACTGCAATGAAAGACCTCTGGTATAAAAACGCAATTGTCTACTCCCTTGATGTTGAAACCTTCATGGACTCGGACGGCGATGGTGTCGGGGACTTTCAGGGACTTATCAACCGCCTAGACTATTTATCCGCGCTAGGAATTACTTGTTTGTGGTTGCTGCCGTTTTATTCTTCCCCTAACCGGGATAATGGTTACGACGTGATGGATTACTACAACATCGATCCGCGACTGGGAACCCTGGGAGATTTTGTCGAGTTCATGCACCAAGCAAGGGAACGAGGAATTCGCGTGCCGATCGATCTGGTAGTAAATCATACGTCCAATCAGCATCCTTGGTTTGTTGCAGCCAAAAGCGATAAAAACTCCAAATATCGCAATTACTACGTGTGGTCAGAAAATCCACCCAAAACCGCTCCAGAATTGCTGGTGTTTCCTGATGCCGAGGACAGTATTTGGGAGTACGACGAACAAGCAAACGCTTACTATTTGCATCACTTCTATAAAGAACAGCCAGATTTGAATATTGCTAATCCGGCGGTACGAGAAGAAATCTGCAAAATTATGGGTTTCTGGCTAGAACTGGGCGTGTCTGGATTTCGCATTGATGCTGTTCCCTTTTTAATTAAAGGAATTGGCATCGAAGGTGCAGACCCCGAAAACCTGCGAGGTTTCTTGGAAGAAATGAGAGAGTTTGTGTCATCGCGTCAGGGTGATGCAGTGTTGCTGGCAGAAGCAAATGTCGATCGCGAGCAAATTCCTGTCTACTTTGCTAAGGGCGACAGAATGCACATCCTGTTCAACTTTTTGCTGAACCAGCATCTGTTTTTGGCCCTGGCGCGTCAAGAATCCACTGCATTGCGCGATGGACTAAAAACCTTACCGGATATTCCTGCTATTTGTCAGTGGCTTAATTTTGTGCGCCACCATGATGAACTGACGCTAGACCGCATTACTTCCTCGGAACGAGAGGAAATTTTTGCAGCGTTTGCCCCTGAGAAAACTATGCAAATTTTCGGCCGCGGGATTCGTCGTCGCTTACCACCGATGATGGGAGGCGATCGCCGCCGGATTGAACTAATCTACAGTTTGCTTTTCACCCTCCCTGGTACACCCATGCTGCGCTATGGCGAAGAAATTGGCATGGGCGATGACCTTTCGCTGGAAGGTCGAGACAGCGTTCGCACGGTGATGCAATGGTCAGATGCAGCGAATGGTCGCTTCTCGACGGCTGCAACTGATGCCCTTGCCAGACCTGCGATCGCCAACGGAGAATACGGTTACAAACAAGTCAATGTCGTTGCAGCGCAGCGCGATCCTGCCTCATTAATTAACTGGATGGAACGTGCAATCAGCATCCGCAAGCAATGTCCTGAGTTGGGTAGGGGCAAGTGGCACATTCTCGAAACCGACTCTCCCTCGGTGTTAGCCCACTGCTGCGACTGGCAAGGCAGGACGGTGATGGCTGTCCACAATCTAGCCGACAAGCCTTGTACCGCTACGCTGAAATCTAACGAATACAGCCATCTGTTCGATTTATTTGGCGATCGCCTGTATGAACCTCTCGGTCCAGACTCGCCCTCTATTCCCTTAGAAGCCTACGGCTATCGCTGGTTTCGAGTCAATCGCATCCTGGGGTAAAAAAGTTAATGTTGATGGGAACACTAGCGACTCTAACTGTGAGGAATGTACTTAGCAGATGAGGTAAAAAACCCGGTTTCTGGCGCCCATCCGTAAGTCCTATATATAATTTTTAGGCGGGCATAAAAAATTTTTCCCTTTGAGGTGCGGCTGATGTTTCCAGTGTGGTTGCAGGCAGGATTTTGGGGTTTAGTGGGGGGTTCGGCCTTGCTACTGGGAGCGGCGGTGGGTTACTTTGTCAGCATTCCCCAGCGCGCGATCGCGACAATTATGGCTTTTGGCGCTGGTGTGCTGATTTCAGCGCTATCCTTTGAGCTGATGGATGAAGCTTACAAGCGCGGCGGTTTCGACTCTACGGCGATCGGCTTTTTGGGGGGCGCTGCTGTCTACACAGCCGCCAATTGGTTTTTGAGTCAACAGGGAGCCAAACACCGCAAGCGATCGGGCTCTTTTCACCCAGCTAAAACAGAGTCAGGCGATGGCGGATTAGCCATCGCCCTCGGCGCCCTGTTAGATGGAATACCGGAGTCGATCGTCATTGGCGTCAGCATGATTTCTGGAGGCGTTGTCAGTTGGGTGACAGTAGCGGCAATTTTTCTTTCCAACATTCCCGAAGGACTTTCCAGCGCCGCCGGCATGAAAAAAGCAGGGAGATCGATCGGTTACATTTTTGGAGTTTGGGGCGCGATCGCAGTTATTTCCGGTATCGCAGCATTGTTAGGATATACGGTTTTCAGCCGCTTTTCTGGGGAAGTAATAGCGGCAACTACCGCCGTAGCTGCTGGGGGTATTTTAGCCATGATCTCAGATACCATGATTCCCGAAGCATTCGAGGAAACTCACGATTTTGCCGGACTAATTACTGTCTGCGGGTTTTTCGTTGCTTTTGTACTCAGCAAGTTAGCAGAAAGATAATTAATAATTAGTCATCACTCATCACTAATATAGAATTGGTAATTGCTGAGAGTTATAGTGTTTTTGATATAGACACAGAGGAATTTGATATGTTGCCAAGCTGTATCCGGACATAAAAAAGTTTATAATTAACATGAAAGACCGCAGCCTGTCAAGAGGTGTTGGAAAATTTATGTGTGTCAACTTAGGGGAGATCCTGCACGAAAGCTACAAAATTATCGCTTTGTTGGGACAGGGAGGGTTTGCTAGAACCTACACGGCTGCACAAATAAACAAACCCAATAATCCTCTGTGCGTTGTTAAGGAAATTCCTTTTCCCCCATCGAACGATCCGCGAGTCTTGGAGAAGGGAAGGAAGCGATTTGAAAGGGAGGCTAGCGCTTTGCGCCGTCTCGGGAAAAACTCGCGCATTCCGGAATTATTCGATCGCTTTGAAGAAAAAGATCGCTTTTACTTAGTACAAGAATACGTTCAAGGACATCCGCTCAGTCAAGAACTCACTGCGGGGGATCGGTGGAATGAGAAAAATACCGTTGCTTTGTTGCGGGAAGTTCTGGAAATATTAAAATCAGTACACCAAGAAAATATTATTCACCGCGATATTACACCTTCTAACTTAATTCGGCGCGAAACAGATAAAAAAATAGTTTTAATTGATTTTGGGGCGGTCAAAGAAATCAGCACTTTTACCTCTAACTCTACAGGTGAAATATTCACATCGCAGGCGATCGGCACCAGCGGTTATATGCCTGCCGAACAATACAACCCGCGGTCTCTCCCGCAACCCTACAACGACATTTACGCTCTCGGAATCATCGCTATCCAAGCTCTCACCGGCCAACGTCCCACCAATCTGCCGCAAGACCCCGAAACTGGTGAAATTGTCTGGGATTACTCGACGCCCGATCGCCCTGCGGTACAAGTTAGCGACAAGCTCAAAAATATTTTAACCAAGATGGTGCGTTTCCACTTTCAAGACCGCTACCAATCGGTGGATGAAGTTTTGCAAGACTTGGATTTGTCGATCGTCGAAGGGCCCGAGTTACCCAAAACTGCGCGGAAGTTGCGATCGGGCTTTCGCTGGCTGCTGTTCGCCGTTGCGGGGATTGCGGCTTTTGGGGCGATCGTATTTTTAACCCCCAGAATTTCCCCGCTAATCCCCAGAATTTCCCCGCCCCCAACGCTGCCTACACCCTCCCCCGATGGTGTAAGTTCCGGCAAAAAACTCCTAGTGCAAACCTCCGCCCTGTGGTCAAAACAAAGGGGAATCAATGAGTTTGCCGACTCAAATTATCCCGAAGCTTTAAAATTGCTCAAACAGTCCTGGCGGGAAGACCGCAGAGATCCAGAAACTTTAATTTACATCAACAACGCTCTGCTGAAGGCAATAAATGCAGAATATTACACGATCGCAATTGTTGTTCCTATCCGCCGCAATCTGGACGGCAGCATCCTCAACGCAAATTTAGCAGAAGAACTGCTCCGCGGCATTGCTCAAGCTCAAACCGAAGTTAATTTAGGTCTTCTGGCTGCAAATGAGAACAATAAAAATTTTCCCGGTCAAGGCTTTCTCCAACCAAAAGCTATTAAAGGAAAAGGTCTCAAAGTCGTCATCGCCGATGATGGCAATATCAAATCCTACGCCGTTCAAAGGGCTAATTATCTCGTCGCTCAGCCCGATATTCTAGCAGTTATCGGACACTACACCAGCGACATGACTGTGGAAACAGTAGATATTTACAATCAAAATAAACTCGTCGCCATTTCTCCGGGAAGCACAACAGAAGAACTGACGCGAAAACCTCGAAAATTTTTCTTTCGGACGGCTCCGACAACTAGCATAGAGGCTGAAGCTTTAGTAAATCAACTGCTCTTGGTCGGTGATAAAAAAGCCGCAGTATTTTACAATCCCAACAGTCCGTTTAGCGCTTCTTTGTGGGAAGAATTCAAAAAGCAATTTGAAGCAAAAGGAGGCTCGACTTTTAGAATCAGTAATTATTACGACTTATCTAAAAATAATTTTAACGCCGAAGCAGCAATCCAAAAAGTTGAGAAAGCCGGAAAAACAGCCTTACTTGTCATTCCCGACGGTCAAGTCACTAATTCCCTGGAAAATGCGATCGAAATGATTAAAGCTAACGGCGATCGCAATTGGATTGTCGGGCCCTGGACGCTGTACGAGCCGAGAACGTTAGAAGTAGCCAAACAGCTAAAGTCTGTTAAAAAACTGGGCGTATCCGTGTTTTGGCATCCGTTAATAAGTTTTGACAAAAAATTTCCGCAAAACGCTGAAAAATTGTGGGGAGGCCCGTTGAATACCAGATCGGCTTTAACCTACGATGCCGCCCGGACGCTGATTAAAGCCCTAGAAATGCAGCCAGAACCCAGCCGCGAAGGAATGCAAAAAACCTTAGCCGATCCAAACTTTAAAGCCGAGGGAGCTACCGGTATAATAGAGTTTGACTCAAAGACTGGAAATCGGAAAAACCCTCCTAAACGAGTGGCGCATATTGTGCCGTGTTCTAGAGAACAGTTTGGAGTTACATTTGTGCCGATCGAATTTTCCACAGCCGCAGCCGCAGGTTTAAAGTGCGATTGAATTGATATCTTGTGGCATTGTCCACAAACCTTTTAAGGGCGGGCCGGATGCCCACTCCACAATAAAATTTACTCTTCGCTTCACAGGCATCTTGCCTGTTGCGGAGAATGATGTAATAGGTGCGAGTAAATTGATATCTTGCGGCATTCTCCCCAAACTTGTAGAGGCGGGTTTTACCAACTATAATTGCCTAAAATCAATAATCTCATAAACCCGCCCCCAGCCGACGAGAAAATGCTGGATAGAGAATTGTGCAAGATGTCCGAGTGATATCATTTCCGGTTACACGGGAATGATGTTCACGGCGTTGACGGTTGAATGTTCACGGTGTCAACAGTCAACACCGTGAACTCGAATTTACTATTCCGATGCTAACGGATGTGATATGAATTGATATCTTGTGCCGAACGCAACAATCCGCCAGATGTTTCAATCCCACAGCAGACTATTGCCACAGGTGCAACATATCAATTTATTAGATATATTAAACAAAGCTAGTTTTTTCTATAATAACGCTTATGGCTGTCAATTTCGCTGCCTCCCCCGCTTCTAGTCTCAAACCAGAAGCCCAGAATATCTCAGCACTCAAACAAGTATTCCAGACAATTGATGCCGATAGCTGTCCGGGTTCCTATAATTTTCATATGCACACAGTCTACTCCGACGGGCGATTGCAGCCAGAGAAATTGATGGAACAAGCCATAGCCCGGGGTCTCAAGGGCTTAGCTATCACCGACCACCACAGCACCCAAGGCTACGTTCAAGCTCAAATTTGGCTGGATAATTGGAAATTAAACCATCCCGACAAAAATAGCGAAGCACCTAGTCTCTGGACAGGCGCTGAAATTAATGCCGAATTGCTCAACAATGAGGTACACATTCTCGGTTACTCCTTCGATCCGCAACATCCCAGTCTCCAACCATACCTAGGAGGTAAAAGCACTGAAGGCACTTATTGTTATTCAGCAGCCAGGGTAATTGAAGCTATTCATGAAGCAGGAGGTTTAGCAGTTCTCGCACATCCTTGCAGGTATCGATCGACAGCAGATCAACTAATCCCAGAAGCAGCCCGTTTCGGCATTGACGGCGTAGAAATCTACTATGCTTACGGTAATCCAAATCCTTGGAAACCAAGCTCCAAACAAACTGCTTTAGTCAAAGATTTAGCAGAAACTTATGGTTTGCTGGGAACTTGTGGCACGGACTCTCACGGTCTGAGTGTTCTAGTCCGAATCTAAATAGTTCGGAAATAACAAGTGTTTTATCCTGTGATTGCCAGTCTAAGCGTTAGCGGATATATCTGTTATGAAAGCAATCACAATGAGCCGAAAACAAACAGTTTATCAGGTCATATTATGTCCGCTAAAACGACTACTATCAAATTGGTTTGTAGTGAGGACTTCAGTCCTCATAAAAGTCTGTGGACTGAAGTTTTCACTACTTGCCTTATAAGGGCTATTTTACGGGAAGCGATCTCATTGCGATCGCCAGGATGAGCTTTCGCCCTCCAAAAGAAAGCAATTGCTTTCTTCAGGTAATATTGTGGCAACTCCGAGAGACCTTGCCCCTAAAAACCAGTCGCCCTTCTACCGTTCGGGGAACAACTGACAGGCCCGGTTAGTTGGCTGATTTGCCCAATGCAAGCGAGAATTCCCAAACCGATCCATCCAACCTTCCAAATAAGCCCGATTAGCCTTTTTTTCCTCTGGATCGGAGGTATTCATGGGATGAGGTGCTAAACCCAAAATAGTCGCCGTCGTCACGCAAAACATCGACTTTTGAAAACTCTGACAAATTTGCACCCGCAGATCGTCTTCACCCCGACAGCTACTGCGATAAATTTCGTGCAAATACTCCGGCAAATAATGCCGCATATCTTGCATCAATTGAGTTGGCGGAATCCCTGCACCTCCAATCGGTAAAGGATCGGCAAACAAAGCCCCGTAGGCAAAATCTCTTTGTTCTTCCGGGATTTGATGCGCTTGAGCGTTGTAGGAAACTGTGCCAAAAAAAGCTGTGCCCCGAAAGAAAATTGACTCTACATAAGGCACGGCTACATCTGGTAAAAATGTCAAGTTAGCCGAGGCCGGAATGATATCGTAGACTTGACCGTGAATCTTGACGCTGTAGGTAATCGGTAGGCTGGCAGCGGCTACTAAACCGGCTTTGACAAAATCAACTACATCAGAAATAGACTTAGTTTCCCCTCGATCGTAGGAATCAGATAAGTCCATAAACAAATCGCTCATTACCCGCCAAAACTGACCGAGACCGGTGTAGTAAGCCAGCATCCGCACTTGTTCAGGCAAAAACTCAGGAAATGTTTTGTGTAGTCCCTGCATGAAAAAGTTGCCTTTCAATTTAGCCGCGATCGCCTTTTCGACCAAACTGCTAAATTCCGGGGTATCCAAATAACTGTCAAACCCCCCGCCGCCGTGCCACAGCATAGTTTTCATCACATACTCAGCATACTCAAAATTTATGCGATCGTGCCACAAATAGCGCATTAACTTCGGCAGAGTGACTTCCCCATTGAAATATTTAAAAAACGGGAAAAGCACTAAAAACTGTTCTTCAGCAATATAATTGAGATTGCGAGAATAGGCATCGAGAACCACACCGTAACTTTTGAGAATGCCGACAACTTCTACTACATTTTCCGCAGATTCAGGCAGCAAAGCTTGGCCTGATTCCAAGATGTCAATGTATGCGGATAGGGGATGGGAAGAGGGTTTTAATACGGTAGTTGTCATTTTAAGTAAGCCTGAATAGAAGGAAGAACGAAGAAATAGGTTTGTAGTAAGGACTAAAGTCCTTTAACGATCGGCTAAAAGCTGTTAAGCTGTTGTGCATTTAATTTGTATGTTGAGGGCGAGCTTTCGGGCCCACCCCACAAAGGGAAAGATTTATTTTACTATGCAATTTAAATGCGGATTAGCTTAAGAGAGGACTTGCGCTCCTCACTACGAACCTATGGACTCAAAGCTGTTAAGAGAGGACTTGCATTCCTCACTACGAACCTAGATCGTATTTTATTTCAAGTTTTGAGCAATCACTTTAACTTGGGGTGGGACATTAGCTGCCATTGCGATCGCAGTTTTTTCGCTCAAAGCAACTAAAACTCCGGGCTGCACTCCCATGATGGCGATAATTATTGCTAAAATCAGCGAAGGGATGCGATCGCGCCAGCGGACTTGGGGCAAATTTTCCACCAAATCCGAAAGGCGGCCGAAAAAGGCGCGGTTGACCATAATTAAAAAGTAAACTGAAGTTAAACCAGTGCCGATCATGCAGAGCAAAGTTTGCACCGGAAACACTGGCAAACTGCCCCGAAACATCAAAAATTCAGCAATAAATCCAGCCAAACCCGGAATGCCGGCACTTGCCATCACGCCGAGGATCATTAAACTGCCAATCATCGGCAAACCGCGATCGGGATTGAACAAACCTTTGAGGACATCGATGTTGCGGGTGCCGGATTTTTTGTAAACAACGCCGACACTCAAAAATAGCAGCGCCGAAATTAAACCGTGGCTAACCATTTGCAACACTGTTCCCAGCATACTAATCGGAGTAGCTGCGGCGCTAGCTAACAAAATGTAGCCCATGTGAGCGATCGAACTGTAAGCTACAATTTTTTTCATATCTTTTTGGGCGATCGCGCAACTGGCCCCGTAAAGCACACTCACCACCGCCCAACTCGCCAAAATCGGCGCCGCCACCGCCCACGCATCTGGAAACAAACCCAAACCAAAGCGCAGCATCCCATAAGTTCCCAGCTTCAAAAGCACCCCCGCCAGCAGCACCGAAACCGGCGTCGAAGCTTCTACGTGAGCATCCGGCAGCCAAGTATGAAAAGGCACCAAAGGCATCTTAATTCCAAAAGCCAGCAACACCCCTGCCAGCAAAACAAGTTGCCTTACCAAAGGCAATGGCAATCCTCCTTGCAAATGCGATGCGCCCGCTGCACCCACCATATCGAAACTCGAAGCACCGCTAAGCCAACCAGTGCCCAAGAAAGCAGCCAGCAGCACAATTCCCGAAAATGCAGTATAGATTAAAAACTTAGTAGCAGCATAACCCCGGCGCTCGCCTCCCCAGATAGCAATTAAGAGGTAAAGCGGAATCAATTCTACCTCAAAAAACAGGAAAAACAGCAGCAAATTTTGAGATAAAAAAGCCCCTGTTACGCCGCCGGTAATTAACAGAATCAAAGAATAGTAAAGTCGAGGCCTGCGGAGCGACTCATCCGTAGCGTAAATAGCTACCCCTGTCAGCAGAGTATTTAAAATTACCAAAGGCAGAGCCAAACCATCAACACCGAGATTGTAATTCAATCCCAAAACATCTACCCAAGGAATAAATTCCGAAAACTGCAACTGACTGGTACTGGCATCAAACTGAACTGCCAAAATCACCGAGAGAATAAAAGTTATACCCGCAATGGCGATCGCGACATTCCGAACTATCTTAGAATTCACTGAACCGGGCCAGAGTCCAATCAGAGCCGCCGCCAAAATAGGTATCCAGATTAAAGCACTGAGCATCAATTAAAACTTTCCTTTGTTACACAGTATTTAGAGCTATATTTAACATTAACGCAAAGCAACTACATATAAAAGCGATCGGCCCATTTTCTTGTTAACATAGATTCAAATGTCTCTGGAATCCTCCTATGACCACAAGTCTTACAGATCGAGAAGATTTGCAAATTAAATCCGGTTCTCCTTCCACCCGCCTCACCGTTGCCGACTTAGAACAAGTGCAAGGTATACTCTGCGAAGCACATCTAGACTACCAATTAGAACTGGTAGACGGGAAGATTATCGTTATGGGCCCATCAGACATTGTATCGAGCGAAATAGGAGCAGAGTTTGGCAGACTTTTGGGGAACTGGGTCAAACCTCGCAAACTCGGACGAGTGTTTGAGTCCAGCGGCGGGTTTATTCTCCCCAATTCCGATCTGAGAGCTCCCGATGTTTCTTTTGTAATAGCCGATCGCCTCAAACAAAGTAAAAGGCATTTTGCCGAACTCGTTCCCGACTTAGTTGTAGAAATAAAATCTCAGTCCGATCGCCTCAAACCCCTGAGAGAAAAAATTTTATCATTTATCGAACTCGGAGCCAAAGTAGGAATATTAATCGACCCAGACAAGCGCACAGTAACAATTTACACTCCGACAGCCGAGCCAGTGGTATTGCGAGACGGCGACATGATTTCAATTCCCGAACTTTTGCCCGGTTGGGAAGTTGCGGTGACCGAATTGTGGCCCATCGATTTTGAGTAAAATGAGATAAAAAAGCAGACAAACCCAGAATAAAATCATCTGCGTTCATCTGCGTTCATCCGCCCTAATCTGCGGTTGAAAATTAAATAAAACTAGATCGAAAGCAGACAAACCCAGAATAGATTCATCTGCCAACCTCTACAGTTTAAAACTGCCAAATAATCAACGCCAGCAACACAGCAACCCCCCCCGCAATAGTCAACACATAAAACTGCGACTGACCTGTGCCGCTGTACTTCAACCCTTCGCCGCTGAAAATTGTCGCCAAACCGAACAAATTCACCGCCCCGTCCACCACATACCTATCAGTCCAAGCGCTGATTTTAGAAATAAAAGCCACAGCCCAAACGACAGTCAAGCGGTAAACTCGATCGATATAAAAATCGTAAGCAAACAAATCCTGCAACGCCGGCACCGGCAGCCGTACCGGTCGAGGTAAAACCCCGTACCAATAAATCGCCACCCCAACCGCAACGCCAATCAACCCAGAGAAAATCAATAGCGGCGTATCCAGCGTCTTCAACAGCAAATTTAAAGCATAAAAATCTCCCGTTTCCACCCAAGGGCCAGTCCAACTAATTAACAGTTGCCACTGCTGCAACATCCAAGGCACTAACAGCCCCATCACCGTCAAAATTACCATCGGCAAAGCCATCGGCCAACCAACTTCTGGAGCTCGGCGAGTTTTCGCCTGCGGTTTTCCCACAAACACTAAACCGAATATGCGAGTTAAATTTAGCGCTGTCAAACCGTTAACTAAAAGCAGCACTATTACCAGCCACAAAGGCACCGTCCAAAAACCGTTGAGCCAGCGCCGCATCGCCCAAAAGTTGCCCAGAGGCAACAGCGCTACCATCCCCGCAGCGCCTACTAAATAAGCGGTAGTCGTGGCAGGCATCTTCGACCACAACCCACCCATTTCTGTTAAATCTTGAGTGTTAGTTGTGGTAATAATTGACCCTACGCTCATGAATAATAGGCCCTTGGCGATCGAGTGCGCGAACAGCAACAGCAAAGCAATGTCAACTTGATTTAGCCCCACGGCGATAAACACCAAACCCATAGAAGCGCTGGTAGAATGCGATAGTGCTCTTTTGATGTCGATTTGGGCGATCGCCACCAAGGAAGCGCCAACAGCCGTCACCGCACCCAAAACCACCAGCACCCCACCCGTCACGGGCGACAGCGCTAAAACAGGCTGAAGTTTAATCAAAACATAAGCCCCAGCGCCTACAACTACCGTATTCCGCATAATCGAAGCCGGGTTGGGCCCTTCCATCGCCTCGTCGAGCCACAAATGGAAGGGAAATTGAGCGCACTTGGCCGTAGGTGCGGAGATTAAAGCCAAACCTAAAAGAGTCGCTACTACCGGAGACAAAGTTGCAGTTTCAGCCCATGTTTCCAAATCGGAAAAATTCAAACTTCCCGCTAAAGTTGAAAGCGTCACTACTCCCATCAGCAGCGGCACGTCTCCTACACGCTTTGTTAAAAAGGCATCTCTAGCGGCTGTTACTACCAGCGGTTGAGCGTACCAAAACCCGACTAGCAAGTAAGTTGAAAGCGTCAGCACTTCCAACAAAGCGTAAGTTATCAGCAGCGAGTCGCTAATCGCAATGCCGCTAATTGCCGCTTCAAAAAAACCCAGCAGCCCAAAAAATCGAGCTAGCGCCCAGTCTTTTTCCATGTAGCCAAGAGCGTAAATTTGTGCTAGCAAACTCAGAACTGTAACTAACTCCATTGCTCCGACGCTGACCGTGGAGATTTCTATTGCAAAAGACAAATCTAAATCGGCTGCTTGCACCCAGTGCACGAGCAACTGTTGGGGCGGTCGATCCCAAGTCGCTGTAAAAATAACTGACCCGTGTATGAAAGCCAACACCGTCATCAGCAAATTGAAGTAAGCTGCAGGTCTCGGGCCTGTTCTGCGAACGGTGCCCGTAGACCACGGCAAAGTTAAAATTGCGCCTATTAAGCCATATAAAGGTACCCACCAACAGGCTTGGAGGAGAAATTGAGTCATTTAATTTATGCCTTAAACTTCAAATTACTGGCTGCCTTTATACAAAAACAGTCGCGGGCGATCGCGCGAGACCCTAAAACTTTGACTAAACCCGATCGTATAGCTGTGGCAAAATAATTTGCACTCCAGATTAACTATACATTAAAGCATCAAAAATGATAATTATCTCACTACAAAATTACTGGCTGAGCAGAGGAGGCACTCAAAGAAAAAAATATCTGCCGATGAGCCAAGACTGTTTTTTTGCCGATTTACCCGCGATCCCCCTTGTGAAATCCCCAATTTTCCCGGCTGCTATCGGCTCCGGCTTCACATACCGAACTCTACTTTATGAGTATTATTACTTACTTTTATCCCCCCTCGCCGTCGGCATCTACCCCTCTCTATATTAAGATTATTAAATAAATATTAAAATATTTTAAGTAACATAAAAAATTTTAATTTTTGTTATTAAACATTATGATGTTAGTTTATATTGTCAAGGTGGACAGCTTCCCCTATTCTTATAGGATAGGAAGCTTTACACTGCATTACTAAAGAATGTGGGCCTCCCCGTCCAAATTTTTAGATTTGTCAAAGATTTGTAACGGTAATTTCGCTCATCCTCAAAGGAGATTCAAAAATGTCAATTGCCGTGGGAATGATTGAGACAAAAGGTTTTCCCGCTGTTGTGGAAGCTGCCGATGCTATGGTCAAAGCTGCCCGCGTTACTCTCGTGGGCTATGAAAAAATCGGCAGCGCCCGCGTCACCGTGATTGTGCGCGGCAACGTGTCGGAAGTCCAAGCCTCAGTCGCAGCCGGAGTGGAATCCGTCAAGCGGGTGAACGGCGGAGAAGTCGTCTCTACCCACATCATCGCTCGCCCCCACGAAAACCTAGAATACGTTCTGCCGATTCGATATACAGAAGCAGTAGAACAGTTCCGAGGCTACTAAGTTCTTAGCGCACAACAATTTCGTTAAACGAAAATTTGTGCGACCGTCAAAAATTAACAGTTTAGTTCCCCCAATATTCAATCAGGAGTAAAACCAATGGCAATTGCAGTTGGCATGATCGAAACCCTAGGCTTCCCCGCAGTTGTAGAAGCCGCTGACGCGATGGTCAAAGCAGCCCGCGTCACCTTGGTAGGCTACGAAAAAATCGGTAGCGCTCGGGTTACGGTCATTGTAAGAGGAGATGTCTCGGAAGTGCAAGCTTCTGTCGCCGCCGGAGTAGAGTCAGTGAAGCGCGTTAACGGCGGACAAGTGATGTCCACCCACATTATCGCCCGCCCTCACGAAAACTTGGAGTACGTGCTGCCCATTCGCTACACCGAAGCTGTAGAACAGTTCCGTGAAGGCGTCAGCGGCATTCGCCCCCTCAACAGATCGTAAGATAGGCGATTACCTACGGGATAGCTTCGCTTCACGGCTGTTAGGGGCGTTTGGTAATTAAAAATTAAAAATCGCGATGTTTTTGATTTAGCATTTTTAATTTTTAATTGAGGTGGGCATGGGATATTGGTTATTAGTCATGAGTCATCAGTCCGTCGATTTTAGATTTTAGATTTTAGATTTTAGATTGACTCTCGCATTGAATCGGGGAGCTTGAACTCTTAGTCTAAAATTTCGGGATCATCCACGACTTAAGTGCGGGATTGTACCCGTTTCTGGCGAGTCATTAGTTACCAGACGAAGAACTCTAAAAGGCGCCGAGCAGACAGAAGAAAGCTAATTTAAAAACGACAAGTGACTCAGTGAAAAAATGATAATTACCAATTACCTATTACCTATTACCTAAAATGCAAATGGCCAAAGTTCTCGGCACAGTTGTCAGTACCCAAAAAGAGCCGACGCTGAGAGGATCGAAATTTCTCCTGCTGCAATTCATCGATGAGGAAGGTTCAGCAGTTCCCGGCTATGAGGTAGCCGCTGACTGTGTGGGCGCTGGTATAGATGAATGGGTTTTAGTAACCCGAGGCAGCGCAGCCCGGATCGCGCCCGGGAGCGAAAACCGTCCGATCGATGCTCTAGTTGTAGGCATTATAGATACTGTCAATGTAGAAAACCGCCTCATTTACAGTAAAAAAGACGACCCGTACCGCTAGTTGCAACCGTTAGCAGTTAGCAGTTAGTGGAAGAATAACTAACAACTAACAACTAACAACTAACAACTAACAAAAATTTTTTTCAGCTTAGGAGAACTTAATTTATGGCAGTCCGCAATGTTGCGGCTCCCCCGACGCCTTGGTCGAAAAACTTGGCTGAGCCCAAAATTCACGACACCGCCTTCGTACATTCCTTTTCTAACATTATTGGGGATGTGCATATCGGTTCTAATGTGATGATTGCCCCCGGGACATCTATCCGCGCCGATGAAGGCACTCCTTTTCATATCGGAGAAGGAAGCAACATTCAAGACGGAGTAGTGATTCACGGTCTAGAAAAAGGGCGAGTCACAGGAGACGACGACAAATCCTATTCTGTGTGGGTGGGGAAAAATACTTCCCTCACCCACATGAGTTTAATTCACGGCCCTGCCTACGTGGGCGACGACTGCTTTATCGGCTTTCGCTCGACGGTGTTCAATGCCAGAGTGGGCAACGGCTGCATTGTCATGATGCACGTACTAATTAAAGATGTGGAGATTCCCGCAGGTAAGTACGTACCTTCGGGAGCCATCATCACTAATCAGAAGCAAGCCGATCGCTTGCCTGACGTTCAAGATTCTGACATTGAATTTGCGACCCATGTCATCGGCATCAATGACGCTCTAAGAGCGGGTTATCGCTGCGCTGAGAACATCGCCTGTCTAGCACCACTTCGCAACGAGCAAACTAAAAACTCCAATATGACTCAAACCAAATATTCTACCCATGCCGGCACCCAATTGAGTTCAACTCTTGCCGATAGCATCCGCAATTTACTAGCCCAAGGATACAGCGTGGGAGCCGAACACGCCGATGTACGCCGCTTCCGTACCGGTTCTTGGCGCACTTGCGGCCCGATTTCCTCAACCCGTGACTCAGAAGTGATCGCGGCTTTGTCAGCTTGCATGGCCGAGCACCAAGGAGAATACGTCCGCTTGATCGGGATTGACACCAAAGCCAAGCGCCGCGTACTAGAAGAAATCGTCCAAAGACCGGGAGACAACGGCTCTAACGGTTCTAACGGTGCGAAAACTCATCAATCTAACGGTAAAGTTGCACAAGCTTCCCACCACAATAGCGGTTCCGTGTCAAGCTCAAAATTGAGTGCCGAAACAGTAGCTCAGGTTCGCAGCTTGCTAGCTCAAGGCTACAAAGTGGGTACGGAACACGCCGACGCGCGCCGCTTCCGCACCAGTTCTTGGCAAAGCGGGGCTTCGCTGCAAGTGAGAAACGAATCTGAGGCGATCGCCGCTTTAGAATCTGTGATGAACGAGTACCCGGGCGAGTACGTGCGCTTGATCGGGATTGACCCGAAAGCTAAGCGGCGCGTGGTAGAAGAACTTATTCAGCGTCCCGACGGCCCAGTTGCTCAATCGGCTAAGCCCGCAGCAACCTCGGGATACAAACCAGCTTCGACTGGTTCGGCGGGCAGCGGAAGCTTGACCGGCAAGACGATCGACCAAATCCGCAACCTGCTTTCCCAAGGCTACAAAATTGGCACGGAACACGCCGACGCGCGCCGTTTCCGCACCGGTTCTTGGAGCAGTTGCGCCCCGATCTCATCCAACCGCGAATCCGAAGTGATTTCTGCCCTCGAAAGCTGTCTCAAAGAACACAGCGGCGAGTACGTCCGCTTGCTGGGCATCGACTCCAAGGCGAAGCGCCGGGTACTCGAAGAAATTATCCAACGACCTTAATTTGCCTGCTAATTAGCCTGTTTCTTCCGTTAAGCCCTCGCACTGGGGCCAACGGGAGAAACCCCAGCGGATTGAAGTTGGATTTGAGATAGTTAAAAAGCTCGATTGACAAATGTTGGTCAAAATCTAGAATCTTCTGAAAGTTTCTATAAAACGTTAAAGCATCAAGTTTCTCAGTATTAGTAAATTATCGTTTCTTAGATTGACAGGGTTAAATTTATCAGTCGAGAAAACCCATAATTTAAAGTCCTTTTATCGAAAAAAATAGCTCCTTTCATGGTGAAGTCGAATGTATTTATCGCCACTGCAATTAAGTAGCAACTCTCAGATTTTGATGAGTGGCGATGTAGTTGTGAATGAGGGTGCGGCGATCGCCCCCGGAGCAATCCTGCAAGCAGAGCCGGGCAGCCGGATCTCGATCGCCGCCGGTGCCTGTATCGGTATGGGAGTTATCCTTCACGCCCGTGAAGGTACTCTGGAAATCGCGGCGGGCGCTATTCTGGGTGCAGGGGTGCTGGTGGTAGGTGCGGGAACGATCGGGGAAAATGCCTGTATTGGCGCCGGGACGACCCTAATCAATCCTTGTACCGACAAAATGCAAATTATGCCAGCAGGTTCTCTAATCGGAGATACCAGCCGCCAAGCCCCCGCAGAAGAAGCAACCGCAACAGCGCCAACAGCAGCGCCAACATCACCAGAAACCCCCGAAGCCACTACGCCACCAGTCGATCGACCGATCGAGCCGATCGAGCCGCCACAACCGGCCCAAACACCGCCTCAAACTGCGCCGGAGACTGCCCCAGACCCGCCGGAATCCACCGCCGCAGAGCCGCCCCAACCAGGGGAAACGCCAACTATTCTCTACGGTCAAGCTCACATCAATCGGCTGTTGGGGACGCTGTTTCCGCACCGGCAAGCTTTTAATCGATCGGAGGAAAACGGCAAAACTATATCGGGCGATTCCGGGTAGCCGTCATTTCGGCAAAAGCCAGCTATGCTGAAAGCAGAAAGATCGAATATAAATAGGTACTCTCATATTATTGGTAGCTCAGCAATTTGTAAGGCCTTGCAGCAGCAATCTGTGTCTTGTAGCTCGTGCAGTCTGTCTTCTCATCTGAGAAACTATAAACTATCAACTAATTTTTATTTTGGGAAGTTTCTAAGGGTAATAGAAGATGGACGGACAAACAGATCGTAACAGTCACCCCGAGCGATCGCAGCGCCAGGAATACTTCAAAGACACTGCTTTGGGTTTGGTATCCACCAAGAGTTTTCCGGCAATTGTGGGGACTGCTGACATGATGCTGAAGTCGGCAGGAGTGATTTTAGTAGGATACGAAAAAATTGGTTCCGGTCACTGTACCGCGATCGTCCGGGGCCGAATTTCGGATGTGCGTTTGGCTGTGGAAGCTGGAGCTCAAACAGCCGAACAGTTCGGGCAGTTTGTTTCTAAGTTGGTGATTCCTAGACCTTTGGCTAATTTGGAAGTGGTTTTGCCGATCGGCTTTCGCCTGACTGAACTTTCGGAAAAAGGCAGTTATTCTCGGCTTAGCAATCAGGCGATCGGTTTGCTCGAAACCCGGGGATTTCCGGCAATGGTCGGTGCTTGCGATGCTATGCTCAAATCCGCAGACGTACACTTGGCAGCTTACGAGAAAATAGGCGCCGGTTTGTGCACGGCCATTATTCGCGGTGCAGTGGCAGATGTAGCAGTAGCCGTAGAGGCCGGGATGTACGAAGCTGAGCGAATTGGCGAGTTGAACGCGGTGATGGTAATTCCCAGGCCTTTGGAAGATTTGGAACAAACTTTACCGCTGGCGAGTTGCTGGATCGAGCAGCGTAAACCTGTGATGATGCCCGTGTCGGTTCAGGAAAAGGAACAAGAATTGATAGAACTTCCAGATTTGGAGAAATTGAGAGTTTATGTAGAAGAGGAAATCAATCGGTAATTGGTAATTAGGCAACAAAAGTTTGTAGAGACGTGCTGCTGCAAATACTGAGACGAAGTTTGTCAAAAAAATATAGAGTTTACTCGGTGGGACTGCTGGCAACAATTTATACTGAGTAGCGGTCTCAAACTTAATTTGCCGATCGAGCCGATCGCCGCCGCCTCAAGGGACACAGAGCACCAAGTAAAACTCGACTTTTGAGATCGAGTCGATCGGGTAAACAATCGAACTGACTAATAAGTAAATCCAGCCGAGGTGCAGAGCCTTTCAACAGGATTTAACTACTGTTAAAATAAACCAAAAATCCTGTTTCCGGTAGATAGCCTGCAATCAATTTGAGGGTAATCTAATAACGGGTGGGAAAAAAAGAGAAGTTTAACAGTTGTTCAACTCAAAACTGACAGCACAGGAATCAACCCCCAGAATCAAGCTATCCTGAAAGTTGACCTATGAACCTCAAACAATTTTACAAGCGCGGTTTGCACAGCGCCAAGAAAGGAAACTATGAAGCGGCGATCGACGATTTCGATCGCATACTGCAACTCAATCCCGCCGATGCCAAAGCCTATAACAATCGCGGCTTGGTTTACTATTACATGAAAGACTACCAAAAAGCGATCGCCGACCTCAGCCAAGCCCTAGATATCAATCCTAATTTCTTCGAGGCTTACTTGAATCGAGGCAATGCTTGGCGTCATCTCGGAGAACACGAAAAAGCCATTGAAGATCTAAACTGCGCTTTAGCAAATAAGCCTAACAGCCACGCTATCTACAACAACCGGGGACTTGTACTTGCTAATTTAGGAAATTACGAAGAAGCAATAGAAGACTACAATCGAGCTCTATCTATCAATTCCAACAATTATAAAACCTATTACAACCGGGGGCGCGCTTACTACCTTTTGGGAGAAAAAGAGGCAGCAACGGAAAACTTTAACCAAACGCTGCGGTTGAATCCTAAATATATCAAAGCTTACATAAATCGAGGTCTCTGTTACCACCAATTAGGAGACAACACGCAGGCGATGGCAGATTACAACACTGCACTCGCCATCGATCCAAAAAATGTTTATGCCTATTATAACAGAGGTTGCGTTCGCTATAAATTAAAACAAATGCAGCTTGCCATTGAAGACTTTGACAAAGCAGTGGAACTAGATCCGAACTATGTTAAAGCTTATCTCAACCGGGGTTTAGCGCTGTATAAACTTGGAGATATTGCGGCAGCAAATAAGGATTTTTACCACGTAATGTGCATTAATGCTGAAGCTTATTTATACTACCAAGCCCAGCGGTGTACGCCTGATATTAATTCATACTTCAAGGAAGCGCCACAGGTAGAACTTAATAATGCTGCCGAATACTACAACACAACATTAAATACGATGTCAACTTCCTTAAGTTCTGCAGCATTAAACGCGGTCTGGAATCAAGAAGATTTGGAGAACAGAGACTCGATTATCTGTGAAGGTGAATTTATTAATGATTGATTTAGTCAGCAATCAGGAAGCTTGCGTACTTAATGGGCTAAAATGTTACAATAATATCCAATTATAGCACACTAAGTACGGAATATCCATAAACATTAACTGAAACTATTCCATAATGCCATTCAAGATTTTAAGTTCAGCCGTTCTCCGGCAAGGCAAACTTCAATTTCCGTTTAACACTTCAACAATTGAATCAGTAAGTTCCTGAAAGCTTGCTCTCCCAAGCCGCCCGACAGCAGCAAGGGCTAGGTTCTCTTCGATATGTTGTGGCGCTTTCATCCCTACAAGAGCACTCAGGAGGCCAGGGGCGCTGCGGGTATATTGGAGCGCCCGCTGGCAGTCTGTTCGCAAGCTTTCGCCAAAGGCAGAAGCAATCTTTTCTGGGATCTGACCGATAACCTGCGCTTCACAGATCGACCTGCTGGCGATCGCCCAAATGCCTAAGCGATCGGCAGCTTCCAATACTGAAACTTGTTCTCCTTCGATTGTTTGAGTTGGAATTAGCACCGCTTCCGGCATCCCCATATTCAAAGGAAGCTGGATAAACCGAAACCGATCCTCTTTGTTCCCAGCTACTTCTCCAGCAATGGACTTCGCACGCGCCAAATCGATATGGTTTTTTTCAGTGGGAAGTACGCGAAAAGCATTCCAAGTTGCCAGACCGTAATTGGCAATTTTTCCAGCTAAAACCGCACCTTCAAGTACCTCAAAAACCTCTCGCAACCGATTGTAAAAAGTATCGGGTTCAACTTGAGAAAGTAGCTTTTCTGGATTGTGAAGATAGTAGACATCGATTGTGTCGATGCCGAGGTTGGCGAGGCTCCAATTAAGCTGATCTTGAATGTATTCTGGGTGGATGCAGTAACGCTCCTGGGCCAAATCTGCCATGCTGACAGTAGAGTTGCTTGGCTCGACGTACTGCTGATAAAACCAGTCTACATGGTTTGGAGTTGGATGCGGAACAACGCCGCCTTTCGTACAGATAATTAGTTCATCTCTTGAGGCTTCTCCCGATTCCAGGAGACGGCGGATAGCCTTTCCAACACTCCGTTCTCCGTACTGGTAGCGATAGTTAATTGCTGAGTCAATTACATTTGCACCCCGCCGAACTGACTCAACTACAGCTTCCGCCACAAGAGAGTCAGTATACTCATCTGGTTCCCCAAGGTAGGTGCCAATTCCAATCGAGCTGGCAACGAGCGAACCAGTTTCTCGGAAGTGATCGGCTGCACAATTTTTGTTGTGCCGTTCCCTGTAACGCCGCGTTCCTTCTGGGGTAGCTCTGCCTGCGATCGCATTACTACTTCCTAACATAAAAATCTTTTGCCTTCTCTTAAATAAACTAATCAGGACTTTCGCAAGTCTAAGTGATGCTTGATTTAAAATTCTCCTCAAAGTGAGCAAGGTAGAAACGCGAGCGATCGCGCCTCTACATTTTTAGACCAGATATTTGGGAGCCTCTATTAACTGGCGATCGACGAGATAGGAAAAATAAGTCCGAAACAAACTCGCATCCGCTTGCGGGCAGATAATGTCCGTTCCAGAAAGCCCCTTCAACGCATTCTGGCAATCGAATTGCAGCGTGGCAGATTTAGCCATTTCTGCTGACGAAACTTTTTCGGAGAAAAGACCTACAAGCGGATACAACGCATTTTCTGGAGAATATCCAGCGCGATTGATTATTTCTGCTTGCCAAGTCTCAGACGAAACTCGTTTGATTGGATAACCCATTGAGCAAATCCAGCCCAGCAATTCACTCATTTGAAACGACTGAGGGTTGACTAAATGAAAAGTCTTTCCGAGCAATTCTTTTTGCCTCGAAAGATGAACGATCGCTCGGCTCACATAGTCAACAGGCGCTACATTCATCAGCTTATCGTCATCGGGCGCACATCCAAGTTGCACGCAACCAGCGATTAACCTGTACAGTAAATCGCTGGGATTGCAGGCCCCTGTTTGGCTGTCCCCAGAAATGCGGCCTGGCCTGTAAATGCTAACAGGAATCCCGCGATCGCGCGCAATCTCTACTAGCTTTTCTGCCACCCACTTAGTCTGAGTGTAAGCGCCTTTGAGACCCTCTCCCGGAGTGAGTTCATCCTCCTCTCGCACCACCTTAATCCCAGATTCTCCCATTGCCGAGAAAACGGAAATCGTAGAAATTAAATGGACTGGTTTTAGCTTACTTTGACTCGCCAATCTCAGAACTTCCTGCGTCCCCAAAACGTTAGCGGGTTTGAGAACCGAGTAGGGATAAGTAAACTTGACAAAGGCGCCATTGTGGTAAACGACATCAATTTTACTGGCTAAAACTCGGAACTGCTCCTCGGAAAGCCCCAAAAGTGGTTGAGACAAATCTCCAGCAATTGGGATAATGCGATCGCTGCTGCTTTCATCCCAAATTAAATAGGATTCGAGGCTGCTTTGAATCCGCTTTTTAGCTGATTCTGAATCGGCAGAACGGACTAGGCAATAAATTTCTGCTTGAGTTTGTTGCAAGAGGTCGCGGAGTAAAAAGGCTCCCAAAAAGCCCGTCGCCCCTGTTAAAAGAATGCAAGCTGGTTCAGTTTTTTGCTCGCTCAATGGAGTTGCAGGGCGAATTTCCGGATCTAAAACAACTTCAGCGTTAATATCGAAACTTGCAGTGCGATCGCCCGCAGAATCAGCCCCGTGCTTCACCTCAATATTCTTTGCTAAAGCAGCGATGGTAGGCGCTTCAAAGAAACGGCGCAAGGGCAATTCCTTTTGGAAAGCATCTCTCACCTTTGCTAGCAACTGAGTAATCAGTAATGAATGTCCCCCCAAATCAAAGAAATTGTCATAAATTCCCACTTTTTCCAGCCCTAGCAACTGGGCCCAAATCTCAGCAAGCATTTTCTCAATGGGAGTGCTAGGAGCGACAAAAGTATCTGCTAAATCGGCTCTCGCGGCCTCCGGCGCTGGCAGCGCCCGCCGGTCTATTTTTCCATTAGCAGTGAGGGGCAATGCTTTCAGTACGACAAAAGCAGAAGGAACCATGTAGTCGGGCAGTTTTTCTTTTAAAAATGACCGCAGCTCGTTAATAGCGATCGCTGATTCCCTCGCGGGTACAACATAGGCCACTAAGCGCTGATTCCCCGGTTCATTTTCCAGTAGCAAAACTACTGCTTGGCGCACAGCGGAATGTTGAGATAGCCCTGCTTCTATTTCCCCCAATTCAATGCGGAACCCTCGCAGTTTAACTTGGCTGTCGGCCCGCCCTAAAAACTCAATATTTCCGTCCGGCAAATACCGAGCCAAATCTCCTGTTTTATAAAGGCGATTTGAAGGTATAGCTAAGCAATTAGAAGCAAGAATGCCTTCGGGATTTCTCAAAGGGTTGAGGATGAATCTTTCTGCGGTTAATTGGGGTTGGTTTAGATAGCCGCGAGCTAAAGAAGCACCGCCAATGTATAACTCGCCGGACACGCCAATGGCAACTGGCTGCAAGTGCGAATCAAGTAAATAAATCTGCGCGTTATTGATAGGGCGACCGAGAGGAACTGTCTCAGAAATGCAATTTTTTCGGTCTTTGATGGGATAAGCCAGCACGCCTACGGTTGCTTCTGTTGGCCCGTAATGGTTGAATACTGAACATTCTGGGGCGTATTTCTGAATAGTTTCGATCAAATTCCAACTTAAGGCCTCGCCGCCAAGGATTAATCGCTTTTTCGGCAAAACCTGCGCGGGATTAGAAGCAGTTAATAAAGCTTTTAGGTGGGAGGGAACGATTTTGAGACAGTCAATGGAATGCTGCTGAAAGTAAGCAGCGATAGCCTCTGGATCGGTGGCGCGTTCCTGGGAAATTATGTGAAGGCTTCCTCCCGTACATAAAGCTGGAAAAATTACTGTATTTCCTAAGTCTGCTGCCAAGGTAGAAACGGTTGCGAAACTGCCACCTGATGGCAGGTTTAGCTGTTCCTGAATGCTGTAGAGGTAATTGACGAGCGATCGGTGTTCAATTGCCACTCCCTTTGGCGTGCCAGTGGAACCGGAAGTATAAATGATATAAGCTAAATTTTCAGGAGAGAGAGGAGGAGAGGGAGAGGGGGAGACAGAGGGAATTTCTGCGTCTAAGCAAACGATTTTTGCCTGAGTTTTTGGCAAGTTTTCGATTAGCTGTTGTTGCGTTAATAGCACTGCCACTCCGGCATCCTGCAACATCAAGGCGAGGCGCTCTTTTGGCATGGCCGGATCGAGTGGCAAGTACGCGCCGCCTGCTTTGAGAATGCCGAGCATTCCGGCGATCGCATCCACAGATCGCTCAGCACAAATTCCCACTAATCCTTCGGATTTAACTCCTAATTGTTGTAGGTAATGAGCGATTTGGTTGGCGCGGCCGTTGAGTTCCCGGTAAGTGACTTGCTGATTTTCACAGACAACCGCAAGGCGATCTGGTACGCGCTCCACTTGTTGCTCAAATAGCTGGTGAATGCACTTGTCTGTTGGGTAATCTTTCTGTGTTTGGTTGAACTCAACTAAGACTTGGCGGCGGGCGCGATCGCTCAGAATTTCCAACTCGCCGAGAGCGGTTTCTGGGTGATTAGCTGCACTTTTTATTAAGGTGTAGAATTGCTCTGCTAAACATTGGATCGCTTGTTCCCCGATCGAGGCCGGATCGTAGTGAAACTCAGCGATGAGCGCCTCCTCTCGGCGCACGCAGGAGAGTTTAACTTTGAAGCGATCGCCGCAGACATATTGCTGGTAAATCGAAAAATCTACGCCTGCCGCCGCATACTTTTCTACTTGTTCCTCGAACTCAAAACAAAATGGAAATCCAGCCGATCCGTTGATATCTTCCCGGTTGAAATATTCCTGCCATTTATAAGCCTCGCTTTGGGATTGCTGAGTTTCCTGCCAGACTTCCTGAAAGGTAAAATTTTCTTGCAGTTGGCTGCGAAGCGGTAAAAACTTGGCAAATAGACCGAGTGCTGGCTCTAATTCTTCATATTTGCGATTGTCGAAGGCGGTGCCAATAATGATTTCTGCCTTTCCCAACAGCCGCCAGAGCAACGTTTTCCAGCAAGCTAGAAAGAAAGCAGATGTTGAGGTATTGTAGCGGCGGGCGATCGCTTCTATTTCCTCTAGTAAACTCGGTTCTATTTTAACCTCAAAACAGTTTGGTTCAAAGGCATCAGAAACGCCGCTTGTTTTATTTTCAAAAGGCAATTTTAAACTGGCTAGCGCCGAGTAATCCCGCTGAGTCCAATATTTTTTGCCCTCTGCCGCCTCTTCATCCTCAATCAATTCATTCTGCCATTCCGAATATTGGACATATTGCACCACTTCGTCGGCCAGTTCCTCACCTTGCAAGCAAGCTGCATAACACTGGCTAATTTCTCGAATTAGATTTTTGATGGTGCGGGAATCGGCGCACAGGGAAGGGAGGCTGACAAGCAAAATGTGCCTGTTTGCTGATAGAGAAATTAAGGATAAGCGCCAAATTGGATTTTGTTCAAAGTTGAAAACTGAGCGCTTTTCGTTTTGAAAAATTTCAGGGACTTTAGCCGCTTGTTCTGGCGGGGTCAAGCATTCGAGATTAACGATCTGCCAGGAAATTAAGCTGCGATCGCCGATGACTTGAATCGGAAATTTAATCCCAGAACGTCGCTGAAAGCTGGTCCGCAGAATTTCGTGGCGATCGCTGACTTTTTGCAGCGCTTCTTTTAAAGCATTTGCTTGGAGATTGCCCTCGATCGAAATCGCACATTGAGCGCGATAAGCGGGACTCTCTTGTTGCAACAGCCACAGATATTTTTGTTGAGGAGAAAGCCGAAATCCATTAATTGTTTGCATTGGTTATATTGCTTTATGTTTTAGGATCGCCAGGGACTTTAGTCCAAAGCTTATAGCTCAAGTCCGCTAAAACTCACATCTTGTACCATTGTCAAGAACAGGCAAGATGCCTGTTCCACAATAAAATTCATCTCTTGTGGAACAGGCATCTTGCCTGTTCCTAAACAAGTAATTGAGAATGGTGCAACATCTCAGTTAAAACAGACTATGGGAAAGGCGTTGAAGTGGCTACTACTGGCAATTATAACTTCATACCAGAGTCAGATTTAGCCGACTTTTGCGAGAGATTAGTCAGCTTTTAAACTCTGCTTCACCGATCATTTCGCCCATCGCTACCACAATTTTGCGCGGCCCGACAAATGGATTGCGGCTGTGAGCCACCAACATATTATCTAACATTAATATGTCGCCAGATTGCCAAGGGAAACTAACGGTTGCCTGCTGATAGACGGCCTGAATTTCTGCCATTACCGAGTCTTCAATGGCAGTGCCGTCGCCGTAATAAACATTGCGAGGCAGGTTTGCTTCTCCAAAGACAGATAATAAGGAGTTGCGGACGGCGGTATCTAAGCAGGAAATGTGGTGCAAAGGAAGTTGGTTAAAAAATACCATCTCTCCAGTTTTGGGGTGCTTGGCGATCGCCGGCCTCCGCTTGCAAGTTCTGAGCTTATTTCCGTCTTTCCACTCAAATTCTATGCCCGCTTGACGGCAATATTGTTCCACCTCAGTTTTATGCGCCGTTTTGAAAAATTCTTGCCAGCTTACATCGAGTCCGTCGGTGTAATTGCGGACGTACATCAGTTGCTTTTGGGCGAATTTTTCTCGGAGTTTGGGGTCGAGCAACTGGTAAACTTTTCGGCAATCAACGATCGGGGTTTCGCCGCCTGACTGCGCGGGTTGAACGCAGAAAAACCAGATTTTCATTGGCCAGCGGTGCAGGTGCGAACTTTCGTTGTGAAAGAAGATGGTTTGGTCGGCGGGATAAGGGGTCGAACCGTAAACTTTGCCGCCGATTCCTTCGCGCGGCAAATCTCCGTACTCGCCGAACAGTTGCGGACAAATCCCCAAGGCAAACTGCTCGAAAGTAGAAACTAAGGAATCGGTGAATCCTCGAAACAAAATTGCACCGTGTTGCTGCAATTTTGTCTCGATCGCAGTTCGGTTGTGTTTCGCCCAATCAATCAGATCGACATCGCTGGCAGCGGGTTTAATGACTAGCGGGAATAGTTCCCCAGGCTGGAGAAATTCGGTTTTGATCAACTCGCCGTCTGGCAGAGTGACTACTTTTGGTTTAACGCTCTTAAACTTGCTAAAATTTAGCTTTTCGCGCTTGACTTCTTGCATGGCTTGTTGTTTTTTTTCCGCTTCCGTGAGAATTTCTAAGTTATTTAACCGAGTCTCAGGCTCCGCCACAATGCTGTTGAGTAAGGTTTCAAAACGGCCGGACATTTGCTCGATGGCGGCGGCCTCGAAAAGGTCAGTATTGTATTTCCAAGTGCCTGCAATTCCTTGCTCGGTTTCTCCTACGAAGAGAACTAAATCAAATTTGGCGAGGCCGCTGTCTTGTTCTATGGGTGTCAAAGTTAACCCGCCTAGCTCTAAAGCAGGCATGGGCATATTTTGCATGACGAATAAGACTTGAAAGAGCGGTGTTTGATTCAGGCTGCGATCGGGCCGCAATTCCTCCACCAATTTGTCGAAGGGTAAATCCTGGTGAGCGTAGGCTTTTAAGGTGACTTCGCGCACGCGATCGAGCAATTCAATGAAAGTAGGATTGCCGCCCAGATCGCCGCGCAAAAGCAAGATATTGACAAAGAAACCAATCAGAGCTTCTGTTTCCAATTGGGTGCGGTTGGCGAGGTCGGTGCCGACCACCATGTCATCCTGATTTGTCGATCGATATAGCAGCGTTTCAAGAGCAGCTAGCAACGTCATAAATAGGGTGACATTTTGTTGGCGGCTCAGCTTGTTGAGCGCTGCGGAAAGGTTTGGGGAAAGCTGGAAAGGTTGAAGGGCAGCGCGATAGGTAGAAACAGCCGCGCGCGGTTGTTTGGCAGGCAGTTGCAGCACTGGTAAGCGATCGCCTAAGTGTTGCTTCCAATAGGCAAGTTTTTGTTCTAAAACTTCCCCAGAGAGCCAGTTTCGCTGCCACACGGCATAATCGGCATATTGGATTGAAAGTTCGGGAAGTGGGGAGGGTTTGCCAGTGCAAAAAGCTTCGTAGAGGGTTGCCATTTCCCGCACGATTACCCCCAGAGACCAGCCATCTGCAATGATGTGATGGATGGTTAGCAATAAGATAGATTCTGTGTCGCCTAACTGTAGCAAATTGACGCGCATTAACGGCCAGTTTGCTAAGTCAAAAGGTTGTTGCGCTTCCTCGGCGGCGAGTCGCACAGCTTCTGCTTCTCGCTGAGATTGAGGAAAGTGCTGCAAATCTATCACTGAGAGGGCGAAAGTAGGTTCGGGAATTATCAACTGAATGGGCCGCCCTTCCACCGCGCCAAAAGTTGTCCGCAAGGCTTCGTGGCGATCGATAATTGTTTGGAAACTGCGCTCTAATGCTGTCAGGTCGATCGCACCTTTCAAGCGCACGGCTGCGGGGATATTGTAAGCCGGATCGCCCGGTTGCAACCGATCGAGAAACCACAGCCGCTGTTGGGCGAAAGAAAGGGGCAATTCTGGGCCTCGCGGTGCGCGATCGATGGGGGGTGCTTCCTGTTTTTGCTCGCTGCTGCAGATTTGGGAAATGCAATCGCTCAAACTTGCCACTGTTGGCGATTCAAATAAGACGCGCAGGGGCAATTCAATTTTAAATGCTTCTCGCAGTCGCGCGATCGCCTGAGTAGCTAAGAGCGAATGACCTCCCAATTCAAAGAAGTTATCGTGAATTCCCACTCGCTCTAAACCGAGAACTTCCGCCCAAATTTCTGCTATTAATTGCTCGTCGGGAGTTCGAGAACCGGTAAAATTGCTCTCGAATTCCGCTGTGTTTGTGTCAGGTGCTCTTAGCGATCGCCGATCGATTTTTCCGTTAGGCGTTAAAGGCATTGCTTCCAGCAGCACAAACGCTGAAGGCATCATGTACTGCGGCAGTTTTTGTTTGAGAAAGACGCGCAAGTGATTGATAAATTCTGAATGCGTAGGATCGGTGTCCCCGTGTTCGCCCCGGAGTTCTGAGTTAGCAACGATATAAGCTACTAAACGCTTGTCGCCCGGATTGTCCTCTCGAACCAGTGCGATCGCTTCTCGCACGGCTGGGTATTGGCTGAGTACCGCTTCAATTTCGCCTAATTCGATGCGAAATCCGCGAACTTTCACCTGGTGGTCGCTGCGCCCCATAAATTCAATGTTTCCATCTGGGAGATAGCGAGCCAAGTCCCCGGTTTTATAGAGGCGTTCTGAAAGAATAAACGATGAAGGATGAAGGATGAATGAAGCATGAAGTCCGCCCTCTGCAAAGGGGTTAGGAATAAACTTCTCTGCGGTCAGTTCCGGTCGGTTTAGGTAGCCTCTAGATAAGCCGGCACCGCCGATGTGCAGTTCGCCAAATACGCCAACGGGAACCGGCATTAAATAGCGGTCTAATATGAAAATTTGAGTGTTAGCAATCGGGCGACCGATGGAAACTGATTCATCTTTGCGATCGACCTGATAGAGAGTAGACCAGATAGTGGTTTCTGTAGGGCCGTATAAATTCCACACAGCAGCGCAGCGCAAAAGCAACTGATTGGCGAGGTGTCGGGGTAAAGCTTCTCCCCCGCACAGTATTTTTAATTGATTGTTTCCCTGCCATCCTGCTGCTAAAAGCATTTTCCAACTGGCTGGAGTAGCTTGCATGACTGTCGCGCCAGAATTTGTTAATGTTTCTAAAAGCTTTTCCCCGTTAGATGCCACTTCTCGGCTGGCTACAACAAGGCGAGAACCTGTTGTAATAGGCAGGAACAGTTCCAGCGCTGCAATGTCAAAAGATAAGGATGTTACTGCCAGCCAAACATCTCGGTCTGCGATCGCGAGTTGTTGGCGCATAGAACTCAAGAAGTTAACGGCAGAAGCGTGGGAAATTTGCACTCCTTTGGGTTTACCTGTTGAGCCTGAAGTATAGATGACATAGGCTAAATTGGAGGAATTTTGTAAACCCACGACTGGCTCGCCGCAGCTCGATATGCCTTCCCAATCTGCATCCAAACACACGATATAGGCGCTATTTTTGGGCAGGGTTTCTAATAGTTTTTTCTGAGTTAGTAACACAGAAATTTTCGCGTCTTCCAGCATGAATTCAAGGCGCTCTGGTGGATACGCTGGATCGAGGGGAACATACGCGCCACCGGCTTTGAGAATGCCTAGAAGCCCTACCATCATTTCTAGGGAACGCTCGACATAAATTCCCACCAAAACTTCTGGGTTGACACTGATTTTTTGCAAGTAACTTGCGAGGTTATTTGCTTTTTTGTTCAGTTCCCGGTAAGTCAGATATTCATTTTTAAAGACGACAGCGGTCGCATCCGGCGTCAGTTCTTCCTGCGCTTCAAAGAGTTCATGTATGCACTTATCCTGCGGAAAATTCGATTGAGTATTGTTCCACTCAAACAGCAGTTGCTGCTGTTCAGGTTTCGTCAAGATTGGCAAATTTGAAATGCGCTGTTCGGGATTAGCGGCAACGCTTTCTAGTAAGGTTAGAAAATGTCCGGCTATCCGCCGTGCAGTGCTAGCATCAAACAAATCTTGGCTATACTCAAGCGTTCCATTAATACCCTCTAATCCTTCCTCCAGGTCAAGCGCTAAATCTAATCTCGCCGTTTTCTGTTCTATTTCCAAACTGCTCAACCTCACTCCTGGCAATTTTATCTGCGGCGTCCGAACATTTCGCAGAGAAAACAACACCTGAAATAGCGGATTATGACTTAAATCTCGTTCTGGCTGTAGGATTTCTACCAGTTTCTCGAAGGGCAAATCCTGGTGGTTATAGGCGCCGAGAGCTACTTCTCGCACGCGACCCAGTAACTCTTTAAAAGTCGGGTTGCTCGACAGATTGGTGCGGAAAACTAAGGTGTTAGCAAATAAGCCAATTACTTCCTCGATTTCGCGTCGGTTGCGGTTAGCAATGGGGGAGCCGACTAAAATATCTTCTTGCCCGGTGTAGCGATAGAGCAATGTTTTAAACGCTGCCAGTAGGGTCATAAATAAAGTAGTTTTTTCCCGCTGGCTTAATTGGGCGATTTCCTCTGCGATTGCCTTGGGAATGGTGAATTTATGCACGGCACCTCGGAAGGTTTGGACTGCCGAGCGGGGGCGATCGGTTGGCAAATTTAGTACGGGGAGATTGCCTCCAAGCTGTTTTTTCCAGTAAGCAACCTGCGTCTCTAAAACTTCTCCCTGCAACCACTGGCGCTGCCAACTTGCAAAGTCTGCGTACTGTACCGACAGTTCGGGAAGGGGAGAAGGTTGGCCAGTGCAAAAGGCTTGATAAAACGTGGCGAGTTCCTGGATGAATATTCCCATTGACCAGGCATCGGAAATGATGTGGTGCGTACTCAATAGCAGCACCCAGTTTGAATCGCTCAATTGCAGCAATTTGGCACGCAATAAGGGTGCTTGTGACAGGTCGAAAGCAAGCTTTGATTCTGCGGCGATTAACCGTTCTACTTCGCGATCGCGTGCAGTTTCAGGAAGCGATCGCAAATTTATTTCTAAAATTTTCAATTCCAGATTGGAAGCGATCGCCTGAACTGGTTGCCCGTTTATTGTCTTAAAAGCCGTTCGCAAAACTTCATGACGCTTGACAAGTTCGTTGAGACTGCGATCGAGAGATCTCGCGTCGAGTGTTCCCGTCAAACGCACGCCGGCGAGGATGTGATAGGTAAAGTTGCCTGGAGTTAGTTGCTCAAAAAACCACAACCGCTGTTGAGCAAACGACAGAGGGAAAGTGTTAGACTCTCGACTTTGAGGCAGAATTCTTTCTAGCGAAACGCTTTCTTTTTTCTGGTTGAGTCGCTGCAACAGCAACTCGCGCTTTTGGGGAGAAAGAGTCGCGATGCGTTCGATTAAATCACTCATTTGCTGACAAGCGAATTTCAAAGGTGGTACAAGGCGGCGGATTTATGCGTGGAATCAATCCCAAATCTCAAATCTCAAATCCTCAAGAAAGAGCATTTATCTCGCGCAAGTCAATCTAAAATCTAAAATCTAAAATCTAAAATCGATTGACTCCTTGTTGGGCGAGAATTTCCTGAATTTGTGCTTCTGACAGTCGATCGAGGTCTGCTAACACCCTCGCTAGCATTTCACTGTCTGTTTGTTCGGCTTGCTTTTGGGCGATCGCTACAGCAAAATCGGCGACAGTGGCCGACTCAAATAAACGGTGCAAAGGCAACTCGACCTGAAATGCTTGGCGCACTCGGGAAATTACTTGAGTTGCTAATAGGGAATGCCCTCCTAATTCAAAAAAGTTGTCGTAAATGCCGACTTTTTCAATTTTGAGAACTTCAGCCCAGATAGCGGCTAAAACTTCCTCGATATTTGTGCGAGGCGCGACAAAGTTTTCTGTCAACTCGGGTCGCATTTCGTCAGGTGCGGGCAGCGATCGCCGATCGATCTTTCCGTTAGGAGTTAAAGGCAAACTTTTGAGCGTTATAAAAGCCCAAGGCACCATGTACTCAGGCAATTTTGTCCCTAAAAAACGGCGAAGTTCGCTGCTGCTTGGTGCTTGTTTCTGATTAGAAACCAAATAAGCCGCGAGGCGCTTTTCACCAGGCGCATCTTCCCGCGCCACAACTACAGCCTGCGCGATATCGGGATGCTGCCCTAACGCCGCCTCAATTTCTCCCAATTCAATGCGGAAGCCCCGGATTTTTACTTGACTGTCAATTCGCCCGATGAATTCGATGTTTCCGTCTGGCAAATAACGAGCCAAATCACCCGTTTTATAAAGATGTGCCTGCGCGTCAAAGGGATGGCGAATAAATTTTTCTGCGGTTAATTCGGGGCGATTTAGATAGCCTCGCGCCAGACTGTGGCCGCCGATGTGCAGTTCCCCTGGGACGCCTACTGGTACTGGCTGCAAATGGGAATCCAGTAGATAAATCTGGGTATTTGCTATAGGTCTGCCGAGTGGAACTGTCTCGGAAATTCCTTTCAATTCCTCGCCATAAACTTGATAGGTGAGTACGCCCACCGTCGCTTCTGTTGGCCCGTAGTGATTGAAAATCAGGCAATCTGGATTGATTTTACGAACATTTTCAATCAACTCCCAACTAGCAGCTTCACCGCCTAAAATTAGCCGTCTTCGTGGCAAAATATACTCGGCGACAGAAGAAGTTAAAAGAGCAGCAAGGTGCGAGGGAACAATCTTGAGGCAATCGATAGAATGGCGGCGGAAATATTGGGCCAGTGCTTCTGGATCGGTTGCGCGCTCCTGGGATACTATATGGAGGCATCCACCGGAACAAAGTGCCGGGAAAATAGCTGTATTTCCTAAGTCTGCCGCGAAGGTGGAAACGGTGGCAAAACTGGCACCTGATGGCAGGTTTAATCTTTCCTGAATAGCGTACAGGTAATTGAGCAGTTGCCGGTGTTCGATCGCTACTCCCTTGGGCGTGCCAGTGGAACCGGAAGTATAGATGACGTAAGCTAAATTGTCAGAAGAGGCGCGAGGCGTGTAAGATGCAGAAACAGCGGGAATTTCTGTATCGATGCAAACAATATTTACCTGAGTTTTCGGCAAGCTTTCAGCGAGTTGCTGTTGCGTTAGCAGCACCTGTACTCGGGCATCTTCTAGCATGAGTGTCTTGCGATCTGCTGGGGTTGCTGGATCTATTGGTAAATACGCGCTACCTGCTTTGAGAATGCCCAGAATTCCCACAATTGTTTCTAAAGAGCGATCGACGCAAATGCCGACAATTGCCTCTGGTTCAACTCCCAAGTTTTGCAGGTGACGGGCGAGTCGATCGGCGCGATCGTTGAGTTCTCTGTAGGTGATTTGTTCGCTTTCAAAGACGACGGCAATTCTATCTGGGTTGCGTTCTGCTTGTTCTTCAAAAAGCTGGTGAACGCACTTGTCTGTCGGGTAATCTTTCTGGGTTTGGTTGAACTCGACTAGAAGCTGGTGGCGATCGCGATCGCTCAGTATATTTAATTGACTGATGGGTATTTGTGGATTTTTTAAGGCACTTTCTAACACAGCCTGGAAGTGTTCTGACAAGCGCTTGACATCTTCAGCTTCAAATAAAGCCGAATCGTAGCGAAACTCGGCGATTAAGCAATTGCCTCGTGAAAGGCAGGAAAGTTTAAGTTTGAAGGGTTCTACGCAGGCATCTTGCCGATCGAGGAAAAATGAAACGCCAGACTCGCCATATTTCTCTGGCTTTGTTTCGTACTCAAAACAGATGGGCAAAAAAGCGTTACTTTTATCGGATTCTAGAGTTTCTTCCCAGGTGAAATATTCTTGCCAAGTGTGAATATCTTGGAGATTTAGCTCAACTTGCCGCCAAATCTTGGCAAAACTGAATTCGTCTTGCAAGTCGCATTGTAGTGGTAAATAGGTACTCAACAGCCCCAGCGATCGCTCTAATTCTTCATATTTCCTGGCGTTTCCAGTTACGCCGACGATCGGGTTTGGCTGTCTGGTAAGCCGCGCAATCAGAATTTGCCAGCAAGCCAGCAGAAATGTAGAAATATCGCTGTGGTGTTTTTGGGCGATCGCTTCCAGGCTGTCGAACAAATCACCCCGAATTTCCACCCTTTCTACTAGCGGCCCAAATTCCGCTTCTGAATTCTTCTTTTCCCAAGGAAGCGTTAATAAATCCAAAGATTCAAGGTTCAGCTTTCGCCAGTATTCTTTGCCGATTGCCGTTTCTTCTGATTCGAGTAACTCATTTTGCCACTCAGCAATATCGGCATATTGCATTGACTCATCAGAGAACTCTTCCCCGCAGGCGCAGCCCCAGTAGGAAAGACTGAGTTCGCGGGTGAAATTTTTCAGGGTGACGCTATCTGCAATTAAGGCAGAGAAGTTCGCCAGCAATAGGTGCTTGTCTGGGGCCAGAGTGACTAAAGAGATGTGCCAAAGCGGGCCGCGCTCAAAATCAAAAGGAAGCAGGTTTAGTTGCTGAAAAAGCGCTGCGATTTTAGCTTCTTGTTCTTCGGGAGACAAACCGCTCAAATTGTGTTCTAGGACAGCAATTTCGCAAGTGCAGGCGATCGCTTGCAGGGGTAGTGTCATCCCAGGCAAGCAGTGAAAGCTAGTCCGCAGGATTTCGTGCCGATTCACGACATTTTGCAGCGCACTTTTAAGAATCTCTCGATCGAGGTTTCCTGTAATTAAAATTGCACCTCGAACGCGATAGGTATGTTTAGGATTATTTTGCTGTAATTCCCACAGGTGCCGTTGCTGTGGAGAAAGTCTAAACCCTTCGATTGTTTCCTTTTGCATATCTACTGTTCCTTTCATAGGTCTAAATGTCTTGACAGCTAAACGGTTCTGCCATCCCGACAACAACTCGACGCGAACCAGAAAATGGGGTGCGTCCGTGCGCGGTTAGCATATTATCTAGCAGCAAGACATCTCCTTCTTCCCAAGGGAAAACAGTTGTTGCTTGCTGATAGCAGCGACGAATTTCGTCTAAGATAAAATCTTCAATCGGCGAGCCATCGCCGTAATAAGCATTGCGGGGTAAATCTTCCTGCTTAAAAGAAGTTAAAAGCTCTTTGCGAACGACGGGTTCGAGATTGGAAATGTGGAAGAGGTGAGCTTGATTAAACCACACCATTTCCTGCGTTTTTGGGTGCTGGGCGACAGCTTGACATATTTGGCGCGTTCTCAAGCTATCGCCACTTTTCCATTCTAAGTCAATTCCCGCTTTTTGGCAATACTCTTCTACCTCAATTTTGCGATCGGTATTGAAGACATTTTGCCAGGGTAAATCTACGCCACCGCCGTAATTTCGCACATACATTACCTTTTTTTGGGCAAACTTTTCTCTAATCTTTGAATCCAGGCTTTCAAAAACTTGGCGGCTGTTAGCGATCGGAGTTTCTCCTCCCTGTTCGGCATTCTTGACGCAGAAAAAAGCAATTTTCAGCGGCCAATTGCGAGAATAAGCCATTTCATTGTGCAGCGGGATGAATTGCTCGGCAGGATACTCGGTAGAAGTGTAGATATTTCCGCTCACTTGGCTGCGGGGAGTTGAGCGAAAAGAATATTCCAACAAGTCGCCAGCAAGAGTTTGAATAAACTGCTCGAAACCGTTCACCCCGCAGACTTCAAAGCCTCGAAAAAGTATTCCTCCATGCTTCCATAACTGCGTTTCAATTGATGAGCGATTGTTCTGTGCCCAACCTGCGAGATTTAATTTTTCTACTGTTGGCTGAACAACTAGAGGTAGAAGGTTTTCGGGCTGGAGGTAGGCGGTTTTGACTAATTCCTCTGAGGACAGGCTGACGGCTTTGCGCCTAACCGATCCTAACTTTTGGGAATTGAGATTCTTTGTTTCTGTATTTGTCATAGTTTTTGCTTTGCTGAGCGATGATTCTTTTTTGGTGAAAAAATATGAGATATTGAGCCATTATTTCTAACTTTTCATAACTTGGCGTTTAGCCATTTTTAATTTTTGAATTCCCGAAATCTGAATTTGTTTTTCCTGTTCGATTTGGTGCTGCCTTTCTGCTTGGGCAATAATTTCTGCCAAGTCGTCGATCCTGATATCTGGCTGGGCAACCACTTGGTTGAGAATAGTTTCCCAACCTCTCACCATTCGGGCAACAGTCGCAGCCTCAAATAAGTCTGTTTTGTACTCAAATAAGCCTTGAATTCCTTCTGAAACCTCCCAGAGAGTGAGGCTTAAGTCGTGTCTCGACATACCGACATCGAATTCCAGAATGCTCGAGGTCAAACCAGCTAACTCCAGGGGTGGCATGGGTGCATTTTGGAGTACAAACCACACTTGAAACAGCGGGTTATAGCTGAGATTTCGCTCCGGCTGCAATTCCTCCACGAGCTTTTCAAAAGGAACATCCGGGTGAGCGTAAGCTGCTAACGCTACCTCGCGTGTTCGACCGAGTAGTTCGCGGAAAGTTGGATTGCCTGCCGTGTCAATTCGCAGCACTAAAGTATTGACAAAAAATCCAATTAGTTCCTCTAATTCCAGGAAGTTGCGGTTGGCAATAGGAGAGCCAATAGCGAGGTTATCCTGCTTTATTTGGCAGGATAGCAAGGATTGAAATGCTGCCAATAACGTCATAAATAGGGTGATATCTTGTTGCTGACAGAGCGTTTTTAGCCTTTCAGTTAAAGAAGCAGAAATCGCAAAAGATTGCTGCGATCCTCGGAAAGTTGGCACGGGAGAACGCTGTTTATCAGTTGACAGCACAGCTAAATTGCCTCCCAATTGCTGTTTCCAATAAGCGAGCTGTTTTTCTAATTTCTCTCCCTGGAAATGCTGCCGCTGCCAACTGGCGAAGTCGGCATACTGTACGGGAAGTTCGGGCAGCCCAGAGGGTTTGTCAGTGGAAAAAGCTTCATAAAGTGCGGCTACTTCTCGCACCAATACCCCCATAGACCAACCATCAGAAATAATGTGGTGTATCGTCAGCAGCAACACATATTCTGCCGGACTAAGTTGCAGCAGAGTGCCCCGCAGTAAGGGCGATCGCGTTAAATCAAAGGGGCGTTGGGCTTCTTCAAGAGTACGCTGCTCAATTTCAGTTTGCTGCTCAGTTTCTGGCAAATGTCGCAAGTTTACCACCGACAAAGCGAAATCCAAGGAAGGAGAAATCAGTTGAACAGGTTCCCCGTCCACTTCTGCAAAAGCAGTGCGTAAAACTTCGTGACGCCTGACAATTTCATTGAGTGTTTGTTGCAGTGCCGACAAATTCAACTGCCCTTGCAAACGCACAGCAGCAGGAAGGTTGTAGGCAGGGTTTTCGGGAGACAATCGATCGAGAAACCACAGCCGTTGCTGGGCAAAAGAAAGGGGAGCATAATTTTGCTGCGATCGCCTGGGAATGCGCTTAGATTGCTCAGCCTGTACTGCCTCTTTGCCCAATGCTTTGAGGAGGAGCGCTCGCTTCTGGGGCGAGAGGTTTTTCAGTCGTTCTGAACGATTAGTAGACAGCATAATTCACCTCGTCGCAGCGATCGCTGTTTGCGATAGTTAAGGAAAGCTTTGCTGCTATTTTGAGCTGGTCGTTTAAAACAAAACTGATATCTGCTTCAGTGGTGAGGGGGTTGGCAAGGACGACTCGAAAAGCAACAATGGGAATTGTTTTGCCGTAACAGGTGTTTTGCACGGTTGTTCGCGATACGAAGGTGTCGCCGGCTTGCCGCTGGGCCTCTTGAAGGCGCTCGTTAAATTCATTAATGAAGTAGTTGTCTGCTTCGGTTAGTTGTTTTTTGGCTGCTTTTTCCCTGAAGGTTTCTGGAATGTAGCGGTATAAAAGAAGATTAATTTCGGGTTCTAGGAGCAATTCAAATGCTGGATTTTCCCGAATTAAATTGGCCAAGTGCTGCGTTTTATGGATGCCTGCATCTATCAAAAACTCATAGCCTTGATGGCCGATGATATTCAAGGCGGCTTGCAAGAACAAACTCGCACCCGATCGAGAGCCTTCGAGAGAGCGCTTGCCTAGATCGATGGAGTCTTTTCGCACCGTGTAGGGCGCGTTTTTTTCAATAACTTTCGCGATTTGGGGATTGCGGAATAAAACCATACCGATTCCCATTGGCAAATACATTTGTTTGTGTCCATCTATGGTGACGGAATCTGCTAGTTGAATGCCTGCTAATTTGTGCCGGTGACGTTCGGAAAAAAGCACGGGGCCGCCCCAAGCGGCATCGACGTGAAAGTGAGCGTTTGCGGATTGCGCGATCGCGGCTATTTCTGGAAGCGGATCGATACTTCCCGAATCGGTGCTGCCTGCAACACCGATAATTGCCAGAATGTGCAGGTTGCGATCGCGGCATTCGGCTACAGTTTGGCGCAGCGCTGCCAAATCCATGCGGTGATGGGAATCGGTGGGGACTTTTAGGAGATTGCGATCGCCAATGCCTAATAAACCGGCAGCCTTTTCAAAAGAATAGTGCATCAAACTGGAGCCGATTATCACCATTCCCTTGTAGCCGTAAAACTCTAAAGCTGCGTACAAGCCTTCTTTTTCAATGCCACTAAAGTTATTTTTTGGCCCTAAAGAAGCGTTGCGAGCGCACCACAGGGCTGTGATATTAGCTAGGGTGCCGCCCGTTACCACGATACCGAGCGTGCTGTCATTTTTTTGAATGTGCTGGTTATAAAAATCCTCAGAAAAATCGTAAATTAATCGGTGCATCATTGCCAAAGTCTGGCGCTCGCAGGGGGTTAAAACTTTGGCAGTTTCCATCTTGACTAAATTTTGATTCATCGCGATTAACAGCTTCGCGATCGGGCGCACAAAATAGGGAAGTGCGCTCGTCATGTGACCGATATATCGGGGGGAAGATGTGTGAATGGAATGAGCAACTAGGGTTTGGGCCAAATCATCGATATAATTCCCAACATCTGCAGGAAGGGCGGGAATTTTGTTTTCCGTAAACTCCTGAATAATTAACTCTAAGTCAATATCTGTACTAGCGGTTTTTGCGTACAAAAAGTCTTCAACTAGGGCAGAAATTCGCTCCTCCATTGCTTCCTCGGCCAAAAATGACTTTTCTGAGGCACTGAATAGCTCCATCAACTTTTCTTCAAGTGGCGTAACAGAGGCTTTTAATGGCTGCATTACATCTTGAGAATTTTTGGCTTTTACTGTTAGTTTATTCATGGAATTTATCCTGTTATATCAAATCCGTTAGCATCGTCCTGTATTCATCTCTCTCTTCCCTTTCTCTGTATCCTCTGTGTCCTCTGCGGTTTAATCATTCCGATACAACCGGAATGTATATTAAATGGGATTTTTAAATCTCCAATTCCCCACCGAACCCTTAAGGAACAAAGGGCTTTTTGTGTTTTTTTACCCCCCGATGTTTACTCAGTAAGCATCACAGTTGGTGCTGACTCTTCATCACTCTTTTCTAAGATGTCTAGCAATTCATCTATCTGGTTAGAATCGGCGTTTGCCAGAATTTCTGACTCGATTAGTTCAGCTAAGTTCTGAATAGTGGGAGCGGTAAAAAAATCGCACAGCGCTAACTCTACCCCAAAGCACGATCGCACTCGCGATATTAACTGCGTTGCCATCAGAGAGTGACCGCCGAGGTCAAAAAAGTTTTGGTTAGTTCCTACTTTTTCTAGCCCTAAAAGAGCAGTCCAAATCTCAGCAATTTCTTCCTCTGTGGGCGTTTGTGCCTCAGTGAAGGCTGTTTCATCAGAAACGCGATCGCACCTTTGAGATAAGGCGAGGCGGTCAATTTTTCCGTTGGGCGTTAGCGGCAGCGCATCTAATAGCACAAAAGCTGAAGGCACCATGTAATCGGGCAGTTTGTGCTTCAAGAATGAACGCAGTTCGGAAATAAGTTCTGACTGATTTCTGAACCCTGAGTTAGGAACTAGGTAAGCGACTAGGCGTTGACTGCCCGGTGTATTTTCCTGAAGCAAAACAGCAGCGGTGGATACAGAAGAATGTTGAGAAAGTGCTGCCTCTATTTCTCCTAGCTCGATGCGGAAACCGCGAATTTTTACTTGGCTATCGCCACGGCCCAGAAATTCTATATTACCATCCGGCAGGTAACAACCGATATCGCCTGTTTTGAACAAAACTTTTTGATGAGAATTACCGAGAATATCTAATTTTTCTTGCCCAAAGGGGTGAGAAATGAATTTCTCCGAGGTTAAGTCGGGGCGGTTTAAGTAGCCCTGTGCCAATCCATCGCCCCCGACGTAAATCTCGCCGGGAATTCCTATGGGAACGGGTTGCAAATTGCGATCGAGCAGATAAATTTGCGTGTTGGCGATCGGGCGACCGATTGGCACTTTCTCGACACAGTGAGTTGCATTGTACCACGTCACGTCGGCAGCTACTTCAGAAGAGCCATAAAGATTAATTAATACCCGCTGCGGCATCTGCTCTCGAAATTGCTGGCCTAGTTCCACCGGCAGAGTTTCTCCGCTGCAAATCCAATACTTTAATTGAGGCAAACGCCTGTCTAGATCGGGGAAGGAATCTAAGATAGCGCGCAACAAAGAAGGAACTAGCACCAGTCGCGTTACATTTTGCTTTGATAAGGTTTGAAGGAATTGGTTAATATCTTTGACGGCTCGATCGGGAATAATCACAGTTGGCAACCCGTGCAGCAAAGGAGCAAAGATTTCCCACACCGAATCGACAAAATTTAAGGACGTTTTTTGACAGCAAATATCTGCTTCAGTAAAAGGGTAGGGGTTCCAAAAACAGCGATTGACTGTGCCTCGGTGGGTGCCGAGTACGCCTTTGGGAGTGCCTGTCGAGCCGGAAGTGTAGAGGACGTAAGCGAGGTTTTCAGCTTCCACTTTAACAGCGGGGTTGCGATCGCTCTCGCGGGAAATTTCCTGCCATTCGGCGTCGATACAGACGACTTTTGCGCTGTGTTGGGGGAGGGTTTCTAGGAGGTTTTTTTGAGTCAAAAGCACCGGAACTTTTGCGTCTGCCAGCATGAAGGATCGGCGTTCTTGGGGATAAGCAGGATCGAGAGGAACGTAAGCGGCACCGACTTTTAAAATGCCCAAAATGGCCACCAGCATCGACAGCGATCTCTCCAAGCAAATTCCCACCAAAACTTCGGGTTTTACACCTAGAGATTGCAGGTAATGCGCCATTTGGTTGGCTTTGGCATTCAATTCGCGGTAAGTCAATTGTTCATTTTCGCAAATTGCAGCCACTGCATCTGGGGTGCGCTCTGTTTGCGCTGCAAATAATTCGTGAATTGAGGAATTTTTGGGGTAATCCGCTTGGGTGTCGTTCCACTGGACAAGTAATTGTTGTTGTTCAGCAACGCTCAATAAGCATAAATTCGATAGTTTTTGGTGAGGATTGGCAGTCATTACTTCCAGTAAAGTTTGCAGGTGTCCGAGCATCCGCACAATCGCGCTGTCCTCAAAGCGGCTGCGATCGAAAATAATTTTCAGCGTCAATTGGGCACCGGGAATTGCCATCACCGTTAGAGGATAATTCGTTGTTTCCAAAGAGCGAACATTCTCTACTTTTAAGTTTTGAATCTTCTCCTGCAAAGAAGCATCCGCAGGATAATTTTCAAAAACGACCAAACTCTCAAATAAAGGCAAACTCCGAGGAACTTCGCTCCACCCCTGCACCTCAACGAGGGGGCTGTACTCGTACTGCCGCGCCTCAAATTGTTGCGCTTGGAGTTGTTTCAAGCAGGATAAAATACCATCCTGCGGGTCAATTTTAACGCGCACTGGCAGAGGATTTACGAACAGCCCCACTACCGATTCAACACCGATTAACTCTGGCGGCCGCCCGGAGACAACCGTACCAAAAACCACATCTTCCTCGCCGCTGTACCGGCTCAAAAGTAGCGCCCAAGCTGCCTGTACGAGGGTATTTAATGTTAGCTGATGCTGCCGCGCGGCAGATTGCAGTGCGGCGGTGGCTGTTGCAGAAAATATCACCTGCTGTTCGCCACTACTTTCTAAACGGTTTCCCGCGACAATATTGCCCCGGGCGATCGCAGTTGGAGCTGCCAAACCTTTGAGAGTTTGCCGCCAAAATGACTCAGCCGCCGATAAATCTTGCTGGTGCAGCCACGCGATGTAATCCCGATAAGGGCGAGGGCGTTTGAGGTGCAATTCCTCGCCCTGGCATTCTGCTTGATAAAATGCAAAAACTTCCTTGAGGACGATCGCCAGCGACCACCCATCTAAAACTAAGTGGTGGTGGCTCAAAATAAACTGAAAAGTATCTGCTTCTAACTGCGCTAGCGCAATGCGAATCAAGGGAGCTGATGTCAAGTCAAAGCCCTGCTCGCGATCGGCTTTTAGGAACGTTTCTAGCTGCTGTTGTTGTTCCGACGCAGAGAGCGATCGCCAGTCCATCTGCTGCCAAGATAATGCCGCCTCTTTACGCACCGCTTGCACGGGTTCTTTCAATTTTTCCCACAAGAAACAAGTCCGCAAAATCGGATGGCGATCGACCACTTTTTGCCAACTATTTTTAAACGCAGAAACATTGAGAGAACCGCGCAAAACGCACAGCAATTGCCCAAAATACACCCCCGATTCTGGCTGGTAAATGGAATGAAAGAGAATGCCCTGCTGCGCTGGAGAGAGGGGATAAAAATCTTCAATATTGCCTTTGCTCATCTTACATATCTCCCAAAATTGCAGTAATGTTGTCTAAATCGTCCTGGCTCCACTGGCTCCACTTAAACTCTGCAAAGTCAGAAGGAGTGCAGCCGCCTGCGTCGGGGGACTGACAGTATTGAATTAGCGATCGCAGCGATTCTATAAAGCCCGCTGCCAAATTTTCAATGCTTTCTCGTCGGTGAATGCTTTCGCTGTACGTCCAATCTAATTGCAGCTTGCCGCTGGCAATAAATCCGTTAATTTCCAGCAGGTAACGCCGATTTCCGCGCGGGCTGCGAATGGAGCCACTAGGCTCGGAGGACAGCATTAATAAAGAAGATTTCGGCAGCACTTGGTCAAACTGTCCGAGATAGTTAAAGCTTACCTCAGCTTGCGGCAATTTGTGCAATTTTTCAGCAATTTCTCGGTTTAAATATCGCAGGACACCGCAGCCAATACCGCGATTTGGAACTGCGCGCAATTGCTCTTTCACTGATTTGATTGCCGCCCCTATCTCGGCAGGTTTTTCTAAATTCAACAGGACGGGGAAAACTGCGGTAAACCAGCCGATCGTGCGCGACAAATCTACTCCTTCAAATATATCTTCGCGCCCGTGACCTTCTAAGTCCAGTAAAAGAGAGTTATTGCCAGTCCAGCGTTCAAATGCTTGAGCTAAAGCAGTTAGCAATACATCATTAATTTGAGTGCGGTAAGCGGCAGGTACTTCTTGTAAGAGCAGTTTTGTTTCTTCAACACTCAAAGCAACGGATACTGTCTTTTCAGATGCAACTAAATTGCCTGCGTTTGGGAAATCCACCGGCAAGCGAGAAATTGGTTGGTGAGAAAGGGCGAACCAGTAATCGAACTCTGCTTGCAATTCGGGCGATCGCGCCCACTCATGCAAGCGTTCTGCCCACTGCTTAAATGAGGTTGTTTTGGGCGGGAGCGCGACTGTTTCGCCGCGGCTGATCTGCCCATAAGCTGTCTGGAAATCCTCAATTAAAATTCGCCACGAAACCCCATCAACCGCTAAGTGATGAATGACCAATAACAAGCGATTTGGCTGATGTTTGCCGAAGTCAAATAGGGCAGCGCGAAGTAATGGCCCCTCTGACAAATTCAAACTGCCTTGCAACTGAGTAGCGGCGGTTTGGAAAGCGGCTTCTCGCTCCTCTGGAGGTAGCGGCGACAAATCAATGCAGGTCAACGGAGCCACCTTTTCTGGATGGGAAATTGCCTGCTGCCAGCCAAATTCACCTCGCGCAAAACGCAGGCGCAGCGCGTCGTGGTGCTTCAGCAATTCCTGCAAAACTGACTCAATTAATGCAGGTTCGAGAGGTTGCCGCAACTCTAAAAGCACCGCCTGATTCCAGTGGTGCGGATCGGAGAGATTTTGCTCAAAAAACCAGTGCTGAATCGGTGTCAGAGGAACTTCGCCAGTGATTAATCCCTGTTCCGATTGTGGGGTCTCAGCGGTATCGGCGACGGCTGCTAACTGTGCAATGGTTTGGTGCTGAAACAGTTGTTTAGGAGTGAGCCGCAACCCCGCTCGATTGGCTTGAGAAATGACTTGAATGCTGAGGATAGAATCGCCGCCCAATTCAAAGAAATTGTCGTCAATTCCCACTTGTTCTAACCCCAATACTTGCGCCCAAATTTCTGCCAAAATTTTCTCAATAGCCGTGCTGGGCGCGGCGAATGCCTCTTCGAGTTCTGGCCGATCGCGATCCGGTGCAGGTAGTGCCTTGCGATCGACTTTGCCGTTGTTTGTTAAAGGCAGCGTCTCCAGCGTCACGAAAGCAGCAGGTATCATGTATTCCGGCAATTTTTCTTTCAGAAAGCAGCGCAGTTCGCGAATCAGTATTGAATGCTTATTTTGTGTTGCTGAGTTAGCAATGATATAAGCTACCAAGCGCTGATCGCTCGGCACATCTTCTCGCACTACAACCACAGCCCGGGCGACATCGGGATGCTGTCCTAGCGCTGCTTCAATTTCTCCCAATTCGATGCGGAAACCGCGCACTTTTACTTGGTGGTCAATTCGTCCCAAGTATTCAATATCGCCATTTGGCAGATAGCGAGCTAAGTCTCCCGATTTGTACAACCGAGCTTTCAAACTGTCATTAAAGGGGTTGGGAATAAACCGATCGGCCGTTAATTCTGACCGATCGAGATAGCCCCGCGCGACGCCAGCACCGCCAACGTAAATTTCCCCGGGAATGCCGATCGGAACGGGTTGGCAGTTGCGATCGAGCAGGTAAACTTGCAAGTCAGGAATTGGACGGCCAATAAGGCTGGCATTTTTACTTAAATCGGCGGCAGTCAGCGGCCGATACGTGACGTGGACTGTTGTTTCTGTAATGCCATACATATTGACAAGTTGGGGGTGCCGATCGCCGTGCCGGTCGAACCAAGGTTTTAAGCTTTGCAAGTCTAAAGCTTCCCCGCCAAAAATTACTAAGCGCAGGCTTAAATTTTCGCCAATTCCGACAGATTCTTCTGTTTTTATCAACTGGTAAAATGCAGAAGGAGTTTGATTGAGAACTGTCACTTTTTCTTTGCATAGCAAGCTGTAAAAATCTTGGGGCGATCGGCTGACTGAATAAGGGACGATCGCGAGTCGCCCGCCGTAGACTAAAGCGCCCCAAATTTCCCAGACTGAGAAGTCAAAGGCATAAGAGTGAAACAGCGTCCACACATCTTGCTCGTTGAAGTTGTACCAAGATTGGGTAGCAGCAAACAAGCGGACGACGTTTGAGTGAGGGACTAAAACGCCTTTGGGGATGCCAGTTGAGCCAGAAGTGTAGATGATATAGGCGAGATTTTCGGCAGTGGTGGCGCTGGCGGGATTTTCTTTGCTGTGTTGGGAGAAAGCACTTTTATCCCTATCGATGCAAAGGATTTGGGCGCTGCATTTGGGAAGGGTTTGCAACAACTTTTCCTCAGTCAGCAGCACATTTACCTGCGCGTCTTCGAGTATAAAAGCGAGGCGATCGCGCGGGTTGGCTGGATCGAGCGGAACGTAAGCGCCCCCGGCTTTGAGAATACCGAGAATGCCGACAATTGTATCGAGCGATCGCCCCGTACAAATCCCCACCAAAACTTCTGGCTTGACGCCGAGTTTTTGCAGGTAATGCGCGAGTTGGTTGGCTCGTTCATTCAGCTCGCGGTAGGTGAGTTTTTGGTCTTCAAATACGACTGCAATGGCATCGGGAGTTCGATCGACCTGCGCTTCAAATAATTGATGAATGCAGCGATCGCTCGAATAATCGGCGCGGGTGTCATTCCACTCTACCAACAACTGATGCCGCTCTTTTTCCCCCAGCAACGGTAGCTCTTCAATCCGCCGATCGGGGTTGGCAGCTATGCCCTCCAGCAACGTGAGAAAATGCCCCGCCATCCGCCTAATAGTGACCGCATCAAATAAATCCGTACTGTATTCAAACTGACCGCTAATTTCTTCCTGCTTTTCTTCTAAATACAGCGTTAAATCAACTTTTGCTGTCTGATTCTCAACATCTAACAGAGTGAGATTGAGTCCGGCGATTGATTCGGCAGCAACAGGCGCAGTTTGCAACACAAAAGCAACTTGGAACAGTGGATTGTAGCTCAAATTGCGATCGGGTTGCAACTCTTCAACCAGTTTCTCAAACGGCAAATCCTGGTGAGCGTAAGCTTCTAAACTCACCTCCCGAATGCGATCGAGCAACTGCCGAAAAGTGCGATCGCCTGACAAATCAGTTCGCAATACCAAAGTATTGACAAAAAACCCGATTAGCCCTTGAATTTCCGCTCTGTTGCGGTTGGCAATGGGAGAGCCAACGGGGATATCTGCCTGTCCTGTATAGCGGTAGAGCAGCGTTTTAAAGGCTGCTAGCAGCGTCATAAACAGGGTGGCATTTTCCTGGCGGCTGAGCTTTTTGAGGGCTGCCGTTAGCGTTTTGGGGATGAGGAATGATTCTTTCGCGCCCCGATAGGTTTGCACCGGGGGACGGGGGCGATCGGCTGGCAATTCCAGCAAGGGGGGAGCGCCGCTTAGCTGCTTTTTCCAGTAGTTAAGTTGAGTTTGCAAGCGATTGCCCGCAAGCCATTCCCGCTGCCAAATAGCAAAATCGGCGTACTGTATGGGGAGTTCGGGAAGTGGGGATGGTTTGCCAATCGAAAAGGCTTCGTAAAGTGCTGCTAATTCTTGCAGAAAGACTCCGATCGACCAGCCATCAAAAATAATGTGGTGTAGCGTCAGCAGCAAGACATATTCCTCAGCATCTAACTGTAGCAAACTAGCTCGCAACAGCGGCCCTTTGGTTAGGTCAAAAGGTTTGCTAGCTTCTTCGGCCGCCAGTTGTTTTACTTTTTCTTCTCGCTCAGTTTCCGCCAATTGTTGCAGATTTAAAACTTGCAGCCCGAAATTAAATTGCTGACGAATTACCTGCACGGGTTGACCGTCTGCAGTGGCAAATGTCGTCCGCAAAGCTTCGTGACGGCGCACAATTTCCTTGAAACTTCGTTCTAGCACTATTACATTTAGCCTGCCTTTGAGTAACACAGCCGCCGGCAGGTTGTAAAAAGGGTTTCCCGGTTCCAATTGGTCAATAAACCACAGTCTTTGCTGGGCAAAAGAGGTGGGAAATGCAAATACTTCTTCTTCGGAAGCATTCGCAGAGTCGCGAGTATCTGTTGGAGGTTTTTCGGAAAAATGCACCGTCATGGGATTTTAGATTTTAGATTTTGGATTTTAGATTTTGGATTGATATCATGTCCGTTCGATTACCCTTCATCAGGTAGGGGCGGGTTCACCAATAATATCTGCCAACAATCTCCAATCTCAAAAACCCGCCCGGCCGGGATATTATGGTCAATCGATCGGACATGATATGACTCCACGGATCGAGTCTCTTTCTTGAGGATTTTAGATTTGAGATTTTGGATTGATTTCACGGATAAATCAGGGGGCTTTTACCACCTTTGAAATTCTCGGTCATGGGATTTTTGATTTGAGATTTTAGATTTTAGATTTTGGATTGACCCCACGGATCGAGTCTCTTTATTGAGGATTTTAGATTTGAGATGCTTTCGATTGATTCCACGGATAAATCAGGGGGCTTGTAGCATCAAGAAATTTTCGGTCATGGGATTGGTAACTGATAATTGGGAATTGGCAATTGGGAATAGAGGATTGCAGCCGATAATTGGGGATTACTTATGGGCGATCGGCCGATCGCCCGCGACTCATCACTTATTGCAAAGATGACAGTGACCTGCGGTACGCCGATCGCGAAACAGGCGCGATCGCGGGTTCTTCAACGACCGCATTTTTATTTTTGGCTTCAGAAATATTTTCGGCAAGTACGGCGAGCGATCGTCCTGCAAAAATATCACACAAAGGCAATTCTATCTGACAATATTCTCGTACCTTGGCTGCTAATTGAATTGCCAGCAGCGAATTTCCTCCAAGTTCAAAAAAGTTATCGGTAATGCTTAACTGTTCGATGCCGAGAACCTCACAGCAAATTATCGCTAACATTGCCTCAATAGGGGTGCGCGGTGCGACAAAAATCTTTTCTTCTGGAATGGCGGCATCCGGTTCTGGCAGTGCCTTGCGGTTAACTTTGCCGTTCGCCGAAAGTGGCAGCGCGTCCAGAACTATAAATGCAGAAGGCACCATATAATCGGGCAGTTTTTCGCTCAGGAATTGGCGCAATTCTTCAACCGCAGGGGCAGCCTTTTGTTGGGGAACGATATACCCTACTAAGCGCTTTTGACTGTGATTTTCTCCGAATGCGGTGACAATGGATGCTTTGACTGCTGGGTGCTCGTTCAAAGCAGCTTCAATTTCTCCTGCTTCGATGCGGAATCCTCGAATTTTAAGGCGGAAATCTTCTCGTCCTAAAAATTCGATATTGCCGTCAGGGAGGAAGCGCCCTAAATCTCCCGTTCGGTACAAGCGATCGCCCGTGACGGGGTGCGTGAGGCAACTGGCGCGAGTTTTTTCTTCATTCCGCCAGTATCCTTTTGTCAGTCCAACTCCGGCACAGCACATCTCGCCGGCAACCCAGACGGGACAGTCTTCCAACCTTTCATTCAAAATGTAATAGCGTGTATTGGCGATCGGCGATCCGTAGGGAATGCTTTTCCAAGAAGGGTCAACAGTTTCTACCGGATACCAAATGTTCCAGAGAGTGGTTTCAGTTGGCCCGCCGACGCTGACAACGCGACATTTTTTGACGATCGCACTTAACCTCTGGGGCAGCGTTACTGGAATCCAATCTCCGCCGAGAAACGCCCAGCGCAAGCACTCCGGCAACACCTCAGAACGTCCGGCAGCGTAATCGAGCAGCATTTCCATCATCGGGGGAACCGAGTTCCAAATGGTGACGCGCTCTTTTACCATCAATTGCGCCCAGTGATCGGGGTCTAGCCGTTGGGCGGCATCGGGAATGACGATCGCTCCTCCGGCTGCTAGGATGCCGAAGATATCGTAAACCGACATATCGTGGTGCAGTGCGGTGACTGCGATCGCGCGATCGCCCTCGGCCACATCAAACACTTGATTGGTCTGAGCGATCGCATTGACTGCACCTCGGTGCGCGATCGCCACGCCTTTCGGCAAGCCAGTTGAGCCAGAAGTATAAATCACATAAGCTAAATCTTCCGCCTCCTGCACTGATTCCAAAGCTTCGCCGCTTTCTGTTGCTAATTCCTCAGTATCAAGACAAATTCGCCGCACATTTTCCGGCCATTCCAAGCGTTGATTTAACTGAGATTGCGTCAAAACAATCTCAACTTCGCCATTTTCCAGCAAATACCAAATCCGCTCTTTTGGCAGCGCCGCATCTACGGGCAAATAAGCGGCTCCAGAGGCTAGAATTCCCAGGACAGCGACGATTTGCTCCCATCCTTTCTCCATGACAACGGCAACCAATTGATTAGGGCGAACTCCGAGATTTCGCAAGCGATGACCGACTTGATTCGCTCGCCGATAGAGCTCTTCGTAGGTGAGGATACGATCGCGCGTAATGACGGCGGGTTCGTGCGATCGCAAGGCGACTTTCTGAGCAAACAACTCGTGCAGCAATCCATCGGGAATCGGTGCTTCAATGCTGTTAGCAAAAGCTTGCTGAAACGACACGGTTTCCTGCCAAGTTTCCTCCTCGTTAGCGAGGCGCTGCAACAGGCGACAATAGGCGTCAAACATCTCGTCAATCATCCCTGGCGGGAAGAGTTCTTCCACCGCATCCCAGCTAAAAGACAGCCCCTGGGCGGTTTCGGTAAATTGCGCGTCTATCCAAACTTGCGGAGTTTGACCGATAATGTGTACCAATTCTCCCAATTCTTGAATGAGTGAAAAGATAGAGGAATCTTCCCCAGGCGCGTTTTGCGGATCGATCGTAAACACGACTGGCATTAGCGCTGCGGTTGTACCTTGCGCTTGAGCGAGTTCTCGCAAAACCCGCACGCCGCTGACATATTGGTGTTCTAAATCTTGCCAAAGCTGTTCTTGCAATCGCTTGGCTCGTACTTCAAAACTCTCTCGCTTGGAGTTATCTATTTCTAGCAGAGTAAATGACGCAAATTCTCCGATAATTTCCTCAACTTGAGGATGCAAAGGCAACCGATTAAAGCGCGGCACGTTGAGGGTAAACCGAGGCGTTTTGCTCCACAGAGACAGAACCTCTGCATAGGCTGCCAGCAATAAACCCGTAGGAGTGAGGCTGGCGCGAGCTGTGCGCGTTTTGAGGCGCTGCCAGGTTTGCAAGTCTAAGCGATCGCTCCAGCGTTTAAATCGCGGCTGCGTTAAGGAATTCGGGTGTTTGGCGAGGGGCAATTCCGGCGCTGGCGGCAGGGTTTTGAGGCGAGTTCGCCAGTAATCTAAGGATTGCTGGAAAAGTGGGGAGTTTTCTAAGGCAATCGCGGCTAAAACGCAATCGCGGAAAGATAGTTGCAAGGGTGAGATCGCAGTATTGGGATTGCGGTAAAACTTGACCAAATCGCCAAACAAAATTTGAAAACTCCAGCCGTCTATGCACAAGGCGTCAATGCTGATGTGCAGGCGGATGCGGCGCTGATTAATTTTAGAAGCGCAAATCTCGAACAGCGGCCAGCGATCGAGCGGCAGCACTTGGTGGGAAAGGCGATCGCGAATTGCTTCGAGTTTTTCACCCGCAACCTCTGGATCGAGCGATCGCAAATCCAAAACCTCAATTTTATAAGCGGGCACGTTTTCCAGAATTTGCTGCTGTCCGTTCGGAAGTACGATCGCCCGCAGCATATCGTGACGCTGTACAACTCGCTGCCACGCGAGGCTAAACCGCTCTAAATCTAACTCGTCGCTGTCAATTTCTACATAGCCGTGAATGGCAACATTGCCCATTTCAAAGAAGCTATTTCGGCCGATCCAGTACGCCTGCTGCATTTCATTGAGCGGAAATGGTTTGTAGCGATTTTGAGGATCGGGGGCGATTGTCGGCAGTAATTTAATAGGTTCTCGATCTGGCTCGCTTTTAGTTTTCGCGATCGTCGCTGCTAGACTGGCGACGGTGGGGGATTGAAACAGACAGCGCAGCGATAGCTCGACTTGAAAGCGATCGCGCACTTTGGCAATCAGTTGAGTTGCCAGCAAAGAGTGACCTCCCAACTCGAAGAAATTGTCATTGATTCCCACTTGTTTTAAGCCGAGAATCTCAGCCCAAATATCAGCTAATACTTGTTCTTCTAAAGTCTCAGGAGCGATAAAATCTGCCTCTGAACTGTTGGTTTCCGGTGCGGGAAGGGCTTTGAAATCTACCTTGCCGTTTGGCGTTAATGGCATCGCTTCTAAAAACATGAAACTGGCAGGAACCATATAATCTGGCAGTTGTTCCCGGAGAAAAGAGCGCAGATTTTTGATCGGTGCAGAGTCGCCAATGCTGACTGCTGAGTTTAAAACGAGGTAGGCGATTAAGCGCTTGTCGCCTGAATCTTCCTCGCGCGCGAGAATTACTGCTTCTTGCACGTCTGGATGTTGGCTGAGTGCGGATTCGATTTCTCCTAACTCTATGCGGAAACCGCGAATTTTCACTTGGCGATCGGTGCGATCGAGAAATTCTAAATTGCCGTCGGGGAGATAGCGGACTAAATCGCCTGTTTTGTAAAGGCAAACGCCTTGTTTGCTGCTAAAAGGATCGGGAATAAATTTTTCTCGATTCAGATCCGAACGGTTGATATATCCTCTGGAAACGCCCGCACCTCCGATATAAAGTTCGCCTGGGACTCCGATCGGAACGGGTTGCAAATTAGCATCGAGTACATAGGTGCGGGCATTTGGAATTGGACGACCGATCGGCAAGGTTTTTGCGGAGTTTTTAACCGCAGAGGGCGCAGAGGGCGCAGAGGGGAGAGAATCGCACCACGTGGCGACAATTGTTGTTTCTGTGGGGCCGTAAGTATTGACGAGCCGCACTTTTTCTGATACGCACTTTTGCCACTGATTCAGGGATGCTGAAAGTGCGGTTTCTCCGCCAATAATTGTCAAGCGCACTGATGGGGGAAATTCTGCTTTTTCGGTGCTGAGTCTGGCCGTTAATTCGCGCCAGTAAGCTGTCGGCAAATCTAAGACGGTGATTTGCCATTCCCGGCATTTTTGCAGGAAGGAAGAAATGCTGTCTAACATGGAATTTCCGCGCAGTACCAAGGTGGCACCTTGCGTTAAACAGGGATAGATTTCTTCGGCGCTGGCGTCGAAGCTGAGGGAAGCAAATTGCAGAATGCGATCGCCTGCTTTAATTCCATATTCGACACTTGCAGCCTGCGTATAATTCGCCAAAGATTGATGCTGCACCATCACTCCCTTTGGCTTGCCGGTTGACCCGGATGTATAGATGATATAAGCTAGGTTTTCGGGTCCAACGGCGCGATCGGGATTTGACTTATTTTGTTGAGCGATCGTCTGCCATTCTGCATCCAAGCAAATCACAGAAATATTATTTTGGGCTGGCATTTCTGCTTTTAATTCTGCTTGCGTTAGCAATACCCTAACTCCAGCGTCTTCTAACATGAAGGCGAGGCGTTCTTTAGCATAGATGGGGTCGAGGGGCAAATAAGCGCCACCTGCTTTTAATACGCCTAAAATCCCGACGATCGCATCGAGCGATCGCTCCAGATAAACGCCGACTATCCCATCTGGTTTTACGCCGAAAGAGTGCAAGTAATGGGCAAGTTGATTCGCGCGATCGTTCAGTTCTCGGTAGGTCAAACTTTGGCATTCAAATTGCACCGCAACTGCATCAGGTGTTTTCGCCACTTGCGCTTCAAATAAGCGATGAATGCAGGCATTTTGAAAGTTATTTGTTTGAGTATTATTCCACTCAAATATAATTTGCTGGCGCTCTGTTTCTGCAAGCATGGGCAAATCTGATAAACGCGCGGCGGGATTCGCAACTATGCCTTCTAATAAGTTGTGAAAGTGCGTTGCCATTCGCGCGATTGTAGCAACTTCAAACAAGTCTAGACTATATTCAAACCACCCTCTAATACCTGTTGCTGTCGCTTCTAATTCCAGCGTTAAATCGAAATTGGCTGTGCCGCTGTGAACCTGTTGGCAGTTCAGGCTTAAACCAGGCAATTCTAAGGCGAATTCAGAGGCATTTTGAAAGGCAAACATCACCTGAAATAAAGGCGAGTGACTTAAATCTCGATTCGGCTGCAATTCTTCTACCAACTTCTCAAACGGTACATCTTGATGCGCGTAAGCGCCTAATGCAACCTCTCGCACTCGACTCAGCAACTCTCGAAAAGTGGGATTTCCGGTTAAGTCAGATCGCAGGACTAAAGTATTGACAAAAAATCCAATTAATGATTCGGTTTCGCTGCTGTTGCGGCTGGCAATTGGTGAACCGACGAGGATATCTTCTTGCCCCGTGTAGCGGTAAAGCAGCGTATTGAATGCTGCCAGCAATGTCATAAATACAGTGGTTTTTTCCCGGCGACTCAATTGCCTAATTGCCTCGGTTAACCGCTCTGGCAATTCAAATAATTGCCGACCTCCCTTGTAACTTTGAACAGCGGGACGAGAAAAGTCGGTGGGTAAATTTAGAACCGCTGCGCTGCCACTTAACTGCTGCTTCCAGTAAGTAAGTTGAGTTTGTAATATTTCTCCCTGCATTTGTTGGCGCTGCCAAGTTGCAAAGTCTGCATACTGAATTGGCAGCGGTGGAATCGAGGCTAAATTATTATTAGTAAAATTTTCATAAAATGCCGCTAGTTCCCGTAAAAATACGCCCAGAGACCACCCATCAAAAATGATATGGTGGGCGGATAATAGCAGAGTATGTTCTGTTTCTGACAGGCGCAGAAGCTTTGCACGGAGCAGATTTGGTTGAGTTAAATCAAAGGGCGATCGCGCTGCTTCAACAGACAGTTTTTGCGCTTCTTTTTCACATTCCTCCGGGGAGCAATGGCTCAAATCTATCAGCGGTAATGGGAAATTTTTCGCATCAAAAATAACTTGTATCTGTTCTTTTTCTCCACCAGCAAACGCAGTTCTTAAAATCTCGTGCCGCTCGATAATTTTCTCAATACTTTGCCTGAGTGCTTCTGCATTGAGTTGCCCCGTCACCCGAACCGCACCGCAGAGGTTGTAGAAGAGGTTTCCCGGTTCCAATTGGTCGAAGAACCACAAGCGCTCTTGGGCAAAAGATAGGGGAAGATGGCGCGATCGAGAAACTGGCCTTGGGACGGCTGCTGCGGTATTTCCTGTTAGTTGCTCTAGAATTTGCACTGCCAGTCGAGCAATGCTCCTATCCTCAAACAAATCGGCAACCGATACAGTAACGCCCAAGTCACTCTCTATTTGATTTTTTAACTCAAACATTCTTAAAGAATCTAGTCCAAAGCTACTGAGCGGTCGATCGATAATATCTTGTGTTTTCCCGCTGGCACTGCAGTGGATTGAAGATTCCTCTTCAGTCGGCTTTAGCCGACTTTGGCTATTAGCCGGGGAATTCATTCCCCGGCGGTTTACCTGCTGCCAAAGGTATGCCTCAAGCAGCGACTGCCGTTCTTCTAACTCTGCTGCCAGCAGATTTTCTCGCGTGAGTTGATTGTCGATTTCCACCGAATCAGCTAACTCTAAAACGCTACTGGCGACAACTTCCAAATTGTCAGCTAGAAAGTCAGCACAGGCGGCGCGGCGTTGAATTTTACCGCTGGTAGTTTTCGGAATGCTTCCGGGCTTAATCAGCACTACTCCATAAACTTGCACTTCATATTCTCGAACAATGCGATCGCGGATGGCGCTGATAATTTCCTCGGCATGATCCGGCGCTTTGCGAGATTGTAATTCTGGCACGATAACGAGCTGTTCTTCGCCTGCGACTTCCACCGAGAATGCTGCGATCGCCCCCGGCCGCAAACTGGGATGGCTGCGCTCTGCCGTTCTTTCTATATCTTGGGGGTAAAGATTGCGACCTCGGATGATAATTAAATCTTTAAGCCGCCCTGTAATAAACAGTTCTCCCTCGCGCAAAAAGCCTAAATCTCCTGTTCGCAAAAATGGCCCTTCCCTGGTATCTGAAAGATATGCTTGGAAGGTTTTTTCTGTCTCTTCTGGGCGATTCCAATAGCCTCGCGCCACTGTTTCGCCAGCTACCCAAATTTCTCCGACTTCCTGCGGCTGGCATTGCGTCAGAGTTTCGGGATTGACGATCGCAACTAGAGTGCCAAATTCAGGGAAACCGCAGCCGACTAAAGTTCTCGCGCCCCCCTCGCCTCCGACAACTTCTACAATGCGATCGTTTTCCAGCGCCGCTGTTTTTACTGGTAAGAAAGTCGGTGTTTCCCCGCTGCGAACCGTGGCAATTTTTAGCGTGGTTTCTGCCATTCCGTAAGCAGGACAAAAGGCATCCGCCTGAAAACCGCAGGGCTCAAAAGCTTTGGTAAATCGCTCTAGGGTTTCTTTGTGGATGGGTTCTGCGCCGTTATAGGCCACGCGCCAACTGCTCAAATCCAGGGTTTTTTGGCCATCGCCCAAGATTTTGCTTATTTTGCTAGCACACAAGTCGTAAGCAAAATTTGGCCCGCCGCTGTGGGTAGCTTTGTAGCGCGAAATTGCTTCCAGCCAGCACATCGGGTTCTGAATAAACGCGGCTGGCGGCATGAAGTAACAGGGAATTCCCAGATACAAAGGTTTGAGCAATCCGTCAATTAACCCCATGTCGTGAAAGTGGGGAAGCCACGTTACCGCAACGCTTTCGGCATCGTGGTCAAAGCCTCGGTGAATGTATTCTATGTTGTACAAAACGTTGGCGTGGCTCACCATGACGCCTTTGGGGGTGGAGGTGGAGCCGGAAGTGTACTGAAGATAAGCTACTTCGTCGGGATGGATGGGTGGCTGCTGCCACTTTTCGCCGTCACCGGCAAGCATCTCTGCACTCAGCCAGTGCAGCCCTTTGAGTTCCGGCGCTTGCTCGCATAGCTGTTCTAAATTTTCCAGGTGTCGCGCGGGAGCGATCGCAACTGTTGCTCCTGCGTCTTTGGCGATCGCGCTAATTTTCGCTAAATTCCGTTTCAGCTTCGGCGGATAGAGGGGAACCGCGATCGCTTTGGCGTACAAGCATCCGAAAAAGGCGGCGAGATAGTCCAATCCTGGCGGGAAAAGCAGTAAGGCTCGTTCGCCAGCGACTCCCAATGTCTGAAGCCGCACGGCGTGCGATCGGGCGATCGCATCTAACTCTCGATAAGTCAAACTGGCGGTTTCAGTTTTTCCGTCTAACAGAAATGTATATTTCTGCTCTGGTTGGTGTAACGCTCTGTGTTGTAGGAGTTCTACTAAATTGGTACAACTTTCGGTGAGTTGGTTTCCCTTAATGCTTGCGTCACTCATCGATTCTTTTTACCTATAAATCTTGTTTGCAGTACGCCAACCAGTTCCGCCAAATCCTTTCCACATAGACTTTCTGTGAATAGTTGTCGGGCGTTACGAGTCTCCCATCAGCGCGTTTGAGTTTTCAATCCGGGTATTAGCGCTTGTTTTCACGTTTTGTGGTCGATCGCGCTGTTCGGCAATGGCTCCGGGGCGATTTCAGTCCGAGCCAGCTTCGATATCAGCTTCATGGGCTTTACGGCTATCGACTTTAAGCATAGTAGGCTAGATGATATTTATTGTCAAGAGTAGTTGAGATAGTTTATTGACTCCTCTCATTGCCTATATGACAATTTTTTCTAACTCTTGCCATAGCATTTTAGGCGGTCGTTTGTCTATCCCTGACAAGCAACCATAATAGGCAAGTCGTACCCAACTAGATAGAGGGGTCAGACCCCCTATCTTAAAATGCAATAATTTTTCATTAGTTAACTCTTGACAGATGCAAGTGCTCTGTTATCTAATTAAGGCACTTTCTCATTAAGCCCCCAGCGACTACTTCCTTTAAGCGAGGAAAGTGCCAACCGTGGTCGATCGTCCAGAGCGCCACCGGACTGAGGAGTTCGCCCTCACGCGCCTGCTGTATTCCCAGACAAATGCCACTAGCGACGGGAGAATCGCATCGAACTGCGCCCGACAACTGGGTCGTATAGGTCGAGGCTGCGAGGCAGAGGCAATCAGAGCAAGCATTTCAGCAATCGATCTCGTCCGGCGCCGCCAAGGCGGTTGCTACATCTTCCGCAGGTCAGTTTTAGGAGCCAGATTTAGGAGCCAGAGAAGAGCAGCAACGCTCTCACTCACACATTTTGTTGTGCAAGCAACGTAAACCACATATCCGAAGTTCCATTAATTGTTGATTCAAGAGTAATGAACAGATCGCAGAAATTACTAAGCAGCCTTGGGCTGGCAGGAGTCGTGTCGGCGTTAGTCGCTGGGCCGGCGTGCGCTTCCAACATCGCGCAGGTGACGGGCGTTCGCCTCAACCCCACGTCAGAAGGCATCGAAATCATCCTAGACACTGAAGATGGAAGACCCCTGCAAATCTTCAGTGGCAGCTTTGGCGAAACTTTACAAGTTGATGTCATCACCGCTCAACTGCGACTACCGGGGGGAAATGAGTTTCGTCAAGACAAGCCTGCTGCCGGAATTGCTTCTGTCACCGTTACTCGTTTAGATAACAACAGCATCCGAATCAAAGTGATTGGCGAGAGGGGTCAACCAGTGGCACGGGTGATTCCTAATGCTGCGGGTCTGATTCTCAGTTTAAAACCCACCTCGGAGATGACGGCTCGCCCGTCTGCACCTGCTCCTACAACACAGCGGCCGGGGGCACCTGCAGCACCCTTCCCACAGACAGGGCAGCCGGTAGAGATACCTGCAGAACCTTTGCCGCCGACAGTGCAGCCACCTGGGACACCCGGAGAACCTTTACCGCCCACAGCGCAGCCACCTGGGACACCCGGAGAACCCTTGCCGCCCACAGCGCAGCCACCTGGGACACCCGGAGAACCCTTGCCGCCGACAGTGCAGCCACCTGGGACGCCACAGGCGGGGAGAGACCCGATTGAAATCGTCGTCACTGCAACGCGAACCGCAGAAAGAGTGACCAACGTGCCGCGCTCTATAACGGTGGTAGACTCCGAAGAACTTCAGCAGCAGGTAGGGCAATCGAGAAATATCGGGGAAGCTCTGGCAAATCAGGTTCCCGGTTTCGCGCCCCCGACTCAAAGTACGGCCACTTACGGACAAACTTTGCGGGGTAGGGATGTTTCCGTTCTGATTGACGGCGTGCCGCAAACGACCAATCTTCAATCGTTTGGCAGAGAATTTAGAAACATCGATCCCAGCGCGATCGAACGCATTGAAGTAGTGCGGGGGTCTACAGCAATCTACGGCGCTCAGGCTACAGGTGGCGTGGTTAATATTATTACTCGTCGGCCAACTGAGGAAAGGCTAAGTGCTGTTACTGAAGTGGGCGTCAGTAGCGGTTTAACAAACACGGATGATGCTCTAAGCTTTAACGCTCAGCAGACGGTTTCTGGCCGATCGGGCAATGTCGATCTGACGGGCACTGTCTCGCTCTCTAGAAGTGGAGCTTTTTACGATGCCCAAGGCTCGCGCATTCCCTTTTTTGAACTCGGCGGAGATAGCAGCACCCTCTTCAACATCATGGGCAAAGTCGGGGTAGATTTGGATACCGAACAGCGGCTGCAACTAACTGTCAATCACTATCGGGAAACCCAAGATCCCAATGTGATTCCAGACTTTAGTGTTGACGATCGGGAAGGACGGCAAAAAGCCCGCGCCATCCGCACCGGAGAGTTGGATATTGACGGGGAAACACCGGGAAATAGAAGTACACAGCTCAACCTCAGTTACACCAACCAAAACCTTTTTGGCAGCAGCCTTCAAAGTCAAATTTACTATCGAACGAATTCTAATTCAGGCGTTCCTTCAGATTACCGCACGTCCGAGTTTTTTGGCCCGTTTGTCGGCGTTGCTCGTTCGCGAGCCGAAAACGAACAGATAGGAGGTAGACTGGCGATAACCACTCCTTTATCCCGTGCCGAAAATCTTCGATTAACTTGGGGTTCTGACTATGTTACTGAAGATAGCAGACAGCGTTTCGACCTGTACGACCCAGAGAGAGTTGACGCAAGTGGCGGCAGGGTTTACCGGAAAATTTCCGAGCGTCCTTTCGTCCCTCCTTACACTTACAACAGCCTTGGCTTTTTCGGTCAATTGGAATGGAATATTGACGATATCGTGATTCTAAGTGGCGGAATACGTCACGAACGCGCCGGGTTAAAAGTCAATGATTATACCACTTTTAACGATCGCCAGATCGAAGGAGGCGATCGCAAATTTAACGCCACCCTATTTAATACAGGGGCTGTCTATAAAATTAATGACACCTTCAACGTATTTGGCAACTTTTCTCAAGGTTTCTCAGTTCCAGATTTCGGCCGCATTCTCCGCCAACCCCCCGACGATTTTGTGGGAATTGAATCTTCGTTAGAAGTAACTCAACCGCAAAAAGTCAACAGCTACGAAATTGGCATTCGAGGAGGGTGGCCATCCGTGCAAATGTCGCTTGCCGCTTTTTACAATACCTCGGATCTCGGAGTGAATTTTCAACCAGTTGGCAACACAGGTCGCCTGGAACTAAAGCGCGCCCCAGAACGCATTTACGGCTTAGAAGGGACTGTGGATTGGCAACCTGGACGAACATGGGCGATCGGCGGGACTGCTACTTATATTCAAGGCGAATATGACGACGACAATGGCCGTTCCCTCGCCCTCGATAGCAGCAGAATTCCACCGCTCAAGCTAACAGCTTATCTCCAAAACGAAACTTTACAGGGATGGAACAATCGGTTACAGCTATTATATTCGGGAAATCGCGATCGGGCATTCAAAGACGGCTCGGATGGCGGCCCAATTAGCAGCTATCTAACATTGGATTACATCAGCACAATTCAACTGGGAAAAGGGCTGCTACAAGTCAAAGTTGAAAATTTATTGAATAATCAATATTTTCCCGTGCTGTCGCAATACTTAGCTGGATTTGGCGTGGACAGTTCTAATTATGCAGGGAGAGGTTTGACTCTCAGTGTTAATTACCGCCTTAACTGGTAATTACAGCAGATTGCAGGTTTATGAGGTAGATTCAATATCCCCCGTAGGGACACTCCAAGAACCCATTGGTGTCAATTTAACGTCAAACCGACAGTCCGGCAGGGGTTTAAACCCCTGCCTCAAAGCTAAAGTCCTCGCTTCCGAGGACTGAAGGACTCATACCAAATCCGGGTTAAAAACCCCTTTATTGCTGGAGAGGGGGAGAGGGGGAAAAATTAGCTCGCCAGTTCAAAAAGGGGGTGAGTAACCCGGATTTAGTATCATTAGTCCTCTTGAGAGGACTTTAGCTATTAGACAGGGGTTTCAACCCCTGACGGACTCGCGGGCCCACTAACGGACTTGAATGAGAACAGTTAACGGCTTTGAGAAAAATCTAGAGATGAATTTCCGCAAACTCGCATTCAAACTGCACTTGTACTTGGGGTTGGTGGTAGGAATATTTCTAGCAGCAATTGCTTTAACGGGCAGCTTGCTGGTTTTCGGTCCCGAAATAGAGCGGTTCTTCAATCCCCAACTCCTGCAAGTAATTCCTCAAACCGAACGGATACCGCTGGAAAATGTCCTGCAAATTGTCGAAAAAGCTTATCCGCAAAATCAAGCTCTTAGTATCTTGCTGCCGCGATCGGCGAAGGAAGTTTGCCAAGTTTGGATGCGGTCAAAGAGTGAGGAAATAGTTAGCGTTTATGTCAATCCTTACAGCGGATCAATTACGGGTGCGCGCCTTGAAAAAGAAACTTTTACAGGTTTTGTTTTGACGTTACACGCGGACTTAGCTGGAGGAGAATTAGGTCATTTTGTTGTAGGTATTTGCGGTATAGCAATGCTAGGACTGACTTTTACTGGCTTGGTATTGTGGACGGGATGGCGCAATTTTGCTAGGGGGTTTTCTATTAATTGGAAAGCTCACTGGCAGCGGACTGTATTTGATTTACATAACGTTTCTGGCATTGTATCGGTCGCTTTTCTCATACTCATCTCCGCTACAGGGACAGGGATGATTTTTTACGCGCCGGTTGAATCGGCTCTGTATTGGCTGACGAATGAAAAGCCACAGCCAGCATTGACTTCTCATCCCCAATCTAGCAGTTCGAGGCAAAACCTTGACGAAATCTTACACCAAGTTAATACCGTTTGGCCGGAAGCTAAAACCACTTTTATTTCTCTGCCTTTGACGCCTGAAGCAACTTTTAAGGTACGGAAAAAATTTCCAAATGACCCGCACCCAAACGGGATTAGCACTATTTATCTCGACCAATACAGTGGCGAAATATTGCAGGCTGACAGTGTAAATTCAGCTTCTGTAGCAAATCGAATTCTCAACTCGCTTTATCCGCTGCATATTGGCAGCTATGGCGGAATTTACTTGCGGCTGGTACACGCGATCGCAGGATTAGCAGCGATCGTACTGTTTATTACGGGCGTAATGATGTGGCGGCAGCGGCATTTGGCGAAATTTTACCGCAAGGAGGCGAGACAGCAATATGAAGAATTATCTCCCCTTAGCCAGCAATGGCCTTGGTTTTAATGAGAGCGGCGTGCGGTTTGATGTGGCTGTGATTCTCCTGACTAAACACCCCTATCCTTTGAATTTTAAATCCTCTCAATCGCTTATTTAATGCAAAAATTTATTCAACTATGGGTGGGACAAACTGCTTCGATGATTGGCAGCGCTATGTCCGCGTTTGCGCTGACTATTTGGATTTGGGAGTCCACCAGTCAAGCGACGGCTTTGGCTTTGTTGATGCTTTTTATTCAATTGCCGCGCATCTTGCTCGCTCCGGTTGCTGGCATTCTCGTCGATCGCTGGAATCGAAAATTTTTGATGGCGATCGGCGATGCGGTTTCAGCTCTGTTAACGCTCGCTATCCTATTACTTTATATCAGCCAAAACCTGCAAATATGGCATATATATGTAGCGGGTGCGGTTAACGGAATTTTTGACCAAATTCAGCAGTTAGCTTACTCAGCAGCGATCGCCACAATGATGCCAGAAAAGCATTACAGCCGCGCTAGCAGTTTAAGTTTTCTGGCAAGTTACGGTGCGAGTATTATTGCTCCGACGCTGGCGGGGATTCTCTATTCTGCGATCGGGTTGAGGGGGATTTTTACGATCGACCTGGCAACTTTTACAATCGCGATCGCCACCCTAGTATCTGTCAAAATACCCCAGCCCGCGATCGCGCCAGCGTTGCGGAGCAATATCGCCTCCAATCCCCAGCCGACTCGCCCCCACCTGTTGCAAGAACTCAGCTTTGGATTCCGCTACATCGTCGATCGTCCCAGCCTGCTTGCCTTGCTGGTGTCGGTTTCGCTATTCTGGTTTGCTCACGACATCGGCGCGGCCCTCTACTCACCAATGATACTGGCACGCACCGGCAACAATGCCAGAATCCTAGGTACTATCCTTTCAGCAGCCGGCGCCGGCGGCGTTTTAGGAGCATCGACCGTCAGTATTTGGGGCGGCCCCAAACGCCGAATCCGGGGCTTTGTGCTCGGCATGGCAGGCGCGGGCTTGAGCAAAATAGTCTTTGCTTTCAGTCAGGCGCTTTCCATCTGGATTCCCGCTCAATTTTGTTCGTCTTTCAATTTCCCCATCCTCGGCAGTTCCCACGAGGCTATCTGGCTGGCGAAAGTCCCACCAGAGGTACAGGGGCGCGTTTTTGCTACCAGAGCAGTTATCGTGCAATTGGCCTCAGCGATCGGTTTGTCGATCGCAGGGCCACTTGCCGATCGCGTTTTTGAACCCGCCATGCAACCGGGAGGTTTTTTAGCAGCTATTTTTGGCCCAATTATCGGGACAGGTGCCGGTGCTGGCATGGCTTTGTTATACGCTATCTCCTCGCTGGGCTTATTGCTCGTTGCAGTCGGTGGGTATGCTTGCCGGCTGCTGCGCGATGGATAATATCGTTTCCGGTTGCATCGGAATGATTTAACCGCAGAGGGCGCAGAGAACGCAGAGGGAGAGAATACAGAGAGGAATAATTCGGATGCTACCGGATTTGATATCAAGGGGAAACGGCGCAGAGAAGTCTTTTAAATTCTGCCTTCTGTCTTCTCCTAGAGTTTCTGGCGCGAACTCAGGTGAGCTTCAATTTCCGATCGCGATCGCCATACAGGGCGCAATTCTTTGCGAGCAAAGAGCTGCCACCGATCGCCGGCGTGGGGCGAACCGGGTTGAGTGGCGTTGCCGTAACTGTTTAGCGCCATCGCTTTCACCGGATTGGAGAACTCGATCGCGGCGACAAAAGAATCGCCCGCAACCGCTTGAAAGCGATCGTCTTTCCGTGGAGCGAACCAGACTGAGCGAAATACACCCAAAGCACCGTCAGCCCCATTTGCAGGCAGATTCGCCTCCCCAGGCAATCGGAAGACTTCGCCCCACGCGACATCTAACGCGCCATAAGTCGCCTCAACTTTGCTTGCTGTCGCTTCCAGCACCCGCACCGCCTCAGCAGGATTTGCCAGCCCGTCTGGCGTCGTTAGCGGCGCATCTTCGCTCCAAGGTTTAGCGAATAACCGATCGGCATCCATCGCTTGTTTCCAAAAGGCAAACAGCACCGCACCGCGACTGTCAGCATCGACTTTCCGATCCCAAGTGGCGAGAACTTCCGCAGCGCGGCGCGCTTGAGCACTGCCTTGCCGTGCGGCGGGAATTAGATCGTCGAGGAGGCGATCTGCGAGTTCTACCTGAGTGGAATGTTTGTATTGCATCAATTCATCGAAAGAGATTTTTTCATCTTCTAACAGCATTTTTGCCGATCGCTGCGATCGCAAATCCATCGGGCCGCGCGGTGCCATGTAGGCGGGATAATTATCCGGTGCGATCGCGCTGGGAAACGTCGTCGTCCAAGGCGGATCGTTGGTATTTTGCAACCAACCGCTGGGCGGATCGACAACGCGCGGCAAATCCGCATAGGGATGATTTTTGCTCCACAAAGTCTCTGACGTATTGCCTGCGATCGTGCCCGACCAGTATTTAAAATCTCCGTTTTTGCGTATGGGGACTTGACCGTTGAACAAGTGCATGATATGCCCCTCGCGATCGGCATACATGACGGTAAACATGGGAATTTCCAAGCGCTTTAAAGCGGCTTCAAATTCAGAAAAATTCTTGGAGCGTGCCATATCCCACCACTGCTGAAGGGCTGCTGGTTTATCGAGTCCGACAACGCGCAGGGCGATCGCTTTGCCCTGTTTTTCTGTGAGAATCGGCCCGTGAACAGAACGCCGCACGACTAGAGATTCCGATCGCAAATTCCCATTCTTTTCTTTGACTTTTAAAACCTTCTCTTCCCTGTCAAAACTTCGGACTTCGCCATCGAAGCGATAGCCATCGTTAGCGAGGGGCAATTCGTAGGCATCCCAGCCATCGTGAGTGTTGACAGTATGAGTCCATCCCAAGTTGTCATTAAAGGCGATCGTTAATACAGGAAATCCGACGAGAGTCGCTCCGTAAGCGTTAATTTCTGGGGCAATCAGTTGCGCTTCGTACCATAAATATAAATCCGACCAAGGAAGGTGAGGATTTGCCAATAGCATGGCATTGCCGCTTTCAGAACGGGAAGGAGCGATCGCCCAACCGTTAGAGCCTTTGGGGGTGTCATTTTCAGCGAGATTTTCAACGCGCTCTGGATCGACTACAAAAGTAAAATTGATGACGCGCTGCGCGTGTGCCAATACATCTACCGGTTTGAGAGGCAATGCTACCTTTAATTCTGCGGTGAGTGCCTCTGGGTGTTCTTTCGCATAGGCATTCATTCCGCCAACAAAAGCATCGAGATAGTTGCGAAAAATGGGATTTTGTGATTCATACCACGCATTGGCGCGATTAGGAATTCCCATAGTTTGCACCCAGCGATCGGATTCCAGATAATCTTCGCCCCAAAATTCGGCAGCTTGCCCGCGAGCTTGCCCGTAAAGACGCAAAATCAGATTACCGTGACTTTGCATCTGCGCCCACCCGAAAGCGTAGAAAAGGCTTTTACTATTTTCTCCGTAAATATGTGGAATTCCATAGGTATCCCAAAGAATTTGAGTGCCAGTTTGAGGCGCGGCTTGAATCGAATTATTGAGGAGCAAAACTAAAATAAAACTCATTAATAAGGAGACAATCCGCCTGCCTGTTTTTTTTAGTTGTATAAACACTGAAAATTAATTTGCTAGGGTTAAACTGAGACATTGCCACCTTTTCAACAAGCTGCACGAACAAAACGTCAAGGATTTAAAGCCATTTTAGGAAGAACAAGAGAGAAAATTCTACCAAATCCGATGCCCAAAAAGCTAACCTATCTGCGTCCATCTGCGTCCATCTGCGGTTAAAAAAATAATACCTCTTCAAGAACTCCCGAAAATCCGAAAAAACACTCTATATAAATCGGATGTGAAATTAAAAGCCCTCCGCTACGCTCACCAAATTTAAAAGGCTATAAAACGCCGCTGTGTCGCCTGTAAAGCACATTATGTCATTGGTGAGGAGGGGGGGTAAACAAGTAGGGGGAGATAGGTTATAAGGTTATTTTTGGAGCTGCCCCTGTTGCCAATTTCCCTCTACCTTGGTTCCATCTGCATATAGATAAGAACCTTGCCCGTGTTTTTGCCCGTTGAGGAATTCACCTTGATAGCGATCGCCATTGGCGTAAATGCAAGTACCTTTGCCGTTGAACTGACCCTCGCTAAATTCGCCTTCGCAGCGATCGCCATTCTTAAAAATGTAAACTCCTTTCCCGCTCATTTTACCCTTGACAAAAGTGCCTTTATAGCTATTTCCATTGGCGAACTCACGGACACCTTCACCACTAAATTCTCCATTGTCAAACGACCCTTGATAACGTCCCCCTTCTTTAAACGTAAACAACCCCTGACCTTGAGTGTTGCCCTTGACAAACTCTCCTTCATAGCGGTTGCCGTTCGGATATTCGCGAACCCCTTTACCGTGAAATTGCCCTTCACTAAATTGCCCCTCATAACGGCCTCCTTCAGCAAAGGTATAAATTCCCTGCCCGTGAGGCACATTATTCAGCAACTCTCCTTCGTAGCGGTTCTTATTAGCATATTGACAGACGCCTTTGCCGTTAACTTTTCCTTCTTTAATATCTCCTTCGCAACGAGTGCCGTTACTGAAGGTAAAAGCCCCGCGACCGCTGGGAGAACCATTGGTAAAAGAGCCTTCGTAACGAATGCCGTTAGTTGAGGTAAAAGTTCCTGTACCGTCGAACTCACCGTTTTTAAAACTTCCTTCGTAGCGGTTGCCGTTGGCAAATTCGCGGACACCTTGACCGTTGAATTCACCCGATGCAAATTCTCCTTGGTATCGACCTTCTTCTTTAAAGGTATAGATGCCTTGACCGTGAGGTTGGCCGTTGAGAAATTGGCCTTCGTAGCGATCGCCGTTGGCATATTGACAGCTACCGGGGCCGCTGAGTTTTCCCTCACTCAATTCTCCCTCGCAACGTCCGCCATCGGGTAAAGTAATTACTCCTGCCATTGCGCTGTGAGGGTTGGCAAACAACAAAGCAATTCCCAAGTTGGAACCAAGTAATAGAACGAGTCCAACTCGCTGAAGTTTACTTAATATTGCTGACGACATTCCCAAATTCATAATTCACAAAAAATTCAACTTTTAACTTTGCTATTCCTTGGACGGTGCTATAGAATTCCCAGCCAAATTGCTAGAGTTTCAAAAAAATCCCTAGTCAGTGAGCCGGAAGATAATGACTATTCTTTCTCCTGGAATGCCACTCTCTGATGGGGCATATTTCCTTTCTTGTACTTGTTTCATCGCTGCGCGATTCAAGTCGTTGTATTTGCTAGGAGTCAATATCTTGATGTTGGATGTCTTACCGTTGGGGTCAATGTCACAAATGAGTTCCACTTGGCCTTGGCGCCCTTCTTCTCTGGCTGCGCTCGGATATTCAGGTTTACCGCAGCCACTAATGCAAGTGGCCAAAGGCGCGCCCGGAGGGCGCGAAGGACTCCCCCCTCTTCCTGGATTTGTCGGTTTTGGCACTGGCCCGGAACCGCTGCCAAATGGCTGTGACGAACCTCCGCCACCATTTCCACCCCCACCGGGTGATGAGTTCGACGCACTTCCAACCGGGCTACCAGAGGAGGCGAGGTTTCCTGCATCTGCGATCGCATTTCCAGAATTTCCGCCACCTCCTGGCCTGGTGGCGGTGACTGGTGAGCCAGCCGCAGGCCTTCGGGGCGATCGCCCCGAACCAGCCGCAAATGGCTCATCAGAAGGTATGTCGCCATTTTTGCTGGCACCGGATGGTGAGTTCGACGCGCTTCCTCCGGGGCTATCAGAGGAGGAGGGGTTTGTGAGATCCCCGATCGCATTTCCAGAATTGCCGCCGCCTCCTGGCCTAGTAGCTGTGACTGGCGAGCCAGCCCCGGGCGATCGCTGCAGGGGCCCGGAAGAAGGATTTAATGGCTCTGAGGAAGGCTCCCCGCTACCCGCCGAAGCAGATGACGAGAGCGGGTTATTTTTTTCAGGGCTGTCGGAGGAGTTGGGATTTCCAGCATCTTTTGTAAAGTCTGCGGAACTTCCAGCACCCTTGGGGCGAGAGGGGATAACGGGTGGTTCGCTTTTTGGAGGATCGGGCGAGGGGGTTTCGGGTTCCTTGGCGATCGGGGTTTTAGGAGTTTCTGGGGAATTGAAATCCTGTTTGGGTGCGGGGGAAGGCTCCACAGGAGTTGGTGGCGAAGTTTCCGTTAAGGGCGACTCTTTCTTAATCTCTGGTAGTGGCGTTGCCGCTATCGGTGGCTCCTCTGGAATCGGCGGTGGCGTTGCCGCTATCGGTGGCTCCTCTGGAATCGGCGGTGGCGTTACCGCTACCGGTGGCTCCTCTGGAATCGGCGGGGGCGTTGCCGCTATCGGTGGCTCCTCTGGAATCGGCGGGGGCGTTGCCGCTACCGGTGGCTCCTCTGGGGGGGTTGGCTCTGGTGGCGGTTCTGGTTTGAACGTCTCAGGCGGGGGAGATACCTGTTCTGGAATCGCCGGCTCTGGCTGGATTTCCTCTACTTTGGGCTCATCAAGCACAACAATTTCAATTGCATCCTCTGCAAATTCAGCAGGTTTGACGAACTTGAGGCTCAACGGCAGCGCGACACCGTGCAGTAAGGTTGAGGCTAACAGACTGATCGCCAGAACTTTTTTGAGAGCTTCTTCTTGTTGTTGTCTTTGCGTCGCCGAAATATTTGAAAAACTCATGCCTTATGAATCTCCTTTATGGATGGGTTGGCAACGTCCTCGCTGGCTCCCCCACATAACCCGAAACAAGCGACCAACTGCCGGTTGAGCTTGCTATCAATGATGAACCTACCCATCCTATAAGAAGACTGTCACCCTGTTCAAGACTCTTGCAATTAATTTTCATTATTTAATTTTGATATAGCGAGTAGACTCTACCAATCAGCCTTTCCTTTGGGGGCGTCTACCTTGCTCTTATGGGCGCTGTCAATGTTCTGATTCTGGCAGGGCAAGGTTCCAAAATGACTTAACTGCAATACTCTAGCCCTTAATTTACCAACAAATTTCCAGATTCTCAAGCTTTTCATAAAAATCTATTAATAATTAAAACTAAAGTATTTGTTTTAAATACATAGGTTATTTTTATCTAAAAGTGTGGCTCATGACTTGACAAACCCTGAAGTTTGTGAAAATCTAGTTGAGAATCTTTTAAATTATTGAAGATTATTGTCAAGTCCTAACGCAAATATTTAGCAAAGAAGCACTGGCAGAACAATCTGTCGCGATCTCGATCGGGATCGCACTAGGAGCATTTTGGGTACAGACGAAGATAGTCACATACAGGTAGTGCGTTTGTGCGATCGCGATCGCGCTTGATTGAAACAATTCGCAGCCTGAATCACTTGTGCCGACTTGACGCAGAAACTCTACCAACCTTCGGGCTAATTGCACCATTAGGCAGCTTGCGATCGTTCAACAGAGCTAGCGAGAGTACAAATCAATGGATGCTTTCATTTACATTTTTCGCGCCGCAGGCATTGTTGCTTGGCCGCTATTTGCCTCGTCAATCGCAGCAGTCGCGCTGATCATAGAGCGTCTTGCCTTTTGGTTTAGAGTAAATCGGCGGCAGCGGCGAGTCGTGCGGGAAGTGCTACAGCTATACAGTCAAAACCCCGATTCCGCCATCAAAAAGTTACAAGTAAACGGCGATTTGCCCCTAGCCCGGATTTTTTTAGAAGCTTTAGAATTAGACTCGCCCAACATCGAAGAATTTCGTTTGGCCCTAGAGAGTGGCGCTCAGGCAGAAATCCCCATCCTGAAGCGATTCAATACAATACTTGACACCATTATCAGCCTTTCCCCACTATTTGGGTTGCTCGGAACAGTTTTGGGGTTAATTACTACCTTTGCTTCCCTCAAACTGGGGGATGCCACAGGCACCAATTCCGCAGGCGTTACTTCTGGGATTAGCGAAGCCCTCGTTTCTACGGCAATAGGGTTAGTTGTGGCAATCTTTACGCTCTTATTTGCCAATATGTTTCGCGGGTTTTATTTACAGCAGATAGCTTTTATTCAGGAAGCCTCCGGCCAGCTAGAGTTATTGTACCGTCACCGCTACGAAAAACTACCAAGAGAATCTAACTATGCGCCTACCCGATGAACCTGATAGTATTCCCCAGATTAACATCGTGCCAATGATTGATGTGGTCTTTGCCATATTGACGTTTTTAATTGTTTCCTCTCTGTCTTTATCCAAATCCGAGGGTCTACCCGTAAATTTACCGAAAGCATCAACTTCTCAAGTTCAGGACTCGCCTGCTAAAATTACCGTCACCATTGATGCTCGGGGAAAATTAATGGTTGATAAAAAGTTAGTCAACTTAGAGCAGATTGAGAGTACAGTGCGACAGGTAATGGGGTCAAATCCGAGCTCATTAATTGTGCTGAATGCGGATAAAAGCGTCAATCACGGAAATGTGGTGGAAGTTATGGATCGATTGCGCCGAATTAAGGGAGCTAAGTTAGGGATTGCTACCGCAAAGTAGAGTTATCCTATAATTACTAATTTTAAATTTCCCCACACGATTAAGCTGAAATTACCCCGTGCAGATTTACTAAAAAAGCCTGTAAGCCTTATTAAAATAAAGTCCCGAACAGTCTGTATTATTCAGGACTTTATTTGATAAATGGGTCTTATACTCACACCGGGACATTTCACAAGCTAAAATTTAAGGCAGATTAAATAATTAAATTATAACAAGTTTTATTGACTATGCAGCACTACCTTTTTTTTCGTTCCTGTTGTCTTTATTGCTTAGTATCAGCTTATACAACAGGCATACAATGTTCGCTGGAAAAAAAGTCGAGCTAATCGCTCACTGAAAACGTGTTAATACTTTGTTCAAACGTGGGCCTGCGCTGTTCAAATTCATCAGAACTGGTAGAGAATGCAACAATCCACATATTGCTCCCTTGCTTAATCGTGTACATTATCTGTTTGGCAGTTACACCCGAAATTGTGGCTTCTGTCACGATCTGACCTGCCTGATAGCGGTCAAGCGACACCTTCTTCTGCTCCACGACACGAAATTCGCTGGGTAATTGTTTGGTAATCATATCCAAGTATGTCTCTATTGTCACTGTAGATCCAACTGACTCTCTAGCAATAGCGACATTACTCAGAAAACCGGGTTTACCAGCCTTCGAGTCAAAAGCCCAGATGACGAATGCGGATGGATTCTGTTTGAGATACTGAGCTATCTGCTGATAGTAGGGCCCCAAAGATTCCAGCTTTTGAACCACCACGTCCAGATTTTGGCTGAGATCTCCGCCGCTATAACTCTCCGGTAACTGCAATTGTGCACCGCGTCCCTCAAATTTTTTCCAACCTGGGATGGTGGTGGTTTGTGTGGCGACCAACGGACTTGATGCCTGTTGTTGAGAGGTTTCTGGCTGCTTGCAGCCTATGACTAGGCTTGGTAGCAACAGACAGAGTGCCAGCAAAAAGTTTTTCTTATTCATGGAATTACGGTTTATACCCCAACTTGGTATCACTCATGATTGTACGTCTGAACGCAACTTGGTACAGGCAGGTGAGCGCAAAAAAACAATACCTCAGAAACCTGGTTTATTCCTATCGTATATTTCTCGTGACTCGTCGCCAAATCTCGTAGAAATCAGGTTAGGTTTCTAGTCCCCTGCATAAGCCTCGACCGAGAGGTTTTTAACCCGGATTGGGTAGCCGTTAAAAATTAAAGTCCTTACTGCCAAAAAACAGCAAGGACTTTAATTATTTATTCCTCAGTTTTAAAGACTACAGTCCTTAAAACTCACGTTAAATACTTGCCATCACTTCACGCGCGGCAGCCAAAGTTCGATCGACATCTTCCTCAGTATGAGCCAAAGAAGTAAATCCCGCCTCAAACTGCGAAGGAGCAAGATAAATTCCGTGCTCCAACATTCCCCGGTGAAAGCGGCTGAACTTCGTCAAATCCGACTTCTTCGCATCCTCGTAATTGTGAACCGGGCCAGCCGCAAAAAACAAGCCAAACATCCCGCTAATTTGCCCGCCCCAAACCGCGTGTCCGGCTTCCTTAGCAATTTTTAGCAATCCGTCAGACAGTTTTTTGGTAATCTTATCCAACTGTTCGTAAGTGCCGGGTTTTTGCAGCAATTCCAAAGTCTTAATCCCAGCAGTCATCGCCAAAGGATTTCCCGAAAGCGTACCCGCTTGATACATCGGCCCAGCAGGAGCCACCATCCCCATAATATCCCGCCTTCCCCCGTAAGCTCCCACCGGCAAACCGCCACCGATAACTTTACCCAAAGTAGTCAAATCTGGGGTGACACCGAATCTTTCCTGAGCTCCGCCGTAGGCGATGCGGAAACCGGTCATTACTTCATCAAAAACTAACAAAGCACCGTTATCTTTAGTAATTTCCCGCAAACCTTCGAGAAAACCTGCATCCGGGGTAATAAAACCGGCATTCCCCACCACTGGTTCGAGAATTACGCCTGCTATCTCGCCGGGATTTTCGGCAAATAAAGCTTTGACTGCTTCTAAGTCATTGTAGGGAGCGTTGAGGGTGTTGGCGGTAACGGATTTCGGGACGCCCGGAGAGTCGGGAAGGCCCAGAGTTGCGACGCCGGAACCGGCTTTTACCAAGAACATATCGGCGTGCCCGTGATAGCAGCCTTCAAATTTAATCACTTTATCGCGTCCGGTGAAAGCTCGCATCAGCCGCAAAACGGCCATGCAGGCTTCGGTGCCGGAGTTGACAAATCGCACCATTTCGATGCTGGGAACGGCATCGATGACCATTTCGGCGAGTACGTTTTCCAACAGCGATGGTGCGCCGAAACTCGTACCTTTTTCTAAAGATTCGTGCAAGGCTTTGATGACTTCCGGGTGGGCGTGGCCGCAGATGGCTGGGCCCCAAGTGCCTACATAGTCAATGTATTGGTTTTCGTCAACATCCCAAATGTAGGCTCCTTTTACCCTGTCAAAGACGATGGGCTGTCCGCCTACGGATTTGAAGGCGCGCACGGGGGAACTGACGCCACCTGGCATCAACTTCTGGGCTGCTGCGAAAATTTCTTCTGATTTGGTCGTTTTCAAGGTTGTGGAAACCAATGTTTTCTCCTTAGTGAAGGTCTGTTGTTGGTAGAATAATTTTATAGCCAGTTCAACATAAAGGTTAGGTCGATTCAAGGAAACTATTCTAGTAGATTTTAGGGTACAAACCAATGAGTAGCAATACTAGCTTGGGTTTTTTAGGGTTTGTAGCACTAGCACCGTGAAGCGAAGCTATCCCGTAGGGAATCGCCCTAAAATGTAATTTTTTGTAAAATAGTTCTTGACAATTTAGCCATCACTTGCTCAATCTTCTCTCTTCCTCTGCCTCCTCTGCGTTCTCTGCGGTTAATAAAAAAACAATCTCCGACAGGAAAGCGTTAATCTATATTACCAAGTTGAAATAAAATTATGTCTACTACTGATTTATCGAGTTTGAGCCGATCGATCCCAATTGAAAAGATTCGTTACGACGATCGCGGTTTAGTGCCTGCGATCGTCCAAGATTATTTGGACGGTACGGTGTTGATGATGGCATGGATGAGCCGGGAGTCGCTGCAAAAAACCCTGGAAACCGGCCAAACTTGGTTTTGGAGTCGTTCTCGTTCGGAATTGTGGCCTAAAGGCGCGACTTCGGGACACGTTCAAAATGTCAAAGGGCTGCGTTACGACTGCGATAGCGATGCTTTGTTGGTAACAGTCGAACAAGTCGGAGATATTGCTTGTCACACCGGAGAAAGAAGTTGTTTTCACCAAGTTGACGGAGAAATTGTACCGCCGCCTGGAGATATGTTATCTCAATTATTTGAGGTAATTTGCGATCGGCGCGACCATCCTAACGAAAGTTCTTATACTTGCAAGTTGTTCGAGGGCGGCGACAACAAGATTCTCAAGAAAATTGGCGAAGAGTCGGCGGAAGTTGTGATGGCTTGCAAAGATGACGACAAAGATGGAATTGCTGGGGAAGTTGCGGATTTATTTTATCACGCTTTGGTTGCTTTAGCTCACCATCAAGTTGATTTGAGAGAAGTCTATCGCAAATTGGGCGATCGGCGAAAATAATCAAAAATTGGTAATTGGTAATTGGGAATCGGGAATTCGGCGTTACCAGGCTCTTTAAATCTCTCCCATAATTATTGTGGAACAGGCATCTTGCCTGTTCTTGACTACCTGTTCTTGACTATCTTTTTGGGAGATGTCTTTTGTAGTAAGGACTTTAGTCCTTAGTTGCCTAAATTTATGAAAAAGGACTGAAGTCCTTACTACAAACAGATGAAGGACTGAAGTCCTTACTACAAACAGATAATAGTATCGTGACTTTCCTTAGAAAGTAAAAGTTGTCCGCAGGACTCCCACCCCTACTGTGTCATTATCCTTAGTTCCTTCAGGATTGAACAGCACAAAAGCTCCGGGTGTAATGCTGATATTATCGTTGACTTTGAAACGGTAATAAGCTTCTAAATGGTAAGGAGTTGCTTTGTTTTGCTGAAAGCGAGCACCGCCACTTACTGAATCGCGATCGAGTGGCTGTCCAAACAGAATACCTGCATTATTGCCCTGGGCGAACAAATCTCGGAAATGCAAACCTACCATCCAACTGTTGAAAGTTGTAGAAGCATTGCTTCTTTCAGCATCAGCAATTATCCAACCTCCATAGGTAGAAACAGCTAATTTCGGAGAAAGCCGCCAAGTTGCAGTACCGCCAAACGAATTTATCCTCACGCCACCGCTAACAGGTTCTCTATCTCTTCCCAAAATAGAACCCAAATCGGCATCACTTAATCCTGTAGCCAGAATATTCAATTTGTGACGACTGTGAGCGTAATTTAAACCTATGTCGATACTGCTGGTAGGTTTAATAGTTAACTGCGCTGCCGCCACGGTACTACCATCAAATGCACCCGCTCCTAAAGGCGTAGCAGGAAAGCCTAAATCGTTTGGCAAAGCAGCATTTACACTGCCGTACAAAGCTGTCAGATTGACCTTTTTGGAAATGTTCCAAATAAACCCGCCTGCCGATGCCAAACCGCTGCCAGAAGTGCCACCGGATACGCGAACTACAGGGTTGTAAGCTGCAAATCTAGAGACGGCTTCTTGCCCTTCTCCAGCAAAGGGAGTAATTGCTTGAAAAGCGTCGGAAGTTTCGGCTTTCGGACCGGCAAATAAAGTGATGCTGTTAGAAACGGGAAAGACGTAAAGCAGCTTGTAAAGTTCAACAGCATTCGCATCAATGCTAGATAGAGTCTGAGGATTAATTCCGGGAAATTGCGGTTCAAAACTCAGTTTTGCTTGACTGTCGGACAAACCGCTAAATGCCCCTGTTGACAAACCTAAATTAGGCCCGAAGCTGCGAATGTTGTAAGCTTGCAAGCCAGTTATCAGCGTATCTTTGCCTGTAAAACTGGTCAGCAGATTCAAGCGCAGTCGGTAGTTTAAGGCTGTTTCAGTCTCCCGGCGATTGTTTTTGGTAGTGTCGGCAACGCTAAAAATTGCTTCGCCGCTGAGTTTAGTTGTTGTCGAAAATTGATTGGCTTCTAGTTCGGAAGTACGAGCTTCTAAAGCATCGACTCGACCCCGCACAGTGGCTAATTCTGCTGCAAATTCTTCTTGCAATCTTTGCAATGCGGCTAAGTCTTCCTTGGTTGCTAAGTTGGTTGTACCTGATTTAATTAGCTCAGTAACTTTATCCAAGCAAGCGTTTAAACCGGCGGCAAATTCGTAGCGAGTCATGGCCCGATTGCCTCGGAATGTGCCGTCTGGATATCCTGCTATGCAGCCGTATCTTTCTACTAGAGATTGCAGGGCTTGAAATGCCCAGTCCGTCGGGCGCACGTCGGAGAGTTGAGATACAGATGTTACTTGTTGTAGTTCGCTGGATTCAGAAGTTTGGCTGTTGGTTGCTGCGGGTTCTAAGGAAGCGCTGTTTTCGATTTCAGCTAACTTTTCAGAAGTAGAAGTTTCTGTTTGGGCAATTACTGGTGCAGGGTTAGGGGCGGGAATGACAGATGTTTTTTCTGTGACTTCTGCTGGTGTCTGCGAGTTTTGGGTAGGGGCAACAGATACTTGTTCTGTGACGGCTGGGGCTGGGTTTGCTGGTTTTTCGGCTAAGTTTAATGAGTTTTCCCCGGGATTTTCTGCGGTTAATGCTGCTGTTTCGGGCAGATTCAGGTTGGCAGTTTCTTGGGGGAGATTGGCGAGTTGATTGGTTGTTGAGACGGTGTTGTCAACTTGCAGCCCCTCAACAAATTTTAACTCGGATGTTTCAGGGGCTTTGACGTGATTTTCAACAGTTGTATTCAGGCTAATTTTAGCCTCTGACTCTTTTAACTCTTCACTACCTAATATTTTTTTTTCGGCGGGAGGCATCGCTGCCAATGGTAAAGAACCGGCAAGTATGTACACTAAACCTACTGCGCCAGCACTAAATAGTAGATGTGCTTTCACTAGAACTCCTCACAAATTTGATAGTAAAATTGCTATTAGCTTCTAGGAATTGTAAAGCTATTTGGTATCGCCAACCACAAAGTTTTGAGTTAATATTTTTTATGGGTCTAATAAAATAAGTAAAACAACCGCCTGCTATCAGAGCTTAAGACTGCTAGGCATTTTTTGCGAGTTATTTATTTATGTATCGGGAGAGTTATAATATCACAAAAGTTGTATTTTAGCAACTATTTTTTTAACATTCGATCGAGCTTTTGCAAAATAACCACAGCCGCAATCACACTCAGAGCCAAACCCAACCAAAAATTATCCGCCGCCCATTTACCTCTATCCAAAGCCCAACCGCCTAGCGGCGGCCCGATTAAATAGCCGATCGCCCAACACTGAGAACTAACGGCCAAATACACGCCCCGCAAAGACTCCGGCGCTAAATCCACCACCAAAGCAGAAGCAAAAGGCGTATAAGCAACAGTCGCCACCGACAAAAAGCTCAAGCCTAAAACAGCTAAAAATAGATTGCCAGTGGCAGCCATTCCCGTCAAGCCGATCGCGATAAATCCCATTCCCCACAGCAGCGCCGAAATCATCAAAGCTTTCGAGTGGGAAAACGGCCTCAAAGCTTTAACCACCGGCAGTTGCAAAGCCACAGTTAAAAACGTGCTAAAAGCAAACAAAACCGTAATTGTACCTGTTGAAAAGCCTTTTCCCGCCCCCACCGCGACAAACTTGCTAAAGTACAGCGGCATTGTGGTTTGGATTTGGGAAATATATAATGTGAACAGGGTATTTACTAAAGCATAAACTAGAAGACTTCGATCGCTCAGCGCCACCATCCAACCATTTTCCCGATTTTTTTGACCTCTATCCGCTGAATTAACAGGTTTGTAGGTTTCGGCGATCGCGATCGCCACCACCGCAAACAGCACTAAAAACGAGATACCATCAATAATAAAGAGCGATCGATAATTCCCCGTTACAGCAATCAACAAACCGCCCAAAATAATCCCAACTTGCAAACCCAAATTATCAGCAAGCCGCGTCAAAGCAAAAGCCTCCTGTCGCTGTTCGCCCTCAGTTAAATCCGCCACCATCGTCTCGGTTGGAGGCCAATACAAACCCACACCCAAACCCATCAGTAAATTGCCCGCAATTAAGCCAGCGAAATCATTAGTCGCCGCCAGTACAAAAGAAGCCGCCGCCGCTATTATTGTCGCCAGCAGTAAAGTTCGGCGCCTGCCCCAAAATTTGGAATCGCAAAAAGAACCGCCCAAAATTCTGCCGAATATTCCCGAAACTGAACCGCTACCCAAACCAATCCCAACAGCAGTAGCAGATAAACCGACGCCATCGACAAAAAATATCGGCGCGTAAAATAAAGTAAAACCAGTGCCGCTTTGGGAGAGGAATCTGCCGGCGGCAAGAATCCAGACTTGAGGGGGGAGACGGGGCAACCAAGAGGATAATGAAAATTTAGGCATATATACAGCCTTTCTCAGAAAGATGATGTACTATCGGGCATAGGGCATAGGGCATAGGACACAGGACATAGGGCATAAGGCATACCTCGCTTTTTTGAGAACCGCTGTAGTTAAATTAAAAGTTATTTCTGGACGCAGAAACCTAGTTTTTTATAAAAAATACTTTACTGTGTTTAATCAGGCTCATTCGATTTTTGACTTTTGATTTTCGATTTTGGAGGCGACCCCACGGATAAATTCGGGGGATGCAAGGATTTTAGATTTGAGATGCTTTCGATTGATTCCACGGATCGATCGCGTGGCGGGTACCACCTTTGAAATTCTCGGTCAAAAACAGATATCTTTGGTAGCAGTGCATAAGTCCTGTGAGTAATTATTAATTTATTCCGTACTTTTTTCGGATTAGTATTTACTTAACCGAGGTGAGGAAAAACATCAGTGAGCTTAACAATTCTTCAGCGTCTGTTACACAAAAGTTACCATTAATTTAAAAATACTTAACAGAATTTTAGAAAAAAGTTAGTTAAACTCTAGAAAAGGCAGAAGAAAATTTTAGAGGGTCTAATTATATGACAGCTATTACAACATCAAGAGTGGAATCAATCAAACCGCGCTGGCAAGCAATTGTCATGGTGGCCCTAATTTTCTGGATCAGCGTTAGCCTGATATTGGATCTAGTCATTATGCCCAGTCTTTACGTATCTGGGATGACGACATCACCCGAGTTTGCAACGGCCGGAAATTTAATGTTCTGGGGATTCAACCGCGTTGAGTTAATCTGTTCGGGCGTGGTGGCAACGGGTTTGATGGTTTTGAGCAATTTAGTCGGCGACTTCGGCAAGCGCAGCCGCACAGCAATCTTATTATCATTGGTACTTCTGGCGATCGCCCTGATGGACACCTACGCCCTGACACCCCAAATGAGCGCCTTGGGAATGCAGCTAAATCTGTTCGATTCCGCAGCAGAAGTGCCCGCCGGCATGAATCTACTGCACCAAGGCTATTTTGGATTGGAAGCGCTGAAGTTGGCTGTCGCCGGTACGCTGCTGGGCTGGTGCTACCAAAACCAAGTTTAATCGACACAATGCTCAGATGTTGAGTGGAGAAAAACAACTCAACCAGCCGCGGGGGGCGTGAATTCACGCCCCCCGCTAATTTTTTTTAAAATTTTAAGGCGATCGTCAACTAGGCTGGAAATGCACCTGCGTTGCATCTGCGGTTTCCCTATCAATCAAACATTTATCCAATAAAATCAAATCAGTTATCATCGATCAAATTCATCTGCGTTAATCTGTGTTTATCTGCCCTCATCAGCGGTAAAAAAAAGAGAATGTACTAACCGCCCCGGACAATGGATTGACGCCCATTTACGCAGATAAAGAGCGGAGATATCTGAATAATTCCGATGCTAACAGATTTGATATAACTATACTGTCAAGTTTCCTGACCAGCCCAAAAACGGATACTTGCGAACGACTCCTGTTGCGGAGAGATCAAAATTTTAGACTCTTGTTCAAACTCCCAGATTCATCTGTGGAGTCAATCTAAAATCTAAAATCTAAAATCTAAAATCTAAAATCTAAACTCGACTGACGGCACGCCCTACTCGGATGCTTCCGGTAAATCTGCTTTTGGCCACAGCAAGCGCAAACCCATCACCGCAAATCCGATCGCCGCGAGTCCCTTTACCAGCCTCTCCGGCAACACCTCTGCCGTGCCCAAGCCGATCGCCACGCCGATTAAACTCGCCAGCAGCAGCGCCGACGCCGTACCGAAAAATACAGCCCGGGGCGAGTTACAACTACTGCCCAGGGCGATCGCAGCTAATTGACTTTTGTCTCCCAATTCTGACAAAAACACTGTAATAAAACTGATTCCCAAAAGTTGCCAGTCCATGTTTTTTTAGTTCTTAGTTAGCTATTGTAGAAATCTAGGACTCACCGACAAGGCAGACAATTAACCCAGCACTTCCCACAGCAGAACCGCCGAAATCGCCAGTAAAATCACTCCGGCTGCTCTCTCCAAAGTTCTCGGAGCAATCCGACTAGCCAGCCACCTTCCCAGCAACACCCCCAGCAAACTGGTGGCTATCAAAGCCGAACCCGCACCCGCAAAAACCATCCAAGGATTTCGAGATTCAGCCGTCATCAGCAAAATCGCGAGCTGAGTTTTGTCTCCAATTTCAGCTAAAAAAATAGTTGCAAAAGTCGAAGCAAAAATTGCCCAGTGCTTTGGCTTCAGTTTCTTTTGTTCCTGACAAATATCGGGATTTACAGTCACTGAGAGTTCAGCGGGCTCCGGGGTTGAATCAGCACAAATCTCAGTAACCTCTTTTATTTGTAGTGGTACCTCTTGTGGCAAATCATAATTGAGGTTTACTGAGTCAGAAGCAGACAAGCTTGGCGGAACAGAATCAAGTTTCACGGGCAATGAGTGCTAAACGCTATTTATTTTTGAATTGTACTTTTGATTCTAACTTTCTCTGTGCCTGCTTTTACCAAACCAGGGTCAATCGATTTTAGATTTTAGATTTTAGATTTTAGATTTTAGAATTGAAGCATTGAAGGATTGACCCCACGGATAAATTCGGGGGCTTGTATCCTGGATGCTTGATTGTCATCTTTTTCCCCCGATATTTCAGCAACTGGTTCCTGGAACCACTCACCGCCCCCAAAAAGGCCTACAAGCCCCCTGACTTATCTGTCGAGTCCATCTAAAATCTCAAATCTCAAATCTCAAATCTAAAATTGACTGACTGACTTGTTCATGTGCCGTAAGTTCGATCGCCCGCATCTCCCAAACCAGGTACAATAAAGCCCTGTTCGTTTACTATTTCGTCGATCGTTGCCGTGTAAATCATCAAACTCGGGTACTCTGCACTCAGCCTCTTCAAAGCCGGAGGAGCAGCCACCACAGAGATAATCCGAATCAAGCTCGGGTCAATTCCCCGTGCAGTCAATTCCTGCATAGTCGCTACAATCGTCCCGCCCGTCGCCAGCATCGGCTCGCTAATTATCACCCGCGTTTCCGGGTTAAACTGCGCCGGCAATTTGTTCAAATAACAAATCGGTTCCAGCGTCTCCTCATTTCTTGCCATGCCGAGGTGGTAAACCGAAGCCAGCGGTACAACCGTCTGAATTCCTTCCAGCAGTGCCAAACCCGCCCGCAAAATCGGTACCACAACTAACGGAGCTTCCGGGTTGATAAAAGTCGCCGGACATTCTGCTAAAGGCGTCTGCACCGTTGTTTCCACTGTCGGCAGCCATTCTCGAATCGCCTCGTAAGCCAGCCACCTTCCCAATTCTGTCATCGCAGAACGAAAAAGTACCGATGGGGTGGCAGCGTCGCGGGCAACAGCCAGCCAGTGTTTAATTAATGGATGTGGAGGAACGTAAACGCGCAGTTGCAGGGACATTAGGAAATTGGGGAGATTGCTAGGTTTGAGGATTTTATGCGGTGCGATCGATCTTCTTCGTTGGCGTAGCCCCCGTAGGGGCGGGCTTCCCCAACGGGCGATCGATCGCTCTGTGCAACTTATCACATCCTTGAGGGTGCATACAAGCCAGAGAGTGAGAATCGGCATCTTCAAGATTGCAGTCGCGGCTTCAAACCTCCGCCTCAGAGCTCGCCTTCATCTAAGGACGACTCAACAGCAACCAAATAAACCTCAACTTCAGTTTTCTCTTTAGTCCTTTTCAAAGGACTTCAGCTTTTAGGCAGGGGTTTAAACCACTGCCGGACTGCTGGAGTATTGCGACCACAAGCCTTCCCTTAGAACCCATTCGCCGATCGACCTCCATCAGCTTATTGAAATATTTTTCCAATAGTATTGACATTAATTAGCAACAAGGCTATAGTGATTTTTAGTGTTCTCCTCTCAAAGGATCGGCAGACGGGGGCAGTCGGCAATGGTAGACTGTTCCCGCATTTTTTTTGAAACAGGAGCATCGGCAAAATAGGGTATCGGGCATCGGCCCGCGCAGGGCATTGGATATTGGGCATTGCCGAACTTCGGTCTTCCTTCTATCCTTTACATCCGCTACATAATCCGTTGCCGAACTTCTTGCTTCCGGAGCGATCGACTGTAAAATCATAGAAATATTAAGATTTTTCACCCAATGTCAGCTCCTACCCAATCCCAGTTATTTTCTCCCAACTCCCGCCCAACAGAGCAAGAGTTTGATGTAATTGTCATCGGTTCCGGCATTGGCGGACTCGTGACAGCCACCCAGCTAGCCGCTAAGAAAGCCAAAGTTTTAGTGCTCGAAAGCTATACAATTCCGGGGGGTAGCGCTGGATATTTCGATCGAGAAGGCTACAGATTTGATGTTGGGGCCTCCATGATTTTTGGCTTCGGACAGCGGGGCACAACCAACCTCCTCACCCGCGCCCTGAAAGCAGTCAACGTCACCTTAGAAACCATTCCCGACCCCGTACAGCTTCACTATCACTTACCCAGCGGCTTGGAACTTGAAGTGCCCCAGGCTTATGATAAATACTTGCAAGAATTAACTGACAGGTTCCCTCACGAACGCGAAGGAATCCACAAATTTTACGGCGAATGCTGGAGCGTCTTCAACTGCCTCAACGGCATGGAATTGCTATCTCTAGAAGAACCCGGATATCTCGTCCGAGTCTTTTTTCAGAACCCTTTAGCCTGTTTGGGATTAGTAAAATATCTGCCTCAAAATACTGGCGACATTGCGCGGCGCTACATAAAAGACCCTACTTTGCTGCAATTTATCGACATGGAATGCTACTACTGGTCTGTAGTACCTGCAGACTTGACGCCGATGATTAATGCCGGAATGGTATTTTCCGACAGACATTACGGTGGCATCAATTATCCCAAAGGCGGAGTCGGTCAAATTGCCCAAAAATTAGTAGAAGGATTAGAAAAATGCGGCGGGAAAATTCAATACAAAGCTAAGGCTAAAAAAATTATTACAGAAAACGGCCGCGCTGTCGGAGTTGAGCTAGCAACCGGCGAAGTTTACCGGGCAAAGCGCATAGTTTCTAACGCCACGCGGTGGGATACTTTCGAGAAATTGCTGCCTGCAGAAGAGATGCCCGCGAGTGAAAAAAAATGGCAGCAGCGCTATCAAAAAGCCCCCAGTTTCTTGAGTTTGCATTTAGGAGTGGAAGCAAGCGCAATTCCTGCAGGTAGTGCCTGCCACCACATTTTGTTAGAAGATTGGGACAAAATGGAAGCGCCGGAGGGAACTGTTTTGGTGTCAGTTCCGACCGTGCTCGACCCGGATTTAGCTCCCGCAGGATATCACATCGTTCACGCTTTTACTTCGAGTTGGATGGAAGAGTGGGAAGGACTTTCACAGCCGGAATACGAGGAGAAAAAGGAAGAGGCCGCAGGGAGAATTATTGAAAGATTAGAAAAGATTTTTCCCGGTTTAGATGCCGGCTTGGATTATATGGAAGTTGGGACGGCGCGTTCTCACCGCCGCTTTTTGGGGCGCGAAGACGGAACTTACGGGCCGATTCCGCGACAGAAGCTAATGGGTTTGCTGGGAATGCCGTTTAACCGAACTTCTATGCCTGGTTTGTATTGTGTGGGTGACAGTACGTTTCCCGGACAGGGTTTAAATGCGGTGGCATTTTCTGGGTTTGCTTGCGCGCACCGAATTGCGGTTGATTTGGGTTTTTAGTGGTAATTGTAGGGTGCGTCAATCGATTGCGCGATTTTAGATTTTAGATTTTAGATTGACTTGCGCGAGATAAATGCGGGGGGCTTGAGGATTTTCGATTTTCGATTTTGGATTGATTCCACGGATAAATCGCGTGGCGGGTACCACCTTTGAAATTCGTGGTCAGATTGTTCGCTTGAAATACGAGAGAAAATGTGAGGTTCCGGGGCAGCCTACAAAAAGACTAAAAACCCGGTTTCAGGGTAGAAACCGGGTTTTTAACCTCAAAATTGGTGCTTTCCATTCTTTTAACGAGTTTACTGGTCGTAGCTGCCGCCGACGCCGATTTGGGTATTGTAGATTTTGGCATCAGTGATGGTCATATCTTGCATTGATGCACCGGATACGTCAGCGGTGTTAATGATAGCTGCGGTCAGATTTGCCCGATCGAGGTCTGCGTCATTTAAACTGGCATTAGTCAGGAAAACTTGGGTTAAGTTAGCACCCGTCAAGTTAGCACCCGTCAAGTCCGCGCCTTCGAGGTTGGCACTAGATAGGTTTGCGCCTTGTAAATTTGCTTCTCTCAAATCAGCACCAATTAAATGGGCTCCTATTAAATCTGCTCCTGACAAGTCGCACTGAAAACATTGCCCCGTTGACAATAACTGTTTGACGTGAGCGGGATTTTCAGCGCGAGCCGGCCCGGCCAACAGTAGGGGAGTAATTAAAAAGGTAGCGGCTAATAGATTGCGTTTCATAATCCCTTTTCCTCACCAGACTCTGTATTTAAGTTCTTGTCTTGATATCTACAATCTTACCACGCTTGTTTTCGCAAGTTGCGATCTAATTCACAGCTTTGCTGTGACATCGATTCCCCTCAAAAACACATACACGGTCTCGACCAGCTTGCAAAACTTAACACTGCCGAACTTAATACAGTCCCTTTTTGTAGTAACCTCTTCTAGGTTAGCTAGGATAGCCAACTGATGCGTCTTTCTGAAGAGGGAGATGATTCGCAATGCTACAGATGATTTTAGTAGGTAATTTTATCGCAAAAAGTTCACAACAAATACATTATTTTTAATAAATGTGTCACGGGATAGAAAATTTAACTTAAAATAAAGATAAGCTTATAACTTTATAGGTAGAGGAAAAGCAGTCACAGGCTCGATCCCCAGCCCAAGCTCGGCTGCATTTTTAACAATAAATTTTAATTAGGTCTTAGCAGCGCCGTAAAAATCTACCTAGTGCTTGGAAATCAGCACTTTTTTGGAATGTCGCAAAGTCCACGCGATCGCAAAACTCAATTAAATATGCTCAACAACGATTCTTCCAAGTATCTGCCAACCTTAGCTCAAGTAATAGACCGCTACCCCTTGACAGTTGCGCCCGATACCCCACTAGCAGAAGTAATTACCCTGATGGGCCAACGGCGCGGAATTTGCTCTCTAAACGCAGACATTCCACCAACCGATATCTATCAGCCACTAACAGAAATCGCAAATCCCCCCACCTCAAGCGCATATAGAGACGCGGCAGGTATCTGCGTCTTTGTCGTGGAAAAATCTCTAGAAAAATTATCCTCCCACTCGGCTCCACATTCTCAATTGCAAGGAATCTTCACCGAAAGGGATCTTGTCGATTTGATTGCCTCGGGCAAAAACTTAAAAGGTGTCACCATCGCAGAAGTGATGAGGCAGCCGGCAGCAACTCTGACAAAATCCGAGACTCAAGACATTTTCAGCGCCCTAATTCTGCTGGGACAACGAAGAATTAAGCACTTGCCAATATTGGACACTCAAGGTCAACTCTTAGGAGTAATTACCCCGGAAAGCATTCGCCAAGCCATGCTGAAACCGGCAAATCTCTTAAAAATGCGCCGCGTGAAAGAAGTAATGACCGCACAAGTCATTCAAGCACCTCGCTCCGCGTCAGTTAGGAGTTTAGCCGAGTTGATGGCGCAGCACCGCGTTAGCTGCGTAGTAATTACCGAATCAACAGAATTATCGATGGATTTACCGTTCCCCATTCCAGTAGGTATAGTCACAGAACGGGATATAGTCGAATTTCAAGCTTTAGATATAGATTTGTCCCAAACGATCGCCCAAACTGTGATGAGTACCCCCTTATTTAGCCTCAAGCAAGAAGACTCGCTGTGGGTAGCTCATCAGGAAATGCACCAGCGTTTAGTCCGCAGGTTGGTAGTAACGGGGGAACGCGGAGAACTCCTGGGAATAGTTACTCAAACCAACATACTGCGCGTACTTGACCCGATGGAAATGTCCGGGGCGATCGATGTTCTGCACGATTCAGTGGCAGAAAGGACTAGGGAATTGGAAAATGCGATCGCATCCCTCAGCTTGACTAACGCCAGACTAGAAAGCGAAATTGCTACCCGCCTTAGGGCCGAGGCCAGACTCCACCTTTTAGAATCTGCCGTAGTAAACGCTAACGACGCAATCGTGATTATGGATGCCGGAGACAGCGATATTTCCGACCCCACCATCATCTATGCCAACGAAGCTTTTACCCAAATGACGGGCTACCTACCCGAAGAAATCATCGGGCAAACCCCCAGTTGCTTGCGCGGCCCAGAAAGCGACCCAACCCAAGTCGCTAAAATTCGCTGTGCTTTCTCTCGCCGAGAACCCCTACGCCTAGAATTGATTAACTACCGCAAAGACGGTTCAACTTATTGGGTGGAACTCAACAGCGTACCCATTGCCGACACCTCCGGGAACGTTACCCACTGGGTGTCAGTGCAGCGAGATATTACCGAGCGCAAGCGCATGGAACAAGCCTTTTTTGAAGAAAAAGAACTCGCTCAGGTTACTCTACAATCGATCGGCGATGCCGTAATCACTACTGACGCCGACGGCTGCATTTCCACCCTGAATCCAGTTGCCGAAACACTTACGGGTTGGTCTGCATTGGAAGCTAAAGGTTTACCCCTCGCCAGCGTGCTGAGAATAGTTGACGAAACTACCAGGCGGCCGATCGAAAATATCGCCGAAATCGCTTTGTGCGAAGGTCGGATTGTTGACCAAGGACACAACAGCTTGCTGATTGCCCGCAACAACACCGAATTTGCGATCGACCACTGCCTCGCCCCCATCCACGCTAGCAGCGGCGAAATAGTCGGGGCCGTCGTTGTGTTCCGAGATGTCACGCAAGTGCGAACTCAAGCGCGGCAACTCACCTGGCAGGCAACTCATGACCCCCTGACGCAATTAGTCAACCGCCGGGAATTTGAGTACCAGCTAGAGCACGCCCTACACGGCGCTCAAGGTTACGGGCAAGAACACGTGATGCTTTACCTGGATCTCGATCGCTTCAAAATAGTTAACGACACCTGCGGTCATGCTGCAGGGGACGAACTGCTGCGCCAAGTCAGCCAGCTATTTAAAAGCCATATCCCCAAAAGCGATATTTTGGCGCGTCTCGGCGGCGATGAATTTGCCGTACTCCTGTATCACCGTCCCGTCGAACGAGGATTGAATGTTGCTGAAACGCTGCTGCGAAGCATTCAGGGATTCCGCTTTGCGTGGCAGGACAAAACTTTTTCGATCGGCGTCAGTATCGGTTTGGTAGCAATCAATCCCAAAACAGCATCGACATCTGCGATTTTGAGCGCGGCCGATATGGCATGCTACGCTGCTAAAAATAAAGGCCGCAACCGGGTACAGGTTTATCAAGCCGGCGATCGAGAATTAATCAAACAGCACGGCGAAACCGAGTGGGTGGTGCAAATTCATCAAGCTTTAGAAGAGAATCGCTTTTGCTTGTACTCTCAGCCGATCGTACCTTTGCTCAATTCTCCAACCACCGGAACCCACTGCGAAATCCTCCTGCGCCTCCAGTTGGAAACTGGTGAGTTGGTGTCGCCGATGGCGTTTATTCCGGCTGCAGAACGCTACAACTTGATGCACGCGATCGACCGCTGGGTAATTCGCACTTTATTTAGCAATTTATCTAATATTTTCACCGCCAATTTATTAGTCCAAAACCCCGATGTAGACAGCGATAAAATCGTTACCTTCCCGGCTGGCTCTGTTTTGTCGGATCTGCAATCGTCCTTTGGCAAATATCCCAACCTTTATTCAATCAACCTTTCTGGGGACAGCCTCAACGAAGAAAAGTTTATCGAGTTTATTCAGGAACAGTTTTCCATCCATCAAATACCGCCACAAATAATTTGTTTTGAAATTACCGAAACCGTGGCGATCGGTAATCTCAGCAAGGCAGCCAGCTTGATTTTGCAGCTCAAGGAACTAGGCTGCCAGTTTGCCTTGGACGACTTCGGCAGCGGGATGTCTTCCTTTGCTTACCTGAAAAGTTTGCCGGTTGATTATCTCAAAATAGACGGCAATTTTATTAAGCATATTGTCGATAATCCTATTGATATCGCCATGGTGGAAGCTATTACCAAAATCGCTCACGTCATGGGAATTAAAACTATTGCCGAGTATGTTGAGAATCAAACAATTATGGATAAACTCAATGAACTTGGGGTAGATTACGCTCAAGGTTATCATTTGGGCAAGCCTCAACCTTGTAACTTCACATCTCCTATTTTAGAGGAAGTTTTGGGGGAGTTTCCTGTTAATCCTTTGGCTTTTGAGGCTAAGCTGGCTTGTTGAAGAAGGATGTGGGGCAATCGATTGTCTAACGGATTTAACAGATGGATGTTGAGGGAAGAAGGAAAAGGGAAAAGGAAAAGGGAGATTTTAAGTTGTGATATCATAGCAAATCCGGGTATCGTACCCCTTGATGTTTACTAAAAGTAGGGTGCGTCGCCACGAACAATTCTTGCTGCCCAGAAAGCGATCGAGCGACGCACCCTACAATAGGATAAAGGGGATGAGTAACCCGGATTTGATATCACTTCCCCATTCCCCACTCCCCATTCTCCATTACCCATTACCTTCTAAAATTGTTTCCGCTGCTTCAATGTACTGACTGTCTAACAGAAAAGCACCTTTTTCAAAGCGAATTCCCCAATAATTGCCGGGACGCCGATCGATCACAACGCCTTCAGCGCCGATCGCAATTAAATTCGCGGGCCGCAGCATCGGCATCGGTTCGGCAGTTTTGACGTAAGGCGGCATCGCCACAACTCGGACTTTTTGACCGATTGTAAATTCTTTTTCCATAACTTTTATTCCTTTTGCCGATCGGCATAATCTAGTAAAACGTTCTTCTTTTAGAGCCCAGACTTCTTCAAAAAGTCGGGTATGTGGGTAGGTATTTTGTTGAGCCCTCTTCTGTCACTTTCGGTAGAGATTATTATCCTACTCCTATTCTAATTAAAGTAGGGTGCGTCGCCACCAGAATTCTGATTGTTGACGACTATCAATGAGCGACGCACCATACCGCTATACTCTCGCCCGAAGTGACAAAAGAGAGTTAGGCAGGCTGACTTCTCTTTCAAGTTTTGGATCGGCAGACAATCCTCAAAGCTCAAGGATTCTTCATGTAAAAACCTCGATATTGCCATTGCGCTCGCGTAAGAGAGAGAACATTCAAATTCATTGGACTTGGACAATAGGGCATCTTTTATCTAGTCGGATCAATAATCGACAAACTGATGAATAGCTTCTGGAGAAAGGTGTTGCGTGGCGATAGTTTGAGTCATGATTCTCTGATTTCAAGTTCAGAATCTTTAGTTACCTCGCCCCGGTTGGCAATCGGCAAAACCAAGTGCTTCGCTATCGAGGAAATTAGCAATAGCCATTTCCACAACAATTTCGATCGGATATTCAATTTCCGCAGCACGGGCGATGAGGGCGGCACGAATTCGTTCTGGAAGGTATGTTAGGATGGCTTCGGCATCGGCAGCAGATAGTTGTTCCAGAGTTGTCGATCGCATGAGTCTAGTTTTCCGGTGGGATTTGAACGTTGTAGGGCGGCTCAGTTGCCCTCAGAATAATGGCTTCTAGTTCTAATAATAACGCAGGGTTGCTCCACGCCGAGAGCGGGTGAATGGCGATGCGAACATCTTCCGAGTTGTATTTGTCGAGCCATGCCCAAAGAAATGCTTTGTGTCCGCCGCTAAATCTACCCCGCAAGCTTTTGGTTTTACCGATGTAAAGCAGGCCATCCACACGATGTCTGACAGCATAAAGTCCAGGGCGAGAGGGGATGGTATTAAAGTTGTGGCTGAGGGGTTGGCATTGCTCGAATGAGGTGAAGGCAAGGGTGTCAAGAATTTGGCGGGCTTCTTGTTGGATAGAATCGGGCATGATGATAGGAGATCGTATTTGTCGGATGATTTTATATTGAGCGATCGCAAAAGTAGCAAATTGGGCAAGTTTATGTCATTATTAGCTGCGCGCTGCAATCTCAAATCCTAATTTTATCCCCGATCGCCCGTAACACCCGATACCGATCGCGCTACAATTATGGATCGGGATAAAAACGGCTGATTAGGAAAGTAGAGGAGTAGGTGCTATGGCTACAAGTCGTCGCATTGAGCGTGTAGCTTCAATGGTTAAACGGGAAGTCAGCCTGATGTTGCTGAATGGAATCAAGGACGACCGGGTAGGTGCCGGTATGGTTAGCGTTACCGATGTAATTGTTTCGGGAGACCTTCAGCATACAAAAATTTTTGTCAGCATCTACGGTACTGATGAGGCGAAGGCCGAGACTATGGAGGGTTTGAAATCTGCAACTAGCTACGTCCGCAGTCAGTTGGGCCAACGATTGCAACTGCGCCGGACGCCGGAAGTGATTTTTCTCGAAGACCATTCTTTGGAACGGGGCGATAAAATGCTGATGCTGCTGAATCAGCTTTCTGCCGATCGCAAACCGGATATTTTAGATACCGAGGAAGAATTCGCTGACGATGAAAGTCCCGATTGAAGGAAGAGGGAAGAAGGAAGAGGGGAAGAGAAGGAGATAGGGAAAATTCCCAATTCCCTGTTTGGCCGATTCCCGATTCCCAATTCCCGATTCCCAAATCTAAAATCTAAAATCTAAAATCTAAAATCTAAAATCTAAAATCGAATGATTGACAATCTTTCCTTACCAGAACTGGTGGCCCAGATGTTCGTGGTGCGCGCTTCTGGCTGCTTGTTCGACCACCAAATTCGCTATCCCGAATGGGAACCAACTGCCAGCAAACTCCGCTATTATCTGGAAAATTTGGGCGTCGGTGGGGTGATTTTGGTGGGGGGAAGTGCTGCGGAGTTGGCGCTTCGATCGCACCAATTGCAGTCTTGGGCTAAGTTTCCCCTGCTGCTGGCGGCGGATATTGAGGAAGGTGTCGGCCAGCGGTTCGCGGGGGCGACTTGGTTCGGGCCGCCGATGGCAATTGCCGAAGTGGCGCGGCACGATGCAGGTAAGGCCGATCGATATGCTGAAGGAATGGGCGCTGTCACTGCGATCGAAGCTAGGGCGATCGGTCTAAATTGGATTCTCGCACCGGTGGTTGATGTTAACAACAATCCCGACAATCCTGTGATTAACGTCCGCGCTTTTGGCGAGACACCGGAAATTGTCGGGAAATTAGCCGCTGCTTTTATTCGGGGCGCAGGCCAACACCCGGTTTTGACTACAGCTAAGCATTTTCCCGGCCACGGCGACACGGCGGTTGATTCTCACTTGGAATTGCCGGTTTTGCCGCATTCGCCAGCGAGATTGGCAAGGGTTGAGTTGCCTCCTTTTGTCGAGGCGATGGCTGCTGGGGTCGATGCTGTGATGAGTGCTCACTTGCTGATTCCGGCTTGGGATGCCGAGTTTCCTGCTACTCTTTCTCGCAAAATTTTGATTGGGAAGCTGCGAGAAGAGTTGGGATTTGAAGGTTTGATCGTGACGGATGCTTTGGTGATGGGTGCGATCGCCAATAAGTACGGCGCTAATGAAGCTGCTGTTTTGGCTGCTGAGGCTGGTGCTGATGTTTTGCTGATGCCGCTTGACCCGGAAGGGGCGATTCTCGCTGTCTGCGAAGCTGTCACTCAAGGGCGGATTTCCTTATCACAAATCAAGGAATCTGTCAAGCGAATTTGGAAAGCGAAAATAAAGGTGGGTTTGCCGATTTCTGACCCCCCCCAACCAGGGCGGGCACAGGGGCACCGCCCCTACAAGGGGGGGAGCAAGCATCTAGAATCGATCGACTCGATCGACTTAAGTTTGCTGGCAACTCCCCAGGCGAGGGCAACTGCTGCCGATATTTTGCGAGATTCTTTGAAATTTGGCGGCAATCTACCTTTGCAGGTTCCAAAACCCGCAGAAAACCAGCTTTTGCGGAATTTGATTGTTGTAGATGATGTTTTGGGGTGCGAGTTTTTGGGCAACCACACTCCGGCGATCGCCCTTCCCGAACAGTTTGGTTACGAATTGCAACTGATTGACGATCGCACAGGGGCGATCGCTGAAAATACAGGTGCAGAGAATTTTTATCCGACACTGCTGCAAATATTCATTCGCGGCAATTGCTTCCGAGGCAGTGCTGGCTTGACCCAAGCAGCTCAAGATTGGTTTAAGAAATTATTAAAGACGGGAGAACTGCAAGCTGTGTTAATTTACGGAAGCCCCTACGTTTTAGAGCAATTTTTGCCACACTTGCCTCCGAGTATTCCTTATGTATTTTGTTATGGGCAGATGCCGGCAGCGCAATCTATCGCTCTAGAATTGCTATTCGGCATTGACGCAAAGGGCAATGCTTGAGCAGTCGAATTCCTAAATCTTTCCTTTGCTGCTTGCTGCGTTAGGAGTTAAATTCATCAACCCGGTTTCTGGCGATAAATTCTGCCTTTGGTGGCAAAGCATCGAGAAACCGGGAATTGGACGCGGGTTCCTAAGTTCTCAATAGAGCTTTCCAGCAGATGCGCTTGCTAGTCTGGAAAATGTGCTGCTTCTCCACATCCTCAGACAGATCTCATCACTTATTGATAATTCGTATAATTTATTTTTATTTACGGCAGTGAATTGTATACCTGTATACGGACAAAATTTAACTTCCATATTCGTAAGTTTGGACTATATTATTACCAGGGCCATAAAATTTTTTAGTAAAACATTGAGGGCGCATTATGATTCACTCCACTATTCCCCAAATCCAATACTCTTTAGATGTGATCCAAGATGAAGCGCGTCACCTCGTGCATGAGGGCGTACTCAGCCGCCAACAGCCCATCTATACCCTGTGCCAATTCATTCCGCCCCGGGAATGGGCCTGTGTAGAGTGCGAATTAGAAAAATGCGACTTCTTGCTGCGCGATCGGATTGCCGACCTGATCGGGTCTGAACAATGGGACAATGACTAAAGTTTTGTTCTCTTAAATCAGTCCGCAAGTAAACTCCGGCTGTGTTAAAGACTCTTGATTCTTTAATACTGGGAATTTTCGGCTCGCAAATTTTCCAACTCGGCCCTCAGCGCTGCCATGTGTGCAGTTAATTCTTGAATCTCTAGCTTTACGTTAGACTGTACAACCGACTCGGGAGGAGCATCAGTCGCTGCATCTGATGGCTTGGGCGAGACAGATTCGCTGTCTGCATTCTCCCGATCGCCCGGTTGAGAGAAAATAGTATCTACAAAATTCCGGGCTTCTCGCTCAGTCATTTCTCCTTTTTCCAGCAGCTCATCGGCTAGCTGGCCAAAATCTGACTTCAGTTTGTCAAGATTTTCTTCTCGCTTCAGGGGATCTTGCAATGTCTCAATCAAAAAGGAAGTTGCACCTAAAGTTAGGTGAAATCCTGTTTGCAGCATTTGAGGCAGGTTGTCGGGATTCATCTAAAAATGCCGCTAGAACGTTTTTCTGAGTTTTTGGTTCGCTAGTTGCTCCCAAGTCTGGGCGTAAAGCCGCGTCTTAGCGGGAAGATGCTGGCGTTGTGGGTCGCGATCGCCCTGAGTCAGGAAAGATCTGCTTTTGGGGGGAGGTTTTTCCGTTTTGCCAATACTCATCGTATCATTACTTGGTAAATTAATAAATGTCAAGTGTAAACTTTTGTAACTACGAATCGAGACTTTCCCACTGGAAGGATCGGTCTATTTTAGATTTTAGATTTTAGATTTTAGATTTTAGATTTTAGATTGAACAGGACTTAGGCACTGCGACTATAAAAACCTGGTTGCTGATTACCTGTGCGTAAGTCCTGTTAAATCCCGTTAAGGGTACAGCGCCTCGCCGGTGGAAGGGTCAAATATAAATAGTCGATCGAAGTCAAGCTGTACCGTCAGCCGATCGCCCGTTAGCGAAGCCCTCGAAGAGGATCGCAAGCGAACACTCGCAGGTATTTGTAACTGTAGAGTAGTTTCAGCACTCAACAACGGCAAACTCGCCCGAATTAAAGTTTCTCGCCCCAGAGGTTCCACTACTTTTACCTCTACATCGAGGGGGACTTTTTCTAATGCCCAAACATCGGTTTTCAAATCATCATCTTCTACTGTTTGTGGCGTAAAGATTTCTATATTTTCTGGACGGATGCCCAAATCAAATCCTTGTCCTTCTCTCGCCTGCAATTTTTTCTGAATCGAGGGCGGACAGGCTAAAGCTTGATTTCCTACTTGAAAGGATTCGTTAGTATAAATTGCAGGCAAAATGTTCATGGCGGGATTGCCTAAAAATGTGGCAACCATGCGGTTAGCTGGTTTGGCATAAATGCTTTGGGGGTCTCCAATTTGTTGAATTTTTCCCCCATTTAAAACTACAATTTTATCAGCTAAAGTCATCGCTTCCACTTGGTCGTGGGTGACGTAAATTGTGGTAATTCCCAGCCGTTGATGCAGTTGTTTGAGTTCGGCTCTAGTGTCATCTCGCAGTTGAGCGTCGAGGTTAGAAAGCGGTTCATCTAAAAGGAATACTTTCGGTTCGCGGGCGATCGCCCTTCCGAGTGCTACCCGCTGCTGCTGTCCGCCTGATAGCTGTTTGGGCTTACGCTTGAGGAGGTGGTCGATCGAGAGCGATCGGGCGACTGTTTCGACTCGTTCTTGAATTTTAGTCGGGTCAACATTCCGCATCCGCAATCCAAAAGCCAGGTTTTCTGCGACAGTCATGTGCGGGTAAAGCGCGTAATTTTGAAACACCATTGCTACATCCCGCTGTCTCGCCGGAATGTTGTTAACTAAATTATCTCCGATGTAAAGATTGCCGGAAGTTGCGGTTTCTAAGCCAGCAATTGTCCGCATAATTGTGGATTTACCGCAGCCGGATGGCCCGACTAATACCCAAAATTCCCCGTCCGGGATTTTGAAGCTGATGTTTTCGATCGCGGTGACGTTTTGGTAGCGTCGGGTAATATTTTCTAAGCGAACATTTGCCATTTTGTAACTGTAATTGGTAATTGATAATTAGTGATTTTTACCTTCAGCCTTCAGCCTTCAGAAAACTGTTCCAATTCTAAAACTGTGCGGTCTAATTCTTCCACTATAGGCGTTAACTCAGCTTGGCGGAATGCTTCTACTAAAGAACGATAATACCAGAGAGAACCCAATGCGCCACCTTTGAAGCGTTCCCAAACAACGTCACCCAATTGACGGGAATCTTTCAGGATCGATCGAACATTTTGACACTCTCCTGGCTAAAGCCGAGGAGATTCTTGATTCGCAGAATCAACTTGCCGGTGCAGAATTACTTCAACATCGGTAGCGGTCAATTCTCCACAAGCGTTCGGATCTAAGATCCAAGTTCCGACGTGCCCCGCCGTACTCAATCCCCGACTCAGGATATTTTTAGCTGCGTTCCAGTCACGATCTAATACGCATCCACACCGACAAGCGTGGGTTCGCGTTGAGAGACTTTTCTTAACAATTGTTCCGCAACTAGAGCATTCTTGACTTGTTCCGTTAGCTGGCACAGCAATCGTAATTCTTCCGAATACTTTGCCAAAATATTCCAGCCAAATTCGGAACATATACCAAGAAGCGTCGTTAATCGATTTTGCCAGACAGTGATTCTTCACCATATTTTTAATCCTCAAATCTTCGTAGACTACGCAGTCGTTAGACTGGATGACGCATCTTGCCAACTTCACGGCAAAATCTTTACGCTGTCTGCTTATTTTGAGGTGGCGCTTTCCTAGAATCGCTCTAGCTTTTTTTCTGTTTTGCGAACCCTTGACTCGTTTTGAAACTCGTTTTTGGGATTTCTTCAACCTGCGTTCTCCCTTGCGGAGGAAACGCGGGTTATCAACTGCAATGCCATTTGAGTCAGTGTAAAACTCTTTAAGTCCTACATCTAACCCGATGGCGTTACCCGTGATTTCAATCTTTTCAGAACGGTCAACTTGAATGCAAAACTGGACATAATATCCGTCTGCTCGCCTTACCAAGCGTACTCGTTTGATTTGACTGCGCTGGTAGAAATGCAAGTCGCGGGTTCCTTTTAATTTAAGTTTGCCGATTCCTTTTTTATCGGTAAAAGTGATTGATTTCCGGTCGTCTGCCAGACGCCAGCCTGTAGTCTTGTATTCGACGGAGCGGTTGTGTTTCTGGAATTGCGGGAATCCTTTTTTTCCTGGGACTTTCTTTTTACAGTTGTCGTAAAATCGTGAAATCGCCGACCACGCTCTTTCTGAACTCGATTGTCTGGCCATGCTGTTTAAGTCGTCGCCAAACGGGAATTCCTTCGCTAGAATGGCGCTGTATTTATTCAAGTCGTATTTATCAACTTTTTCGTTTTCCATCCAAAAGCGCAATGCTTTGTTGCGGATGAACTGCACCGTTCTAATTGCTTCGTCTACAGCGTCAAATTGCTGCTTTTTACCCGATGCTTTGAACTCAAAAACTAACATGACTTCGACCTCATCACGATAGTCTTATGCTACCAGAGTCGGCTTAACATACCTCGATTTGTTCACAAAGATTTACATGGTTTTACTTGACAGCGCCATCCTGAGAGCTCAGAAAATAGACTGGGAGGCTAAAGCCTCCTTGTCCCTTTCATCCCCGGACTAAAGTCGCGGGGTTTTCAGGGTTTTATTTATAAAGTTTATCAGCAGCCGAGACTAATCTGACTGAGGCAGAAGCTGTAGAAATGCGATCGATATAAGCTTGTTTTCGCTGACGCCAAGGGGGTTTCGGCGTCGCGTCACTGTCGGTACAGCCGTCTACAATCGCTGTGACGGTATCGCCTGCATCGGCGGCGGATGGCTTCGCGGGTGGTGGGGCCGCCTCGATCTTCGATCGCCAGAGTGAAGCAAAGCTGCGATCGCCTCATCTTCCGAAGCCCCATATTCTAAAGCTATACTAGCAGTCCCCAACAAATGGGCAATGTAGGGAACGCCGGAACCTTTGCGGACTTGGGTAGCGTGCAATTCGGCGGCATAGGTGAGGGCTTCTGAAAAACGGTTTGAGAGAATCATGAAAGTCACCTTTCTGAATTGCTATGATATATAAATTGTCGGGCTAAGTTGAAAAGACAAAATCTACCAAGTTCCCTAAAATCGTCAAGATGCGATCGAGAGCGATCGCTTGTACAATTATAATCGTTAAAGAGAGGTTGCTAGCATGACAGCTACTATAATTATACCCAAAAATTCCGATCGCAACTCAGAGCCAGAATCACATCCCAAATTAGAAAATACACCCGAAATTTACCCAGAATCTCAGCCAGAAAAAGTCATATCTCTAGAAGAGTTTTTAGTCAATCCTCCTGATAGAATGGAATGGGTTGACGGCAACTTAGTGGAGAAAACAGGAATGACATTCAAGCACGGTCTCGCTCAAGTTAATCTAGCTACTTCCTGGAAAACTTACAAAAATTCCAGCGGACAGGGAGGAGAAGTTGTTACAGAAGTCCTTTGCCGCACTAGCAAGCAGGGTCGCCGTCCCGATGTTGCTTACATCACTCCTGAATTGTTGCCACAATCAGGCAATTTTACAGCATTTTCCCAAAGTTTTCCTTTGATAGCGGAAGTTGCTTCCCCGGAAGATAGCGGCGAAGAGTTATTTGCAAAAGCTCAAGAATATTTGGAATCGGGATGTTTAGAAGTTTGGTTGTTGTTTCCTGAAGCTAGATTAATATTTGTCAATGCAGGGCAACGCTGGCGGTTGTTTAATAACGATGAAGTTGTTAACACTCAAAGGGTACTTACAGGTTTTAGCGTAGCTGTGAGTGAATTGTTGGCTTGAGGAATGTGTCAAAGTAATTTATTAAAAGCCTAAAAATAGCAATTAAAAAATTGAAAATTAAGGCTATAAACTTGATATCGATACGAGGCTTAATGATAAGATAGGAGCCAGCAAACATAGTTCAGTATCGCTTTATATGCAAGTTTTAACTATTGATAAATTCGCTGGAAGCAAACTATAACGTTCCGCTTTTTCAAATCAACTTAAAGGCGTTTTTCAGGATGTTTAAAGAGGGTGCAACTCAGCTTCATCCTAATGGACGGGCAATCAATTTTTATTAGTCTGTTACTGGTTTGATTTTGCCGACTGATGGCGTTTACTCAGCACCTAAAGCAGCGGCATAGTTGTTAACAGGGGTGTTGGCAAAAGAGGTCGGAGCGGGGGCATCATAAATAATTATTTTTTCAAAATAACAAATACAAACTTGTTTCTAGATTGTAAAGTGGTTTAATACCCTAACCACTATAATTAAGGTATCTCTAACTGTGGTATCCGTCCATGACCAAGCCCGATGTATTTATTACGTTTGGCGTCACTCAAGAAGAGAAATAATTACTAAAGAAAATTGCGAGTCCGAAGTGAGCAATCAAACCAGTTGTGCTAAGAACTCTGATTAGGGGACTGAGGCATAGACTTAAAAGGACTGACCCTAAAGAGTCAGCAGATTCCTCCCGCGACTAGAAGCCCTCGGCTTTCTATGCGATTTTCTATAAGCGGTAGTCTTCGATGGGAATGGGGTTGAGAGATTTTTGGTAGAGTGCGATCGCCTTTAAATTCGATCCAGAACGATCGCCCGATTTACTGCAAAAAACAGTCGGCTAACAGATCGGCCGCCGATCGCAGCCTCCGGGCCACTCCACCAACCAACGGCATATCAACCAACTCAGCGATTGTTGCACTTCCGTGAACAAGAGAAAACCACTCGCAACTTACTAATGCGACTGCTCCTTGGAGGCACGACATTAATTGTTAGCGTCGGTGTCTGGCCAGGAATTTAAGCACCTTGAAACCTCTACCAAGGTGGATTGAACATCGAGCTAGCAATTCCTCAAAGTCTATTTTCTAGAGAAGCTACTACCATGTCTCTGCCAAACTCATCCCTGAATCTATTTAAACTTAAGCGCAAACTTTCCCTGCGATCGCTCTTGATTGTCCCGTTTGTTCTACAAATCTTTGCAGCAGTTGGATTAACGGGATATATTTCTCTGAGAAATGGACAGAAGGCAGTCAATGATGTTGCCAGTCAGTTGCGACAAGAGATGAGCGATCGCCTCAACCTGCAAGTTCTAAACTATTTGGAAAAACCTTATATTGCCGGACAAGTGATCGTAGCTGCCGCCCAAGAGGGTCAGCTTGATTTAACAGATTTCACCAAACTGGAACGAACTTTGTGGCGGTTAGTCAGCCAAAATACCCTCGAAGACGTGCAAATTGGTTTAGAGGACGGCACGAATATTGCCCTAGATACAACAATCAATGACGGCATCGTTTCTCGCCTCAGTGACAAAGCGCGTCTACCTCAACGCCGATTCTACAAACTTGACGATCGAGGTCAACGGATCGCACTGCTCAAAACTCAGGCAGAGTTTGACCCTCGGACTCGACCCTGGTATCAAGTTGTACAGGAAGCTGGAAAACCAGCCTGGACATCTGTGCCCTACGTCAGCAGTTCGTATAACTCGGCTACGCTGGGTCTATCCCAGCCGATTTACAATCGCGATGGAACGTTACTAGGGGTGCAAAAAAGCACCTTTCGGCTGGACAAGATTCATCGTTTTCTGAGCGAGTTGAAGGTGGGCAAAACGGGACAAACGTTTATCGTAGATCGATCGGGCAATCTGATTGCCAGTTCAACGATCGGTCAGCCTTACATTATCGATCTTAAAAATGAGGAGTTGCAACAAATTCCTGCCGTCAAGTCTGAAAGTTCTGTAATTCGTGCCACAGCGCAAGCTATCCTCGATCGATTTAGCAACTTCAACGCTATTGCACAGAATCAACAGCTTGATTTTATGCTAGCAAACCAACGGCAGTTCGTGCAGGTTTCCGCAATTCGAGACGAACGAGGTATCGATTGGCTCAGTGTCGTTGTGGTACCCGAATCAGATTTCATGGCACAAATCAATGCCAATACTCGCACCACAATTTTGCTGTGTCTAGGGGCTTTGGTGGTGACGACTATACTGGGTCTTTTTACTTCGCGTTGGATTACCAAACCGATTTTGCAGCTACAAACAGCCAGTCAGGCGATTAGTTCGGGACAGTTGGATCAAACACTTCAGGTGCAAGGAATTAGTGAATTAGAATCGCTGGCAGATTCCTTTAACCAGATGGCAGGTCAACTCAAAACCTCCTTTATCGAACTGGAAAGCCGTGTCGAGGAACGCACCGCAGAACTGCAAGAAGCAAAACAGGTAGCTGATGGCGCGAACCAAGCAAAAAGCGAATTTCTCGCCAACATGAGCCACGAACTCCGCACTCCCCTCAACGGCATTTTGGGCTATGCTCAAATCCTCAACCGCAGCAGCGCATTGCCAGCAAAAGAACGTCATGGGGTAGAGGTCATTCACCAGTGCGGTTCTCATTTGCTGACGCTGATTAACGATGTGTTGGACTTGTCCAAAATTGAAGCCGGCAAATTAGAACTCACACCTCAAGCGATTCACTTTCCCTCATTCCTCCAAGGTGTGGCTGAAATCTGCCGCATTCGTGCCGATCAAAAAGGCATTGACTTTGTTTACGAGCCCGATCCGCAGTTGCCGGAAGGGGTTTTTGCCGATGAAAAACGGCTGCGTCAGGTGTTACTCAACTTGGTGGGAAATGCGATTAAATTCACCGACAAAGGTTCTGTTACGATCGAGGTTGCCGTAGTTGAGAATCATCCCAATCCGTCCACTCGCTTTTTCAAATTTCAAGTTGAGGATACGGGCGTAGGAATTGCGCCCGATCAATTGGATAAAATTTTCCAGGCTTTTGAACAAGTGGGCGATCGCAAGCGCCAAGCCGAGGGCACGGGTTTAGGATTGGCGATCAGCCAAAGAATTGTCCAACTCATGAACGGAGAAATCCAAGTTAAAAGCCAACCCGGAGTCGGCAGTGAGTTCTTTTTTGAGGTGGAACTGGCGATCGCCACCGATTGGGCACAGCAAAACTCCTTCACAACTGGAAAACAAATTATTGGTTACGAAGGACAACGGCGCAGCATACTTGTGGTAGACGATCGTTGGGAAAACCGAGCCGTTCTGGTCAACTTGTTAGAACCACTAGGATTTCAAGTTAGCGAGGCAGAAAATGGACAAGCAGGATTGGAAAAAATCCGACAGTCTCAACCTGACTTAGTGATTATAGACTTGGCAATGCCAGTCATGGACGGCTTTGAACTGCTCAAACAAATTCGCAGTGCAAATGATTTGCAACACCAGAAGATCGTAGTCTCTTCTGCATCAGTATCACAAGCCTATCGACAGATGAGTTTAGATGCAGGGGGAAATGATTTCCTGGCCAAGCCAGTGGAAGTCAGTGAATTATTTAACCTCTTAGCCACTCATTTGGCATTAAAGTGGAAATACGGAATCGCAGCGTCAAACGACTCGGGGCCATCCACTCCAACGACTGCTTTACAGAAGCCAGAAGGGATTATTCCTTCTCCTGGAGAGTTAAAGACGTTACTAGAACTGGCAGAGCAAGGCAACTTAAAACGGCTACGAGAACACACAGAGTATCTTGCTCGCTCTAACCCTCGTTACGCTGATTTTGCCTCACAAATTCTTCAGCTTGCCAAGCAATTTAAAGACGAAGAAATTGAAGAGTTGCTAAAACAACACCTCACAGAGAAAAAAGCCGATGTCTAGTCCTGAATTAATTCTTGTGGTGGATGATACCCCTGCGAACTTAGAAGTGGTTTGTGAAACCTTAAGTGATGCGGGGTATGAAGTAGCAACCGCAATCAACGGCGATCGCGCTCTTAAGAGAGTCCAAGCTTATCCTCCCGATCTGATATTGCTCGATGTTCAAATGCCAGGAATTGACGGCTTTGAAACCTGCAAACGTCTGAAGGCAGATCCGAAAACAGCCAGTATTCCCATCATTTTTATGACCGCTCTCTCCGATGCCGACAGTAAGGTGAAAGGATTTGACTTGGGTGCAGTGGACTACATCACCAAACCATTTCAAGAACAAGAGGTGCTGGCACGGGTGAAAACTCATTTGCAGCTAAGACAGTTAACTAAAAATCTCGAACAGCGTGTAGCTGAGCAAACGGCTGATTTAGAAGCAGCACTCACACAACTTCAACAGTCTCAGCTTCATTTAGTCCACAGGGAAAAAATGTCTGCTTTGGGCAATTTAGTGGCGGGTGTCGCGCACGAGATTAATAACCCGCTTGGCTTTATTGTTGGCAATCTGAAACCCGCTCAGGACTATATTAAAGACCTCTTTCAACTGCTCGCTCTCTACCAACAAGAACTCCCTAATCCGAGTGCCGCGCTACAGGCTTTTTTGGAGGAAATAGACTTGGAATATTTACAAGAGGATTTACCTAAGTTAATCGATTCGATGCAAGAAGGAGTCGATCGCATTCACACAATCAGCAGCAGTTTAAGAACCTTCTCGCGTTCTGATTGCGATCGCCCCATTCATTACAATATCCACGACGGGATTGACAGCACGATCTTGATTCTCAAGCATCGCCTCAAAGCCAACGAATGTCGCCCGGAAATTCAAGTCATCACAGACTATGGCGATCTGCCGCAGGTAGAATGCTTTGCCGGACAGTTGAATCAGGTATTTATGAATGTGCTGGCCAATGCGATCGATGCCCTTGAGGAATCAAATAAAGGACGCAGTTTTGCTCAGATCGAAGCCAACCCCAACCAGATTACTGTCAAAACCCAATTGTCGGAATCTCAGGCAGCGATCCGAATTCACGATAATGGGATTGGCATGACGGATGCGGTGAAGCAAAAAATTTTTGAGTATCTGTTTACCACCAAAGGCGTGGGGCAAGGAACAGGGCTGGGATTGGCGATCGCTCATCAAATCGTAGTCCAGAAACACTCTGGAACTCTAGAAGTCAACTCAACTTTAGGTGAAGGTACAGAGTTTGTGATTTCAATTCCGCTGAAGGATCTCGCGGTAAAAGACATTCAGGCAAGGATCGGCGTTGACGCAGCATAACAAATCGTTGCAGCGGCAGCATAAAGATGATTGATAGCGCCCCTTCAAACCATCCAAACTATTGATATAGTAGTACGCGGTGCAAAAAACGGTAAAACATGACAGCCACAAATCTCGTCAATAAATTTGAGTACAAACCCCTATACAAGCCAAATCAATTAATTTGCGGAACCGGGCAAACAGCCATAGTCAGCGGCCCGACAGTAAAAAGTGCGATCCTCTCGCCCGGGCTGCACTAACGGCAAAAATTTACAAGCTCAAGAATATGCTGCGATCGGGTAACTTTACTAGGACTCAGGTTTTAGCGTAGCTGTCAACGAATTATTAGCTTGAAAAACTTGCCAAGAATGCCATCTTATGAAATAATTTAAAATGTTAAATTTTTCAACTAGAGCGAGCTTCAAAAATAAAAATATATATGGATAGATTTCGAGTAGAAGTTATTTCTCAAACACCAAATCCTCAGCAAGTAATTTACGCAGCCCTCCATCAAGACTATACCGAGAATTTCGTGTTTGACGAGCGCGATTCCTGGCCCTGTGAGGCAGAATGCGGAGAAATTATCGTAAAAAGGCTCTTAGCTGGCGATCGGGGGCATTACGGCCCCTTAGAACATCCCCAAATTATCTTTAATTGTGGCTATTTTCCCCACAGTGTCATGCAGCAAGCCAGGACACATCGGGTAGGAGTATCCTTTGATGTGCAATGTCTTGCTGCTGATACCGCAATCACTTTTGTTGATTGCGAGGGAAGTGCTGGCAAGAAAAATTTGAGCAAAACTATTGGAGAACTGTATGACCTTTGGACTAATGGGGAAAAAGCGATTCGTTCTCGGTCTATTCGAGGTCGAAATGGTGAACCACCAGGCGAATATCGTCGTGACTGCAAGCAAAGAATCCGTAAAATGCGCTTGCGAGTTTTAAATGAACAAACTGGCTTGTTTGAAGTGGGTCATATCAAAGATGTAATGTGTAGCGGTATTCAACCCGTTTATAAAGTTACATTGGAAGATGGCAAGACTTTAGAGTGTACTACCAATCACCGTTTATTCACCGCAAGCGGTTGGCAAACAATGAAAGATGCGGTTGGATTGACAACCGCATCTGATGGCAATGTCGTTAGCATAGCCAAAAACTCCTATGTCATGTGCAATGGTTTATCAGTGACGGACGATAGGCTTTACACAGACAAATCATGGCTAGAAGCCCAAATCGCAAAAGGATTAACTATCAAAGAAATTGCTGGTTTATCGGCTTGCTCTATTGCTACGGTTAAAGTATGGATTGATAAATTTGAGTTGTCTTTAAAATGCTCTAGTCCACATTATCTTGACAATCATAAACCTTGGAATTACAATCCTCATGCCCTCTATCGCAACAAGGCTTGGTTGGTAGAGCAACTTAATCAAGGACTGCACGCCGATGAAATAGCGACTTTAGCTAACTGTTCAATTGAGGCGGTTAAAAAATGGATCTATGCTTATGGATTGTCTCTAAATAAGCGAAAACCTGGAAGAGATGAACCTTGGAATAAAGGTAAAGGAGGTTATCAACTTAACCTCTCTGAAGAAAGCCGCCAGAGACGAATCGAAAATGCAAAAATCTACACGCAAAGAGGTGCTGAGTCTAATTTTTGGAAAGGTGGTACTTCTACGGATCGAGAATTAATTGGCGCTTGGACGCGGCAAATTGCGCCCCAAGTCCATAAAAAGTTTGATTTTATTTGCCAGAAATGTGCTGTCAGAGGTGGTGTTCTTCACGCCCATCACTTAATACCAGTTTTTGCAGATAAATCTCTTGCTTATGATTTTGATAATCTAGTGACTTTCTGCAAAGAATGTCACGAATATATTCATCAAAAAAACTTAGAGCTTGAATTTGCTAAAGCTTACTCGCCAATATTAGAGCCGGAAAATTGGCAAGTCAAGCCAAAGCAAAAAGGGAGAAAATTGCGTTCTCATCCCGTAAAAGTCAAGAGTGTTGAATATATTGGCGAACAAATGACTTATGACCTAGAGGTGGATGGTGAATGGCATAATTTTGTTGCTAATGGTTTAGTAGTACATAATTCCCTGCGCTATACAGGCAATCAATTTCTGGATGTAGCAGTTGGCAAAAAAGATATAGAAGATATTTTTTACCTGCGTCCAGTAGATTATTATACAGACCGCGAAGGCAAAAAATACTACTATTCTCCCGAACAAAGACAACAAGATTTACAGTGGTGTCTAGAAGCAGCTAAACGTTATAAAATTGACTTCGACGGCGGTATGTCCGAAGAACACGCCAGAGGCAAATTACCCTTTGACTACCGCCAGCATTTTGTAGTCAGTTTCAATTTAAGGTCTTTCCTGCATTTTTCTGACTTGAGAAATAAGAAAAATGCTCAACTGGAAATTCAAAAACTCTGCGAAATGATGTGGCCTCATTTTGAGAAGTGGGCACCCGACATTGCGAAGTGGTACACAACAAATCGTCTGGGAAAAGCAAGGCTAGCACCGTAATATACAGGGTACTCCAGGTTTGTGAAGTGTAGTAGGGACACCGTACCGTGCCTTGTCCCTACGGGGATTGAGCGATAGGCTGGTATACTTCACAAACGTGGAATCTGCTGTAGCCGAAGGTAGAAGGAAGAAACAAGATGAAATTAAAAATTCTGCAACTGCATGAATTAGCGATAATCCCCCAATATGCCCATGATACTGATGCTGGACTGGACTTATTTTCTATAGATGAATTAGAAATTGCTGCTGGAGAAAGCAAGTTAATTCATACAGGTATATCCATAGAACTACCTGAAAAAACAGAAGCCCAAATTCGTCCCAGAAGCGGTTTAGCTCTCAAGCACCAAATCACTGTACTCAATGCACCAGGAACAATAGATGAGGGCTATCGAGGCGAAATCAAAGTAATCTTAATCAATCACGGTCAAACTTCTTTTCAAGTGACAAAAGGCATGAAAATTGCTCAAATGGTAATCGCGCCGGTAATTCGCGTGGAAATTGAAGAAGTAAAAATGTTAAGTACCAGCTCTAGGGGAGATAATGGATTTGGCTCGACTGGAATCTCGCCATAAATGACTTGTCTCGATACAGTTATAATTCTACATTTTAAATGGACAATACACCAGACAACTACGAACCCCCTCAAAGACCAAACTGGGACGAATACTTTTTAATGTTGGCCAAATTAGCCGCAACTCGATCGACTTGTTTGGCTTTTCCTGTAGGCGCAGTGATAACTAAAAACAAGCAAGTTTTAGCAACGGGTTACAACGGTTCGCCGTCAGGTTCGGCACACTGTACAACTCAAGGCTTCTGCTATCCCGGTTTGAGTAGTTGCGACGCCAGCAAAATTTTGCCGTCAAGGGCGGTTCACGCAGAAGCAAATGCGATCGCCAAAGCTGCTAAACACGGTATATCTACTGCTGGGGCCAGTATTTACGTCACCTTAGAACCCTGCATCTATTGTTTGAAATTAGTCATTGCGGCTGGAATTCGAGAAGTGTTTTACGAAACGAGTTTTAACAGCGGAGAAAAAGCTGCTTTGAGAGATACTTTTATCAGTGAAGGTATTGTTGAGTTAAAACAAATTCAGCTATCTGAAGATACAGCAAAAAAGGCGGCTTTGTTTTTATTGCATCCTACATCTGTGTCCAAAGACGCTGTAACAGGAATTGTAGGCCCAGGCAAACAATAAAACCTAACCCCCCCAACCTCTCTGTTTGCACAGGGGTTGGGGAAAGATTTTTACCGCCTCAAAGCTAGCTGTGAGACGGGCATTTTCTCAAGCTTTATCTTGCTGTCTGGAACGCTTCAGGATGCTGATGACTTCTCCGGGATTGCGAGTTCGCGTCAACTTGCTTGCGCGTTCCTACTTCGGCTGTCCCCAAACTGTGCAAGCGGTGAATGATGCCCTTAACCCATTTGGGATCGCCGAGCTCTCATCATGCGGTTGGCCGGCTTGCCGGAAATCGTTAAAGCGTCGGCGACAACGCTAGCAGGGGAGCGATCGGCTTGTGCAGGTAATTTCTCTGACATAGGGTTTTACCAAGTTTCTAACCAAATAATGTTTGTAACTACAAACATCATACCTTACTTGATGTTTATAGTTACAAACATTTACGTCCTTAAAATCCTCTGAGATGATTGGAGGCATGGGAAAAGCAGGAAAAGCACTCAGGCAAGTCTTAGGAACTTACGGTATCAGCCAAAATCGCCTCGCGGTGACAATGGGCATTAATCGATCTACTGTTTACCAGTGGGTGAACGAAGTTAGCGATCCTCTAGCTGAAGCGGTAACGGAAATAGTCAAAGCTTTAGAAAATATTGATGAAGCTGCTGCGGAAGATTTTATCAATCTGTATCTGGGGCGATTCCTTGAGAAAAACGATCTTCGGGAGGAGGACAACAGTTAAATTTAAGGAACTCGGCGATCGAGCCAAGCTCTAGTTTATAAGCCAGAGCTTAAGCCTTCTTCTGATATAATTCGAGACGCATTATTTTGGCTTGTGACTAAATGATTACCATCATCTACTCCTCGCAATTCCTCGAACATCAAACCGGGTACATGCACCCCGAACAGCCCGAGCGACTTACGGCAATTATAAATAGATTAAAAGCCTCAACAGTTGCCAACTTAATTGAATGGGTCGAGCCTTCTTCCTCCAGAAATGCAATCGAGGCGATTAAACGGGTTCATTCCATGACCTACATCGACTTGGTGAGTGCTTATTCTGCAAGAGGTTGGGGCTGCTTTGAGTCAACCCAGATTTTTCCGAAAAGCTTTGAAGTGGCGGAGCTGGCTGTGAAAGCTTGGTTAGATGGGGTTGATAGAGTTTGGATGCAAGGAAAACCTGTTTTCGTTTTAGCAAGACCTCCAGGACATCATGCACTCCCAGATGAAGGTATGGGGTTTTGCATTTTCTGCAACGCAGCCATTGCCGCTATTTACGCACTTACTAATGAGAACATCAAGCGTGTTGGCATTCTAGATTGGGATGTCCATCATGGCAATGGAACCCAAGCTGCTGTAGAAAATTACCCCAACATCGCGTTCTGTTCGATTCATCAATCGCCCGGTTATCCGCACACAGGAAAATCACAAGAACAGGGCAAATTTAACAACATTTTGAATCTCCCCATAACCCCAGGTAGCACTATACAAAAGTACCATCAATTGTTTGAAACCAAAGTTCTCCCCTTTTTCCATAACTTTTGCCCAGATTTGCTTATTGTCAGCGCAGGCTACGATGCCAACCAAGCCGATTTACTGTCTAAAATAAATCTACAGCCCCAAGACTATGCTGCACTTACGCAATACAGTCTAGAAATTACACCGAGGGTTATGTTTGGTTTAGAGGGTGGGTATGAATTAGACAGTCTTTCGAGCTCAGTCTTGGAGACAATTAGGCAATGTTTAAGTTCGATCGGTCAATCAAACTCATTCACAACTTGCAAATAGTCGATCGCGGCATCTATCCTCGAAGAATACTTAAAAGCAAACTGATCGAACCAATATCCCTCATCGGAATTCTTATCCAACTTTTTCAACCAAACCTGAGCTTGCCTAACTTTCTGTCTGTGCGTTTGTACGTCCAACTGCGGCCCCGCGACTTTTTCTGCTGGCTGCGGTTCCAGTGAAGCTACTTCCCGAGCTTGATTTGGCGCTGCGTGCTCAGCCTTAAGCGGTTGCTGTGAAGCCACTTCCCGAGATTGACTTGGCCCTTCGTACTCAGCCTTAATTTGAGCTAAATCCTTATCCAAAGGACTAGCATACAAATTTATATCTGATGTTTTAAATGTTTGATTTGACGGCACTGCTGCTTGTGGCAAAGGCGCTTGTGCTTGCACCGACGCCTGACTTTTCAACTCAGCAATTTTTTGAGATGCTTGA